>JAAUOP010000274.1 GCA_012034805.1 Synechococcales cyanobacterium CRU_2_2 | reverse complement strand
GTCTGGCGACACCTGCACGTCGCCCTAGCGAGTGGCTGTTTCCCGACTGGGGCGATCGCTCGATCGCCCCAGTTTTGTACGTTGCTGAGTTTCAGCAAAAGCCGGACGAACAAAAGCCGGACGAACAAAAGCCCTCACCCACCAGGGGAGACGGACTTTGAATCCGGCTCCCCTTCTCCATTTTGGGAGTAAGGGGCTGGGGGATGAGGGCTGTTTTTTGCATGTAAGAGACCTAATGGTGCTGATCTCGTCGAATTCACATTTGCAAGATTTATTTCAAGAGTTAATATTTAGCGCACAAAAAGCTCTGCTCAACTGAATCCCAACCATTAGTTGCTCTCACATCATCCCTAGGGCTTAAATCCGATCGCAAGCGAACTCAGTATCTCCTACAGACCCACAAAACGGTCATTCAATCTCACCCACCTCAACTTAGGAGAACGCAAATCATGGCACCTTTGACCCTGATTCTCGGAACTGTTTTCGGCGACAATCTTACGGGCACTGATGGCATCGATGTCATCTTTGGCGGACGCGGCAACGATACGATCGCAGGCGGCTTAGGCAATGACTGGTTATTCGGCGACTCCGGCGATGACTTTTTGGCTGGGGACAAAGGCGATGATTTTATGTCTGGCGGAGCGGGAAATGATGTTTTAGATTGGGATGATGGTGACGGCAGCGACATCATGAGTGGTGGCTCTGACTACGACACCATTGAGGTGGATGGTTCCGTCACCCGAGGTGATAACTTTACCCTGGAAGCCGACGGTCATCGTGCAATTTTTACTCGCGTGGGTTTAGACGGACAGACGGGTGTCGGCTCCTTCACCTTAACTGTTGACACGGCAGAAGCCTTTGATGTCAGTGGCGACGGTGGCAATGACAGTTTTATTATTGGGAACCTCGGGGGAACTGGTATCCACAAAATTGCGTTTGACGGGGGAGAAGGCGATGATTTATTTGATGCCCAGGGAAGCCATGTTCGGGTAGAAGCCTTCGGGGGCAGTGGTGCTGACCGGCTGCTGGGCAGTCAGGTTGATGATTTGCTTGTGGGGGGTGAAGGTGTGGATACGATGACGGGTGCAGGGGGGCGTGATCGCTTCCTCTACAACGGCAACCCCTTCGCCAACGGTATCGCCGCTGCCACGCCCAACGGCATTGTCGCCCTCAATCGCCCGGATATTATTACCGACTTTACCTTAGGTCATGACCAGTTCGCCCTCGATGGCCACGACCTCGGCATCAACTCCATTCACTTCCGTTCGGGCCTGTCCAACCAGTTGACCGATGGCAATGTGTTGGTGTTGACCGATGGCTTTGCCAACGCGGCGGCAGCGGCCAGAGCGATCGACAATAACCAGGCAATTGATGCCGAGGCTGGCGTCTTTGTTTACTTTAATACAACGCTGGGAATCAGCCGCCTTGTTTATTCTGAAAACCTGGGCGATGGAGGGCCAATTAGTGTTTTAGCGAATCTCACCAGCCTGACTAATGTTGGTAATCAAGCGAACTTTGGTGCCCAAAGCTTCACGCTTGTGTAAGTGCCTGTGCAAGTGCCTGTGCAAGTGCCTGTGCAAGTGCCTGTGTAAGTGATTTTGTCCCATGTCGGGTTTGATCGCCGAGCTTGATCGCCGGGCTTGGTTGTTGATTGTTTACCTTACCCCTCATCTAAGTATTGGATGAGGGGTAGAGCTGTCGAAGACGCGTCGAACTCAACTACAATATCGCCAGGCAACTGGCTAATCGTGATGCCCCGATCGAATGTCTGGATGTGTAACCTGTGCGATCTCAATCTATTCCCTTGATAACCACCGCGACGCGGTTTGCCTAACTGCCGCGAAACCTGATGATCCGTTCATGGTTGATCCCCTATCGTCGCTTGCTGACGCTGACTTGTGCGATCGCCTCCGTCAAGGCGATGCCGGTGCGCTACGGGTTTTATATGATCGATACAGTCGATTGGTGTATACCTTGGCTCATCGCATCCTAGACCGCGCCGAAGAGGCCGAAGACCTCACCCAGGACATCTTTTTGTCTTTTTGGAAAGCGCCCAAATTCGATGCCCAGCGTGCATCTTTGGGCACGTACCTCAGTGTGCTGACTCGCTCCCGCGCCCTCGATCGCCTCAGCCAGCGGGCGACTCGCCAGCGATCGCTCCAGCGGCTGCAAAGCACCGTCGATGCGGCTCCCCTCGCTTCGACCCCCCTCGATTACGCCACCCATGACGAGCAGCAACGACAGCTCAAAACCGTCCTCGCCCAGCTCTCGGAACCCCAGCGTCAAGTCCTGAGCTTGAGTTACTATCAAGGGCTGAGCCAGACCGAAATTGCTCAGCAACTCACGCTTCCCCTGGGCACGGTCAAAACCCACGCCCGTCAAGGGTTAATCAAACTTCGCCAACTGTTGAATGATGCTAGTTAACTGGGCCTGTACGTTCTTGATCCGTCTGTCCTTGATCCGTCTGTCTTGGAGAGGTGAACACTAATGGCAGACCGACGCTCTGACCTTCCTTCCCTCTCCTCGGAAGAGCAAGACCTTGCCGCAGGCTATGTTCTGGGCGATTTAGAGGCCCCAGAGCGGGCTGAGTTTGAGGCGAAGCTGAGTCAAAGCCAGGCGCTGCAAGCGGAAGTGAGCCAGTTGCAAACCAGTTTGCACCGCCTGCCCTTGGCTCTAGAAATCTTGACCCCTTCGGCATTTGTAGGCGATCGCTCATGGCCGCCTTTGCCGCCACTCAACCACCAGAGCAGACTCCAGCCTCCGGAACTTTGGATCTATCTTTCACCGGCGCTGATTTGCCCCAACCGCCTTTCCCGCCAGCGACTTCACTTTATCCGAGCCCTTGGGTGAAGCTGATTGCGGCGATCGCGGCCCTAGCGGCGATCGCCCTAGGCTTAGATAATCTCCGACTGAGAAACCAGTTGACAGTTGCGACGCAGGCTTCCGAGGCGATCGCCCGCAACAGCACCCCAAACCCGCTCATCCCCAGCCTTGCCAGTATCCTGCAGCGCCCCAAGAGCCGCCTTGTGGCCCTACAAAACGCGGACGCCAGCCTCTCGGGCACCCTGCTGTTTACCCCTGGTCAGTGGCAGGAGGTCGTTGTCGCTTTTGGCAATTTGCCCCCCCTGCCTCCGGATCAGGTCTATCGCATGTGGCTGGAGATGGCCAATGGTGAGGTGCTGCCCTGCGGCGAGTTTCAGCCGGATGCGACGGGACAAGTCTTTCTGAAACTAACACCCCCAAAAACACCGCAGAAGGGAGTTAAGGCAACAGGTATTTTTGTGACCATAGATGCTCGCCAAGCCCCACTGCAGCCCACCGCCAACCGATTGCTGTCCGGCACGATCTGAGCTTCGGCAGAATCTGAGCGTCGGCACCCCCTGGACAAGGGGGTGCCCAGGTTTACGAGTGCTGTCAGCTTGAATAAAGGTGTCGTTAACGTCAGGAATATTTGCCGTAGGGACAAACAGCGGTTCATCCGGCTGTTGCAAAATCCTGATTGAAAGTCCTGATTGACAGATTCATACTGGAATTCAGCAACGCCTGAATAAAATCTATGCCTTACCCACAAGTGGTTAAAATGCAGACACAGAAAGGGTTTTGCGGAAAGAGCAAACGTTCTTTTTCTCATCAACACCCTCTTCTTGCAAACCTCCGAACGGAAGAATAAGGGTTGCGCTT
>JAAUOP010000123.1 GCA_012034805.1 Synechococcales cyanobacterium CRU_2_2 | reverse complement strand
AGAACCATAGGCAAAATCCAACGTCGCCCTGGTTGGGCTTCTGGCTTAGGGTCTGGGCGATCGAAGCCTGCAGTTCGGCGGTGCTGATAGGTAGGGCAACAGTTCCGGGGCTTGCCGAACCATCTGTTGCAACTGTTCTGAAACCAGCGTCTCGCGAGTCAGTGCCATGGAGAAAACCTTATAAAGCTTTATAAAACCTTATAAAAAGGGCTTGGCCAGCCAGTAGGCCGTGACGATGCGGGAGTCGATCGCTTGGCCCGATCGCAACACCGCCTCTAGTTCCGCTGGCGTCATCTGCAGCACTTCAATATCCTCGTCCTCATCCTGGGCGGGCGGCGCTTCTAGTCGTTCCAAGTCCTGGGCCAAATAGGCATAAATCACCTCATCAGAGTAGCCCGGAGCCAGGAAAAACTCGCCCAACTTTTGCCAAGTTTTGGCCCGATAGCCCGTCTCTTCCTCAAGTTCCCGGCGCACTGCTGTCTCGGGATCTTCGCCAATTTCCAATGTACCCGCCGGGAACTCCAGCAACCAGCCCTGGGCCGCGAAGCGATACTGACGAATCACCAACAACCGACCGTCGGCGGTGACGGGCACCGCCAACGCACCGCCGGGGTGGCGAATCCATTCACCGGTGGTCTGAACCCCATTGGGCAATTCGAGCTGGCTGACCTCAAAATCGAACTTACGGCCCCGGTAGGCAAGGGTTTGATGCAACTGCTGAGCAGGCATTTTGGGCTCGATCGGACCTTGCGAAACAGACATCTAAATCACCCTACACCACTCGAATCTCTGCACAGTTTAGCGTCTGCCGCAGGTCTAAGATGCTTTTCTGGGTGAGAGGATGCACCCAGGTGGGGCAATTTCGGCGAGGGGGAGCAGGACGAAGCCGCGCTCGGTCATGTGCGGATGGGGCACCTGCAGGCGAGGGTGGTGAATCATTTCGTGGTCGTACAGCAGCAGATCCAAATCCAGCGTGCGCGGCCCCCAATGCTCCAGTCGTTGTCGCCCGAAGGCTTGCTCGATCGCCTGCAATTCCTCCAGCAGGGCGATCGCCCCCAATTCCGTTTCCACGACCGCACAAGCATTCACATAGTCCGGCTGGGGTGGACCGATTGCTGGGGTTCGATACAGAGACGAACAGGACTGGAGGGCGATCGCTGGATGCTCCCGCAGGCGATCGCAAGCCGCCCGCAGCGTGGCTGCTGAGTCCCCTAAATTGCTGCCTAGGGCGATCGCCGCTCGATGCAGGTGCGCCCGAGAGACCTGTAGACCCTCTCGGCTACATTGAGATTCCAATCGTTCTTGGTCTTCAGAAGACATGGCTAGCTACTTTTGGGGCTATCCTTCAATTTTCTCCCATGAACATGCCGATGAACATGCCGACGCGGATTCGCTTTTTAGTCAATGATGCAACTGATATTCAGCCCTCTCAAACCACCGCGATGTTGATTGCCGCCGCCGTGGCTCGGGGCCACAGCGTTGGCTTGGTGGGCGTGGGGGATTTGTCCTGTGGCCCAGAGGGTCAGCCTTGGGCGCAGGTTCGCGTACTAGAACCAGGGACGACTCTGCAGCGTTTGGCACAGCCGCTCGCCCCGCCCAAACGCCAACCCCTGGCCGATACCGATCTCCTCTTGATGCGCACCAATCCTGCCCGCGACCTTGCCCGCGCCGCTGCCCACAGCTTCGCCCTCAGCCTCGCCCACCGTTGCCAAGACCAGGGCGTTCGTGTCCTGAACGATCCCAGCGGACTCTTGCGCGCTGCCACCAAGCTGTATTTGCTCGAGTTGCCCGAGTTCACCCGACCCCGCAGCCTCGTCAGCCAAAACCGTGCTGAAATTCTGGACTTTATTCAAGGTCTCGACACTGCCGCTGTCCTCAAACCGCTTCAGGGCACCCGAGGTCACGACGTGTTCTGGGTCTCGTCTGCCCAAGACAAAAACCTCAATCAAATCATCGACGTGATTCTGCGCCAGGGGTTGGTCATGGCCCAACGCTGTATCCCCGGTGCCGAAGCCGGAGATACCCGCGTCGTGGTGTTGAACGGCGAAGTCTTGGAAATCAACGGTCATCCTGCGGCCATCCAGCGTGTTCCTGGCTCTGGTGATTTCCGCAGCAATCTCCATGCTGGGGGCCATGCAAAACCGGGTGTCGTCACCGAGGAAATGCGTCGGGCGATCGCCGCTATCGGCCCCAAGCTGGTCAAAGACGGACTTTTCCTCGCGGGCCTGGATTCATCGGCAGTCAGCTGGTGGAGATTAATGTGTTTAGTACTGGCGGGCTGCGAGATGCCGAAAAGTTTAGCGGCGAAGACTTTGCAGGCCGAATCATCGAGCGCCTTACCCAGGGCTAACAGCTCTCAAGAAAGACTCGCCTGGGCCGCCTGGGCCACCGCTTCCATGTCATCCTGCGCCAGCTTTGCCAAAGCCTCCTGGGCAGGGGCAGAGGTCTTAAAATTCCCCAGCGACTGGGCCGTCCGCGCCCGCATTTGCCAATCGTCGTGATGCACAAACGGGAGTAGCAGGGGCACTGCCCGTTCATCGCCGAGTTCACCGATCGCCGTAATCGCAGCGGTTTGTACCAGCTCCGTCTGAGACCCCAGTGCCTCCGCCAACAGCGCAAACCCATCTGGATGGCCCATTTCCCCCAGAGCGGCGATAATGCTGAACTGCAGCAGCCACTCGTTTGTCCCCCGATAGACCTGTTCTAAATCTCCAAAGGCTTCCTGCAGCTTGAGCGCCGATAGCGCATCCGCTGCCGCTGCTTTGACATCAATTTCGGGATCATGGATGAGGCGATCGCGCAGCAGCACCAGGGCCAGCTCTCGATCTTGCGCCCCCAGTGTCGCCACCTGGCTCACCGCCGCGTAGCGCACCCGCACATTCGCATCGGTCAGGGCCGGACGGATCAATCGGAACGCTACGGCTGGCTCGAGTTGGCGCAGGTGATTGAGAGCGCTGAGGCGATCGCTAAACTGCTCAGAAGCCAAGAGATGCTCGACGGATTCAGGCGTGATGGTCATAGCTTTAAGGAGAAAGACATCGGAAGGAAGGCAAGCGGGGGAGACAGACGGAGATGAGTTTGCGTGAGGTTACGGGAATTGCAGGGCGATCGCCAACGGATTCCTGCCCATTATCCTCCAGCAGGCTCCTCGTCAACGCTAGCGCCCAGAAACCGCCCCAGAAACCGCCCCAGAAATGCGAAACAAAACCGAGACCTCCCCTCAGGCCCATGGCCTTCTGCTCCGGTTGGCTCTGGCATTCAACTGGCTAGCTTCATACAGATTCAGCCTGAGTTAAAGATTCTGAAAATTGCTCCACCGAGCCTTGGTGGTTCCACAAACGCGCCAATACCATTGAGGCCACAGGTAGTTTATCTCCGCTTAGATACAAGAATCTTTTGCCTTAAAGGGAAGATGAACCCACCGACCCATGTATCGATTGCTCATGCCGCCATTTTCATGCACCCATTGAAACGAGAGTAACGGTTACCGTGTTTATCAGTCGGGCTCCCAATCCTAATCAACGCACTCCATCGGTCAGTCCCCTGAGTCTTGCCGCCTCCTCTGTAGATTCGTCTGTAGATCCCGTCGTGCTGCACCCTTCGTGCGAAAATGGACTCAAGCGTCTGATTGATATTGCCGGAGCCCTGGTCGGTCTAGGCACCACTGCTCTGCTCCTACCCTGGATTGTCTTCGCTATTCGCAAGGATGGTAAGGGGCCAATTTTTTACAGCCAGATGCGCTGTGGCCTCAATGGCAAGCCCTTCCGCATGTGGAAGTTTCGTTCCATGATTCCCGAAGCGGATCGCCTACAGCATTTGGTTGCTAACCAAGCCAAAGGGAACATCTTCAAGAATAACTGCGATCCGCGTATCACCAAAATCGGTCGTTTTTTGCGCAGACCAGCCTCGATGAACTCCCTCAGTTTTGGAATGTGCTGATGGGGCAGATGAGCCTGGTGGGCACCCGACCCCCCACCGTTAGCGAAGTCATGCAGTATCAGCGGCACCACTGGCAACGGCTTCAGGTCAAGCCGGGTATCACGGGTGAATGGCAGGTCCACGGTCGCTCATCGGTCTCGGATTTTGAAGAGGTGGTGGCTTTCGATTTGGCCTATCAGAAAAAATGGTCGGTAACCTATGACATGCTATTGATTGTCAAGACCTTTTCTGTTGTCCTGAGTCGCCGTGGCGCTTTTTAACACACGTTCTAATACGCTTTTTAAAACGATTAATCTACCGACCTGGATCACGCTGTCGCGCTTGGTGGGTATTCCCTTCGTCATTTACGGCCTCCAGCCCCAGGTCAGTTTTTCCCGCTGGTGGCCGTTTGGGATTTTTTGGTGATTGCGGCGACGGATTGGCTCGATGGCTATTTGGCGCGACGCCTCAACCAGGTGACAGATTTAGGCAAGTTTCTCGATCCCCTGGTGGACAAACTCATGGTGATGGGACCGCTGCTCAGCCTGGTGTCCTTGGGTGAGGTGTCGGTCTGGGGGGTGTTTTTGATCCTGAGTCGGGAGATCGCGATCGCCGGTTGGCGCGTCAGTCAGCCCAAGATTTCGGGCGCGAATCTTTGGGGTAAGCTCAAAACCGTGAGCCAGATTGGGGCGATCGCCATCCTCATCGCCCCCTTACCCGCCCAACTCTCCCCCATTGGCCCCTCCTTGTTTTGGCTCTGCGTGGCTCTAACGCTCATCTCTGGCGCAATCTATCTCAAACCCAACGACCCAGTCCCTTAGGGGGCTGGGTCGGCCTATGAATTGCAACTTATTGCAGCGTTCGCAGCAGACTGCGAATCTTGGGCCGCTGTCGATCCATCACCTGTTCTGGGAAACTGAGCTCCACCGCCATGCGGCTGCCGTAGGCATCATTCATTTGCTCGACCTGAACCACTTGGGCTAGCAGTCGGCTTGGCATCGGCTCATCCGCATCCTGGCTCAGCAGCAACCCCACCAAGGCCCCCGAATCTCCCATGAGCTTGAGGTGGTCAGAGGCGGTGGGCAGCTCAACCCGCAGCGATCGACTGTTAATTTCCCGTGCCACACCGCCATAAAAATTGCCCTCCCAATAGAGCTGCACCGCAGCTTGCACCTGCTTTCGCATCCGCTGGCTGACCGCTGGCCGGGCAGGTTGTAGCGATCGCATCATGCTAGTTGCAATGAACCGAAACGAGTCCAGGGGGCGATCGACATCCTGACGATGCTGGGAATACCACTCCCAGACGTCGGAGTAGATCGCAATGCTGAGGGCATCTTGCTGAGCCGGAGACAAATCCATGAAGTCGATGGCCAGAATCACCTGGTTCTCACTACTCGGTACGGCCCGCACAATCCGACCGTTGATGAAGGCCCTTGCCCCAAAATCGCCTCGCAGCTCTAGCTCCACCTCGTCGGGCAGGTTGGGCCAACTGTCGAGACTGACGCGGCAGCCGGTCTCACTGATGTCCACCGTCGTCCCCGTCAGGGTCTGATCTGGGCTGTAGAGTGTGGCAGGCAATTGACGCTCGAGTCGGTGAGCCACCCGCAGCTGGGGCTGTTCGAAGGCGACCAGCAAGGCCGATACCAGCAAAATCAGATTAAAACAACTCCAAAAGGCGTTGATCAAGACGGCCTCAGTATCCTCTGGGCGGCGCACGAGCCAGAGTGGCACCACCAGCAGCGAAGCCAACACCAACACCGCAACCACCACTAAAGCCCGAGAGGACTCCCAGTCAAAGGTCCGCTCGGTAATGGTTTCGCCCTTATTGGTGACATTAAAATCCCCCAGATCCGGGTTGACCAAGGCCAAGAAGGTCACGATGCCTGCCTGGAAAGACATGGCAAATTCGTAGATCTCGTTCCAAAACGAGAACCGGACATTTTTGTAGGGGATGAAATTGGCGTAGGTGGACAGGACAATGTGGGGCAGGGCGTAGGCCAGGGTCTCTAGGCCCAGACCTTTGATCGGGTTGATGCTAAAAAGCAGAAAGAGGGTAGGGGCGATCGCGTACATCAAGCGCGGAAACCCATAGAAAAAATGCGAGGTCGCGCTGAAATAACACAACCGCTGGGGCAACGACAGCTTCAGCTTAGGGTTAAACAGCGGATTCTCCAGCCGCAGAATCTGGGCCATCCCCCGCGCCCAGCGTACTTGTTGACCCACGTAGGAGGAAAATTTCTCCGGGGCCAAGCCCGCGATCATAATTTTGTCGTAGTAAACCGACTCATAGCCGAGGGAATGGAGCCGGAAGGATGTATGGCAGTCTTCCGTGACGGTTTCGACCGCGATGCCGCCCACCTGAAGCACATAGTCCCGGCGGATGACGGCAGCGGAGCCACAGAAAAACGCTGCATTCCAAAAGTCGTTGCCCTTCTGGAGCACTTTATAAAACAGCTCATTACCGACAGGAACCCGTCCGCCGGTGAGCAAGTTGCGCTCGAAGGGGTCAGGGTTATAAAACCAGTGGGGCGTCTGGACAAGGGCGACTTTGGCATCAAAGAAAAAGCCCACGGTATGCTTGAGAAACTGGCGTGAGGGGATGTGATCACAATCGAGGATCAGCACCAAATCACCCTGGGTTTGTTTGAGGGCGTTATTGATATTCCCGGCCTTGGCGTGGTCATTGTTGTCGCGGGTGACCATGTCGCAGCCGAGTTCTTCGCACATTTGCCGCAGTTTCTCGCGGCGAGTCCGGTACTTTTCGGTACGACCATCATCGAGGACATAGACCCGTTTTTTGGCCTCAGGGTAGTCGATGGCTAGGGCACCCAGGGCGGTTTTACGAACGATGCTCACATCCTCGCTGTAGGTAGGAATGTAGATATCGACCGTGGGCCATTGTTCCTTGGGGAAGGCGGCAAGGTCGATGGGTTTGCGATCGCGCAATTTCAGCGTCTGAAAGTAGGACAAAAACAGCGTCATAATCGCGTACAGCTCTGCTGCATAGAGCAAGATACTGAAAATGCCATCGACCCAGTTGTCAAGCTTGAGCGTGTAGGACGTGCGGTAGTAGAGATAGCGCAGCGTTGTCATGGCGCTGAGCCAAATAATCAGCAAATGCAGATACTCACTGGCCTTTTTGTCCCCTTGGCTCTGCTCGAGCTGAACTACGGCCCACCCCACCAGCACCATCGCCAACGCCAGCACAGCTTGCTGCCAGACCGGGACGGTGGTGACCATCAGCGGCACCGACAGGACGATCAACAAACCAAAAATAGCCCAGAGCAACGGGGCGGGAAGCTTGCCCAGCCCGGATTCCACCAAATGTGGTAGACCATCTACCAGCAGCCCAGCCAGACCCGATCGCTTCACGGCACGGAGGGACGGAGTCGGGGACTCGAAGGCGGGTTCAGACGCAGCGCTGACTGCCGAGGACGGGTCGGAGAAAGATCGGTCAGCGGAGGATTCGCCAGCGGAGGATTTATTCGAAGAAAAGTTCATAGCTTACTTTGAACCTCCGTCGCCAATGCGCTTGAGGGAGATTTGGGAAATACCGTACATCAGCAGTGCCAGGGAAACCACTGCTGTGGGCAAAACAAACCAGCGTTCTTGGACAAAACGAGAGGCTTTCCCGAGCAGACTGACCTGCTCGAACCGGCGGGTTTTGCTGTCTTTCAAAATCTCAAATTCGTAGGCTTTTGGGTCGTAGGGGGACGGGTTATCCCCATTGGCGCTGACCAAAACTGTGTCGCCGTCAAGCTGGAAAAACCAAGTGTCGTTCTTCAAAATCTGCTGAATCGTATCCAGACCCTTGTCCGTTTGGGCAGCCAGGGCCAAAACGACCCGGTCTTTGTTCCAGGGGGAAATAATTTGCTTGATCACCCCCTGGCGATCGGTCAGGGTCTGCATGGCCGTACCGCTGGATTTGAGCTGGCGCGCCGAGGCTTTCCCCAGGGCGAGTTTCCCGGATTCGAGGGCTGTGGGGAGGGGAAAGCGATCGCGGTCACCAATGGCAATCAGGTTCTCCGAGTTTTGGCTCGCCTCTGGCAGTGCGGTGGCGAGATAGGCTTCCAGTTGAATATCTTCCGACTCACTCAAGCGTCCGAGCCGCTCGCTAATTTCTAGCATGACCCCCAGCGCCGCAGGGCTGGCCTGGTCTGGCATGACGAGAGTGGTGGTGGACAAGTCCTGGGGTTCGGCAAAGGGATAGCCCACCTGGGCCAGCTTGAGATTGGGCAAGTCCACCGACTGCTCTCGCTTGAGCTGGAAACTCGTGTCGCCATGGAGCGTTGCCCAAAGCTGCCGATCCGCGACGATGCCACAGTCGGAGCCGCTGCGCGGGTTGAGGTTGAAGCCGACGCGCAACTTGGAATCAGGTTTGAGCAAGCCCTCGGGCAGGGTGACGTTGTAGGTGGCGTGAGTTTCTCCTTTGAGGTTGGTGAGGCGCTTACCCGCGATCGTCACATCGTCGATCGCCACCTCCAGGCTCGAAGTGCGGGGGTCGAGCTGCGGGCCATAGCTATAGACGAGTTCCATGCTGTTGCCGCGCAGGAAGTGATCATCGGGTAAGGCCCGAAAGTCAACTTCCACGGGTGGGGCTGCGGAAGTCCGCACGGTCACGTCTTGGAAGCGATCGCCATCCGTACGTTTCAAACTACTCAGACGGAAATTATCGTCTGTCGGCAAATGACCTGGCCAAGCGCGGGCCTTGGGAGTCGGTCTAGGCGAGTCCTCGGTTACCAAAATACCTTGGCCGGTGCCGATGGCTTCGCCGCCTTTTTCCTGGAGAAAGCGAACCGCTTTGAGGACGCCCTCGGGACCGTTGCCCGTGGCGACGAGGACGGGGTTGGCACTGTTGTTGAGGCTTGTGAGCATGAGCACGCCGACGTCGTTGGGGAGGGCGGTACCTTTACCGTCGAGAAGCTTGCCCTTAGCAACCTTGAAGGGGAGTTGCTTGAGAGAGGCGATCGCTGGTTGCGCCTCAGGTGTGCCCATGACTACCAAGCTTTCGTTCCATTCCAGCTCAGCAGTTTGCCGAACAAAGCGAGACTCCAGCGGACGGAACTGGGCCCGTCGCCCCATGCCCGCATGGAAGCGCGAAACGGCAGTCAGCCATGCCGAGTCCGTCCGTTGGGGCAGCACATAGGCCAAATGGTTTGCATCCAGAGCCAGCTTGTCAAAGAAGGGGTAGGGATAGTGGTCAAACGCCAGCGCTACGGCCTTGGGCTGATAGTCGAGTACGAGTTTGGAGTCTGGCAGAATTTCGGTCCAAAGCGCCGGATCGGCTGGGTTTGAACAGCGCTTGTCGTTGTTTTGCTGGGCAACCAGAACAATCTCGTTGTAGTCCTGGATCAAATTGGCGGGGATATTGACCAACACTTCGCCAATCTCAGACTTTTTCTGATTGAGGGGAACACTGCCGACGCTCGTACCATTCACCCGCACAGTCAGGTTCGAGCGATCGGCCAGGAGATCGGGGGAGTGCTGATAGCGCACCAGCGCTTGCACAGATTTGACGTCCCAAGCGGTCGGACGATTAAACCCCAAACGGCGCTCTGAGTAAACGCCCTGCATTTTGAGGCTGTTGCCCACGATCGGGCTACGGTTAAATTCTAGGATGTAACGACTGCGAGGCCCAGACTTTTCGGGCGTTTTCTTCGCCTGAGCTGTGGCGGGTTGGCGATTCGTCCCGCTCGCGGAGCCTGCTGCTCCGGCGGGGGCTCCAGCCTCAGTCTCGGGCAGCACCGAGTCCGGCACATCTGGCTCTGAGACGGGTTCGGGGGGCACAAATTCAGGCTCTAACACTGGCTCAGGATCTGGCGCAACGTATTCTGGCTCCGGTTCTGGAGCGTAGTAAGGTTCTTCGGGGGCTGCCCCATAATCGGGTGCTGGAGCCGGGGCCGGATCATATTCTGGAGCTGGGGCCGGACGATAGACCGGGGCCGGAGGGGGCTCACTCGGCAAGGCATATTCGCGAATCAGCGCGTCCTCTTGGGACTCCACGCCCTCCTCCTGGGCGATCGCGCCAGACGTCATCGGTAAAAACATCGGTAGCAGCGGCAGCACAGCAAGGCTGCCCACTCCGGCCACGAGTAAAAGCCGTAGCAAACTTCGCAAATACCTGGATTGACGACGCTGGGAAACACGCTGGGAAACTATCGGCAAAGGAGGCCGGTGGGGAGGGCGCTTCATAAACTAGAGGGTCCCAAAGGGTGCATTGAGGGAAATGAACATTGCCGGAAGAGGCCGTATACATCAAGGTTCCCAAATGCAGCAGACCATGACGCATGGGGGCAACCGATGCAGGATGAATGGCCAATTGAATGGCCAAGATTGTTTGTAGAGCCCCCCTGGCCTAGCCTCAACGTTGTCTTCGCAATCAGTTCCGAGCAAATACTTAAATCCGCTGGATCTTTTATACAGAGACTTCGTGATGTCGTAAACCGCCATTACGCTGGGCGAGCGTCCAGTCCAGCCCATGCAGCAAGCGTTGCTAGACCGACCCCAAAATACCAGACCCTTGGTGCCGTTAGGTTGTGATCCGAGTCGTTAGGGCTGAAGCAGCTGTGGGGGAAGCGTTTCCGTGGGAAATAGACCCAGCCAAGCTAGATTTTGGCTGTAATAAGCAGAGGTATCGTCCCAGAGCCCGTTTTGATAGCTGGGAAAGAGCTTGCGTTGAAACATCGACTGGGCAATTTTCGGGTCGAACTGTTTGAAGGCAGCGTAAAGCATGCCGTATTGGGACGTCGCTTCATAATCCACCAGGGGATCGCCAGCGAGGCTGAGTTGGGCCGGAATTGACTGCTGCGATCGCCACTGATCCGCCAAATAAACCAAGTTCTGCCGTAGAAACGACTCCGCCGCCGCCGCTTCAAACCACTGGGCATCCAGCGCCACACGCCACCAGACCCGATAGGCATCAAAGGCATACTGAGTCGTCAACCGAGTCGTGAGTGCCTCTTCGTCGTCCAGGAGGGGGCTGAAGGTGTGGCGATCGCGATCGAGCGCCACCCAGTCCCCCGGCAGGCCCACCGGAGAGAGCGCCACCGTCCCGTTCAGAACGACGTAGCTGGTTTCGGCCAAGGCGTTCCAATCGCGTGGGGAATGGGCCGGGGGGTCCACTTGGGCAAAAAGACGGAAGGCGTAGGGCGCGTAGTAGGAGGGGTTGAGAATCAGTCGATCGGTTTTTTTGAAGGCGTCCTTGGGGCCAGGCAGCAAATAGCGGCGATTGGTGGCGCTGAGGGGGGCTGCTTCGTTGGCGACGACGGTGGACAAATTCCAAATGTCTTGGAGTTTGGCTTGGGCGAGGGTGAGGTAGGCGGGCTCATTCCAGCGGCGGGCGGCCAAGATCAGCGCCGTGGCGGCGTCGATGTCAGCATCGACGGCAAAATTGCGATCGAGAATTCCCCACTGATTATCCGGCAATGCGCCCCATTTCCAGGCCCAGAGGCGATCGGCGCTTCCCTGGGTGGCCTTTGTCCCCGCCCCGCCCTGGGCAGTCTGAGCGGGGCGATTATCGGCCCGCCGCTGCAAATTGTCCTCGCCCCACTTGAGGGTGCGATCGAAGGTTTCTCGGTCATCGATCAGCACGGCCCTGAGCATGGCGTAGGCTTGGCTTTCCGAGGTCGATCGCCCCTCGGCTTCCCAGTCAATGACTCGGCCATCGGCTTGGATAAAGCGCTGGCGATAGGCCTGCCAGCTTTCCTGGAGGAGTTCTGGGCTCGCCTCGGTCGGAACCCCCGGCAGGAGGGCGAAGGGATCTTGGGGCGGTGGAGATGGCGTAGTGGCTTGGGGGCTGGGGTTAGGACTGAGGATGGGATTGGGGCTGAGGCTGGGGTCGGGGCTGGGAGTTGGGGGGGGGAGGGTGCGATCGCGACAGCCCCCGCTACCCAGGCCCAGGAGGCCTAGGCAGAGAATTTCAATCCACAGAACGCCGGGACGCAGGCTGCCCATCGGTCTGGGGCCAAGCCTACGTCGTTCTGAAGCCATGCTGTTGCGGCGGTGCGTCATCGAATCTTCCGTCAGGTTGAGCCGCACTCGTCAGTCATCTCACAAACTTGGGCAATTTGCAGCAAAATCTTGCCACAAATTACGCTACAAATTACGCCACAAATGACCCAGGTTCTCAAATCCCGGCCTCAGACTTCCTAGACTGAACCCCGACTAAAACCGTTCCCAGGCAGGCTGGAAACCGCGCTGACGTAAAAAATCCTCCTGGATTTGCCGCATCCGCAGCGCGGTCGTGGTGGAGCGGACTCCGGCAGCGCGATCGAGCGCTTGAAACTGATCGAGGGCATCCAGCTTGCGCCCGCGCACCAGCAGCAGTTCTGCAAGGGATTGACTGGCGAGGCGATTGCCCGGTTGATAGGTCAAGAGCCGGGTATACAGCGTTTCTGCCTCCGCGTGCCGACGTTGTTGGAACCGCAGCCCAGCTAAACCTGCCAGGGCCGACTCGTTGTAGGGCTCTCGCTGCAACACCACCTCGTAGGCTTGGCCCGAGCGATCGAGCTGATCCAGGGCCTGGGCGATCTGAGCCTCGAGTAAGTAGGAAAAGGGTGTATTGGGACTCGCCGCCCGAGCGTCATTCACCAACCGATCGAGCAACGCTCGGCCCTCATAGCGATTGCGCAGGGCAACGGCCTCCACCCAACGGGCCTGGATCGGAATAAACGTCGGGTCGCTCATCGCGAGGGTTTGATACAAGGACTCTCGCGAACGGGCCGTGGGCAGGGCCGCCGCCAGCGAATAAAGCTCTGGCACCGTTTCCCCAGGCCGGGTCGCCAGCCACAGATTCAGAATTGCATCCGCGTCCGCAGCGGTGCTCAAATCCTGCTGATAGGCGATCGTCGCCCGAGCCAGTTGGAGTTGAAGATCCCCAGGCTGTTTGGCCAACAGCTGGTCGTAGAGTGCCAGGGCATCCTCCGGACGCCCCTGGGCCAGCCGAATCCCGGCTAGACCTCGAATTGCAGCTAGCCGGATGTCCTCGTCGTTGGTGCCGGTGTTGAGAATGGCAATGTAGCGGGTGGCGCTGGCTTCTAGGCGGTTTTGACGCCGTTCGATATCGGCATAGAGCAGTTGCGGGGCCAGATCCTGGGCTCCACTCGGCGTCATTTGATAGGCCGCCAGCGCTGCCTGAGCCGGGACAAAGTCATTGCGCTCGATCAGCAGTTGGGCCACTCGAAAGTTGAGAAAGGGAACCTCGACGTTGGAGGCGAGCAGCTGCTGATAGACGGGCAACAGCTCGGGGAAGGGGTCGAGCGGGACGAGGGCTTGGGCGATCGCCCGCTGCTGTGCCAGTTGGGTTGGCAAGGGCTGCACCAGGGCCAACACCCGCTGGCTGGCCTCGGTTTGGCCGATACGGCCCAATTGCGCATCCAGCACCACGAGCTTGAGCACCACCACCCGGTTATTGGGTTCCGCCTGGGCAATTTGGCCATAGAGCTGGCGCGCAAAGGCCCGCTCCGCCGGAATGCCGCTGAGGACATCCGCCGCCTCGAGCAGCAGTGTGCTCGAAGGGGCGGAAGTTTCTTGCAATTCTGCCCGATAGAGCCCCGCCGCCTCTGTCAGCAGTTCGGGAATATTTTGCGATTGGCCAATTTCATTCAGAGCACGGGCCAGGGGCAAGCGTGCTTCCCGCCTTCCCCGCAAGGTCTCGAGCAGCGCCAGGGCATCCGCTGGTCGTCCTGCGTCGAGATAGCTTTGGGCCAACTCCGATCGCAATTGAATCGCGGTTTCATCGGTGCGATTGACCTGACTGCTGAGCTGCTCCTCTAAGACCTGGGTGGCGGCAGCGGCATTGCCGGTGCCCCGCAGAGCGCGGGCGTAGGCGATCGCCGCATTCTGCTCAAGCGCGCCGCCGCTCGCGCGGTAGCGATTAAACAAATCTAAGCCTCGGGCAAAGTCACCGCTGTAGGTATAAATTTGGGCCGCCCCGAGCAAAATGTCGGGGGAAGGATTGCCGCCCTGGAAGACCGCCTCATAATCGGCGATCGCTCCCCAAAGCGTCCCTGATAGCCATAGAGCAACGCCCGCTGCCCCTGGGCCTCCGTATCCCGAGGCTCCAGCGCCAGAAACCGCGTCAAG
>JAAUOP010000122.1 GCA_012034805.1 Synechococcales cyanobacterium CRU_2_2 | reverse complement strand
GGAGGGATCACAAACGCATTTCCCCTCGCGACCGTATGAATTTTGTGGCATGAACCTAGTCGGTCTAGAAAATATTCTCGATAACGCGTCCTTCGCCGTTTTGTTGATCACGATGCTGGTGTACTGGGTGGGGGCGGCATTTCCAAGGTTTTCGATTTTGCAGAGCTTGGGAACAGCAGGGGTGGCGATCGCCAATCTCACCATCGCCACGCTCCTGGCCTGCCGCTGGATTGAAGCGGGCTATTTCCCGATCAGCAATCTTTACGAATCCCTGTTTTTCCTCACCTGGGGCATCACCACCATGCACCTCGTGGCCGAGTCCATGAGCCAGAGTCGCTGGGTGGGCGTGGTCACCTCGCCCCTAGCCATGGCGATCGCAGCCTTTGCCACCCTGACACTGCCGGGGGACATGCAGGCCTCTGCGCCGCTGGTGCCCGCGCTCAAGTCCAACTGGCTGATGATGCATGTCAGCATCATGATGCTGAGCTACGCAACCTTGATGGTGGGGGCCGTGCTGGCGATCGCCTTCCTGGTCGTCACTCGAGGTCAGGAGATCGAATTGCGGGGGAGTTCGATTGGTACGGGTGGATTTCGCAGGGGTGGTCTCGCACCTCAGATCGCCTCGACCCAGGGCTCCGCAGCCGTCCAACCCGCAGCCGTCCAATCTGAGCACATTTCCATAGGTGTTAGCCCTCTTAGCATGACGGCGGCGGCACCGCCGTAATCGCATCGGTTCAGTCCCCTGTCCAGACCGAAATCATCCAAACTGAATCCCAGACCGAATCCCAGGCCGAATCCCAGACCGAATCCCAGGCCGAATCTCAAAGCCCGCCCGCCCTCTCGCTCCAGCGCCTCTCTCTGGCGGATAATCTCGACAACATCAGCTACCGCATCATCGGCTTGGGCTTCCCGCTACTGACCATCGGCATCATCGCCGGAGCGGTTTGGGCCAATGAAGCTTGGGGCTCCTACTGGAGCTGGGACCCCAAGGAAACCTGGGCCTTGATCACCTGGCTGGTGTTTGCGGCATATTTACATGCCCGCATTACCCAGGGATGGCAAGGTCGCAAACCCGCGATTTTGGCCTCGACGGGGTTGGCAGTGATTTGGGTCTGCTATCTGGGTGTGAATTTATTGGGTAAGGGTCTACATAGCTACGGATGGTTTTTGTAGCGCTCACCTTCAGACTTGTCCTCGACCGAAACGGCAGACCACTTTTCCTTGCAAAAGATCCACCTGAACCCAGCCAAAACTCCGACTGTCGGAGCTTTGGGCTGGGTTTTCGCCGACCAGGAAGCATTCGCTATCTCGAACGGCAGCGATGCACTTGATAATTCTGAGTCCGGGCTGGTGAGGGTGCAGAGCAACGACGCGATCGCCCACCTGGGGCAAGCAATCCCCATAGGCACGAGGATCAATCAGCACCTCATCCCCCGGCTGTAGCACCGGCAACATCGAGCGATTGACCACCCGAAGGCGCGATCGCCGCCCTAAACACCAAGACAAAAAATGCCAGAGCGTTAACTCTGGCACCGGAAGGTTTTGCGAGCGATCGTCCTCAGCTCGCATGATCATGGGCTGGAATGATCATTAGCTGGCCTTAACAAAGGCAACTTCGCGTTCCTTGGTGGCCCAAAAAATCGTGTGAATGTTCTCCACAGCGGCCATAAGCTCCTCGGCATGCTGCAAACTCACCTCAACCTTGCAGGCCGAGCAGAGTTTTGCCGCTTTCCAGAAGGTGTCATGCAGATCAGGGTATTTTTCCAGATGAACTGGCTTGAAATAATCTGTCCAGAGGATGAGCAGGTCTTCCTTGGTTTTCTGGGCTTGCTCTTCTTTAACCGCGACGTAGCGAGACATCGTATTTTGATAGGCCACTTGAGCAGCGACATCACCAGCTGCCGGAGGAACCAGCGCCAAGATTTTCTTGGTCATCGATAAAACCGCCTCGGCGGTCACCCGCGCAGAAGCAGGATCATAGACACCGCAAGGGCCATCACAGTGAGCGCTGACTGCCGCCGCAGGAAAATGGGTTTTGACTAGCGTGGCAAGGCTGTTCAGCATTTCAAGGCTATTCAGCGTTTTTAAGTTCAACATCTCTAAACTCGCTTTGTATACCGGCTGTATACCTGAT
Source organism: Synechococcales cyanobacterium CRU_2_2 (assembly GCA_012034805.1). Lineage (GTDB taxonomy): Bacteria > Cyanobacteriota > Cyanobacteriia > PCC-9006 > JAAUQQ01 > JAAUOP01. The sequence goes on along the minus strand of JAAUOP010000122.1, from coordinate 11,933 downwards.
GGGCTACCCATACCAGCTTAAGGCTAGAGGTGACCGAGTTCAAGCGGCTCGAGCGACCGAGTGGCTCCCAGCGAAGGTAGATCCTAATCTGCAACTTGATCCTTAGCTCACAATTGTATTTTCAGTTTTTTGTTCTCAGTTTTTTTTGTTCTCAGTTTTTTTTGTTCTCAGTTTTTTGTTCTCAGTTTATTTTCTATGGGTTCACAGTCCGTTTGCCTGGACTTGATATCACTGCAAAGAAAATGTAAAAACACGGCCTCATCCGTAAATTTCTGTACACTCAAAATGAGTATATCTTTCAGGTGACAAAAGGCACTTACATATAGTTAGTATAAAGAGATGGGTGAAAAGCTGCGCTCCAAGCCAAAAGCTTTTGCAATGATTGGTTATGCATTCAATCTACTGATGGCGATCGCTAGCCCATGGCAGTCAGGACAAAAGCGATCTAACCGAGCATTTTCTTAGGTTTGCCCCCACCTAAATTTTATTTCTAGCACTGGCTAAAAAGTTCAACAGACTTTAATTTTTAGCGTTGATTTTCTTGATGCTCGGCTCTTGCTTTTTCTGCGAGGAAAGCCTGTTTTGAGCTGTTTATGGGTGATAGCGATCGCGGTTTGCGATCGCTATCACAGCGAAACTTGTTCATTACAGTGCAACAAATTAGTCGCAGCTCAAACCATAATCCCAGCGCAAGATATTCATCTCAGCGCGAAAAATAAAGCAAACCATAAAAGCAAAAATATCCGAGGCCAACTCTTTGGGCGTCGAATTTTTCTTACGCTTCGATCGACATTATATCGACATTTTTCGAATGATTTTTTCGAGTTTTGAATAATGTTTTTCGAGTGATGTTTTCGAGTGGTGTTTTCGGGTGATGTTTTCGGGTGATGTTTTCGAGTCAGCACGCTTCCATCTACTCCTTGTGCAGACTTTTTAAGGGCAAAATATTCATGAGTTCAGTATTTGAAACCGCTCAAACTCCGGTTAAATTTGCGATCGCCAATGACTGGGGCAGCGGCTTTACCGGAACATTAACCTTCAAAAATCCAACGGCTCAACCCCTGAACGGCTGGAGGTTTGAATTTACGACACCGTTCAAACTGCGCCAGCTTTGGGCAGGGCAAATTATCCAGGAAACCCGGATTGACACGCCCAATGGCCCCACCTACCGCTACGTGGTGCGCCATGCCAGTTGGACAAGCAACGTGCCAGTGAATGGCTCGGTTGAGATTGGGTTTAATGTCGATATTCCGTCCCGGCAGGCGGGGCAGCCCTCGGGGTTTGTTTTGGATGGCGTCGCCCTCGGCACGCCTCCGGCGGCTCCGACGCCTGTGCCCGTGCCAACGCCTGTGCCTGCCCCGACGCCTGTGCCTGCTCCGGTTCCCACTCCGGCCCCGGTTCCCGCTTTAGCCCAGGGCTCCGTGGATTATGCCATTACCCAGACCTGGGGAACCGGCTTCACGGGATATTTGACCTTCCAAAATGGTAGCGATCGCCCCCTCAACGGCTGGACCTTCGAATTCAAAACACCCTTTAAGCTTCGCCAGGTGTGGAATGCGGCGATCGTCAGCCAAGCTCCCCTCGCCGATGGCCAGGGCTATCGCTACGTTGTGCGTGAGGTCAGTTGGACAAGCACGGTGAAGGCTGGGGGATCGGTCAAGGTCGGCTTTAATGTCGATATTCCGTCGAGTCAGGCGGGTAAGCCGTTTGATTTTGTGCTAGACGGTCGCCCGATCGGTGCTCCTGCACCCCCGCCTGCGCCCATTCCCACCCCCACGCCTCCGGCGGCACCCTCGCCCAGTCCGGCCCCTGAACCCACGGCTCCTGAACCCACGGCCCCTCCGCTTCCTGGCGACGGCGATGGCCTGAAGGCAGAATATTTTGACAACCAGGACTTTACGGGAACTCGCCTCGTTCGCACCGATGCAACGGTCAACTTTGATTGGAAAACCGGCTCGCCAGCTCCCCAACTCGCCCCTGACAGCTTTTCGGCTCGCTGGACAGGCAAGCTGCTGGCCCAGCACACCGAAACCTATACCTTTTCTGTGGCAGGTGATGACGGCCTACGCCTGTGGGTCGATGGCAAATTATTGATTGACGGCTGGAAGACTCAGAGCGCAACGGAATATCGAGGGGCGATCGCCCTCAAGGCGAATGAGTTCTACGACATCCGCCTAGAATACTTCGAGAGCACGGGATCTGCCTCGGTCAAATTGTCCTGGGAAAGCCCGTCCCAGAGTCGGGCGATCGTGCCCCAGTCCCAGCTCTTTTCATTTTTTGCACCGCTCCAGCCCCCTGAGCCCGTCCAGCCTGATGTTTCCCAGCCCAATCCTCCCCAGGCGACCCCTCTACCCGCAGGCCAATTTAACTACGGCGAAGCCCTGCAAAAATCCTTTTTATTCTACGAAGCCCAGCGCTCCGGCGACCTGCCCAGCTCTAATCGCATCGCTTGGAGAGGCGACTCATCCTTGCGAGATGGGGCCGATGTTGGTCGAGACCTCAGCGGTGGCTATCATGACGCCGGAGATCACATGAAATTTGGCTTCCCCATGGCCTCGGCAATGACCGTGCTGAGTTGGGGCGTGGTGGAATATCGTGCGGGCTACAGCAAAATGTCCCAGCTCGACGAAGCCCTAGATGCGATTCGCTGGGGTACCGACTGGCTGCTGAAGGCCCATGTCACCGACAGCCAGGGGACGAAGGAATTTTGGGGTCAGGTGGGCGATGCCGATCTGGACTACGGTGTCTGGGGGCCAGCGGAGACGATGAAGGTGGCGCGGCCCGCGTATAGGATCGATCGCCAAAAACCCGGTACCGATCTAGCGGCGGAGACTGCGGCAGCCCTAGCGTCTGCATCCATCATTTTCCGTGCTTCGGATACGGCCTATGCCGACCGACTGCTGAATAATGCCATTCAGCTTTATACTTTTGCCGATACCTATCGCGGTAAGTATTCCGATGCGATTCAAGACGCCGACAGCCGCTATCGGTCCTGGAGTGGCTACGGTGACGAGTTGGTTTGGGGGGCCGCTTGGCTCCACGAAGCCCTAGAAGCAAAATCGACCCAAAACGGAACGGCCAAAAGCAATGTTTATTTAAATAAAGCTGAAGCCTTTTACGATGAGTTCTTTCCCAAAGGACTTAAGGCGGGCTCAACGCTCTCTTGGGACAATAAATCCTACGGTGCAGCCGTGCTCTTGGCTCAGGAAACCAACAAAGCAGAGTATCGCCAAGATGTCGAAACCTGGCTCGACAGCTGGTTGCCGGGAGGAACGGTGGCCTATACGCCGGGGGGCTTGGCTTGGTTAGACCGGTGGGGGTCGTTACGCTACAGCTCGAATACGTCGTTTTTGGCCAATGTCTATGGCGATCGCGTCAACAACCCCAACGGCAGATACACCGACTTTGCCGAAAACCAAATTGACTACATCCTCGGTGACAACCCCAGAAATGCCAGCTATCTGGTGGGCTTTGGCAACAACTTTCCCCGTCAACCCCACCACCGTGGAGCCTCGGGCATCACGGGCTATGGCAGCGCCTACGAAGCCAATACGCCCAATGCCCGCATCCTGTACGGTGCGCTGGTGGGTGGCCCCGAGTCGGCCAGTGACTACGGCTATGTCGATCGACGCGCCAACTTTGTCGCCAACGAAGTGGCGCTGGATTACAACGCGGCTCTGACAGGCAATCTGGCGCGGATGTCGAATCGGTTTAGTGGTCAGCAGCCGTTGAGTGATACGCAGTTGAATGCGTTGCCGGAGATTCAGATTGGGGGGGGTAGGACATAGGACGTGGCTCAAAACTGTTCGACACCTGCGATCGCCCCCCCGCCGAAGTCACTGAATTCGCCCGATTCGACTGGGCCGCCTGGGCCGCTTCTCCACAGCTCTTGGGCGTCGGAAACAACTTCGTCGGATTCGCTAACCCCTTCGGATTGAGGGCTTGCCGAACATATTGCATCGTCTCCAAATCCACCTCAGAGAACATTTGCGGCATGTAGCAGCGCTTATCAGCTCCAATGCCATGCTCGCCGGAAATACTGCCACCCGCCTTGACACACAGCTTGAGAATATCGCCGCCGAGGGCTTCGACTTGTTCGAGGGCTCCGGGGACGGAATTATCGTACAAAATCAAGGGATGTAAATTGCCGTCACCCGCATGGAACACATTGGCCACGTGATAGCCATGCTGTTTGCCCAAATTGGCAATCTCTTCTAACACCCAGGGCAACTGCGTTCGAGGAATCACACCATCTTGGACATAATAATCTGGGCTCAGTTGGCCCATCGCCGCGAAGGCCGCTTTGCGACCTTTCCAGAGGGTGAGGCGCTCCTGAGGATCGGTGGCGGTGGTGATGTTGCGGGCTCCGTTGGCTCGGCAAATTTGGGCAACGCGATCGCTATTCACCGCCACTTCCGACTCGCGCCCATCTAGCTCCACTAGCAAAATCGCCGCCGCGTCCCTGGGATAGCAATTCGTCTTGGCCACATCCTCAACGGCATTGATGCTGAGAGTGTCCATCATTTCCATTGCCGCTGGGATAATCCCAGCCCCCACAATGCCCGTCACCGCCGCGCCCGCTGCTTCGACACTGGTAAAGTCCGCCAACAGCACTCGAATGCGATCGGCACTCTTGAGAATACGCAGGGTAATTTCCGTAGCGATGCCAAGCGTACCTTCAGACCCGACAAAAATTCCGGTTAGGTCATAACCGGGCATTTCCTGAACCTTGCCGCCCACGTCGATGATAGAGCCATCGGGCAAGACGAGCTTGAGGCTGAGCACATGGTTGGTCGTGACCCCATATTTCATGCAGTGGACGCCGCCGGAATTTTCGGCCACATTGCCGCCCACGGAGCAAATGATTTGGCTAGAGGGATCGGGTGAATAGTAAAACCCCGCACCGCTGACCGCTTGGGTGACCCAGCTATTGATCACACCGGGCTGAACCACCACGCGATGATTGTCCAGATCGATCTCCAAGATTTCTCGCATTCGTGCCGTGACAATCAGCACGGAGTCCTCCAAGGGCAGGGCTCCGCCCGAGAGGCCAGTTCCAGACCCGCGCGCCACAAAGGGAATATTCCACTGATTGCAGAGTTTGATCGCCGTGGATACTTCTTCCGTGCTGCGCGGCAAAATAGCGAGGTTCGGGCGCTGGCGATAGCTGGTGAGGCCATCGCATTCGTAAACCAGCAGTTCCTCCTTGCGGCGAATGACGCGATTGCTCCCCAGCGCCAGTTCAAAGGAATGGGCGATCGCCTCCCAGTCCAGACCTTGAATGGAATCGATTGGCTTGCGATCGCGTTGCTTTTGCTTCATTTGCTTCCGAGTCCTGTGCTGGCGATCGAGTGATGTCGGGATTAGATCTCTTGCACCAACCAAAACCCTCACCCTAAATCCCTCTCCCACCGGGGGAGAGGGACTTCGATCCGGCTCCCCTTCTCCCATTTTGGGAATAAGGGGGTGGGGGATGAGGGGCCGTTTCTTTTCATGCAAGAGGTCTATTAATTCGTTCTTCAAGTTTGACCCAACCCTTTTACCAAAGGGCACGGTAAGGCAGTTCGGGTTCCGCAGACTGGAGGTCTAAATTACCATTGCTCGATTCAGGCTGGGGGTTGAGCGGATTATTCAGTGGGCGATTGGGGACGCTCTGGATACCCGTTTGGGACGAGGCGGGCGAGCCATTGAGCAGCTGGAGCTGCCGGGCACGGAACGCGTCTGCCGCTGTGTTCAAGTTCTCCTGTTGAGTGGCGCGAAACTCAGACCAGCTCTGGCTCGGCCCTCGATTAATTTGCTGCATCAGGTCTAGAAGACCAGCGGCCCCCCCATCGGAGGAAAACGGATCGCTGGTTTGCTGCCCCCAAACCGTTTCATCAGCGGTTTCTGATTGAACTGCTTCTTGACCCAGGCCAGCCTGGGCGATCGCCAGAGGAGCCAGGGCGATCGCCGCCCCTAAACTCGCCTGGAGCAAAGACTTCAGCACGAAACCGGGCCGAGCACTGGCAATTCTATTCATGATTTATCATCTACACTAACCCATTTGCCTCTATATTTTAGACCCAGCTTTGCAGCCTACGCTTGACGCGATCGCAATTTTGGCTATTGTTTTGGGGTGCACTGCCTGATTTACACCTGCCGAGCTGCACCCGGATATCCCGGAGACGTGATCAGATGGAAGACTTGACCCGCCCAACTCCAACCCAGAGCAGCACCGACCCATCTGGCCCAGCGCAAAAGATTGAGCCGACGCTAGGCAAAGACACTGTGACCCTGCCGCCCGTCGGAGCCGCGATCGCCCCGCCCACTGAACCCGTACCAACACAAGGCGACAAAGGCACGTCCCATCGCCTTTCTCCGCTCAAAGTCTTGCTAGGAATGACGTTCAACCTCCTGGGATTGGCCACGGCGGGCACACTGTCGCTCTTGGGTGGCATGGCGATCGCTCAGTTCTATCCTGCTCCGGTCTCAGAGGATCCCCCGCTGCTCGAGCGGGTCTTGGATCAGGGTGGGCGATCGCTGAGCACCCTCCAACATCTGCCCAAAACCGCCGCCCAAGGACTCGCCAATCGCCTCAACCCGATGCCCAAACCCCAACTGGAAGCCGCAGCACCCATCTTGACCGAGACTCAACAACAACAAATCGGCAATGAGATCGCAACGCTGCAAAACGAGCTTGCCCAGATGGATGCCCGCACCTCGGCGCTCGAAAAGCAATTGGGCTACGAATATTCGGGCGCAGCGATCGCACTACGTCTGCAAGCCTTGGCCCAGACAGTCGCCAATCCTAGCGCTGGGCCGCAATCCGTGGCCAATCGCGATCGCACCCGTCAGCCCCTCCTCGTGACATTGCCCCTCGATCCCCTGTTTGAAGAATCCCAGAGTCTACTCAAACCGGCTTCGACGGTACTCCTGGGCGCAATTATTTCGGAACTGCGTGCGTACCCCGCTGGCATCGTCACCATTGGTGTCCACGCAGATGACGTGGGAGAAGGCCCAGCCAAGCGCGACTTATCCCTACGACGCGCCCAGTCCGTCGCACAATACATCCAAGCCCAAGTTGGCGATGCTTCAAACAACCGACCGAGCAACCGATTTCTCTGGAACCTGGTGGGCTACGGTGATTCTGAACCCCTTGCGCCCAACGACAGCAACGAAAATCGTCAGCGCAACCGCCGTCTAGAAGTTCAGGTGACGCCGCGATAGCCGTACATTCTATGCAATTCATCAACCCCAAAACTGACTTCGCCTTCAAAAAGATCTTTGGATCCGCCCAGAGCCATGGCGTTTTGATCAGCTTTATCAATGGCCTCGTCTATAACGGCGAGGCTGAAGTCATTGACCTCGAGATCCTCAATCCCTACCAAGCGCCCCGAGTTCGGGGCATGAAAGACACCTACCTCGACGTCAAAGCCCGATTGCAAGACGGCACGAGCGTCATTATCGAGATGCAGGTACTCAACGTCGAAGGGTTTGAAAAGCGGATTCTCTACAACGCAGCCAAGGCCTACTCAACCCAGCTCGGCAGTGGCGATGACTATAAACTGCTCAATCCTGTCATCGCCCTAACCATTACAGATTTTAGGATGTTCGAAGAGTGGGAAAACTATCGCTCCTCCTTCATTCTCAAGGAAAAGGACTTCCTGATTGATTATCCCACCTACGACTTAGAACTGGTTTTCGTAGAGTTGCCCAAATTCGATCGATCGCTCGATCAGCTGACGACGTTGATGGAACAGTGGCTCTTTTTTCTCAAAAATGCGCGACAACTTCAGGCGATTCCCGAGACCATTGCCCAAGTCCCTGCCATTCGCCAAGCCTTTGAAATGGCCAATGAGGTGAATCTGTCCGCAGACGAACTGGACGACTTAGAAAAGCGAGAAATCTTTATCCACGACCAGCGAAACGCGATCAGCTTGGCCCTTAAACAAGGTCTCCAACAAGGCATTGAACAGGGCATTGAGCAGGGCATTGAGCAGGGGCGACTGCAGGAGAAATTGGCGATCGCCCACCAGCTCATTCCCTTGCTCGATGACGCAGCCATCAGTCAAGTCACCGGACTCGGTCCCAGTGATATCCAGGCCTTGCGCCAAGAGCAAGGCTGATTCTTGTTTGCCGAAAGGCGCGATCGCTCTTCCGTTCTCCACGCTATCTTTTCCCGCTGATGCCCCTTACCCACCTCCAGACCCAGGCTCAACTCACCGTCCTGCCGAACGTCCTGCCGAACGTCCTGCCGAACGTCCTGCCGGACACCCAGCCATCGTTGATCGCCCATCAAACCCAGATCGACGGAGCCGTCGGCGGCACCCACCACATCGAGCCCAACGACCTGCCCCGAGCCGGGGAACTTGCAACAGCTTGGTTTGCACTCGTTCAGGCCGATGGGGATGCGATCTCGTTGGGGGATTGCAATTGTACCGTGGCGCTGTACGGCTCGCCCTATCGCTCGGGGGATGCGGCGATCGCCAGCCCTTCCCTCAAAGCGATCAGCATTGAAGGTCAAACCGACGTACCTGCGATCGACATTATTTTTCCGCAGCTGGGAGCCTACGAACTGGTGATTCGGGGTCAGCCCCGAGAAACAGCGACCTTTTCGCCCTTCGAGCTCCGGTTCCCGGTTACCGTAGCAGCGGGTCAGGCCGCTCCCGTCGCAGTTGAGCCAACCGAAACGAGCCAGACCAGAACCAATCAGGCCGAAACAAACCAGACTGGAACAAACCAGACTTACCCGAGTCTAGCATCACGCGGTGGGTGGGCAATCGGCCTCGGGGCCATCGCCCTGGTCGGGATTGCCCTGATGGCGATCGCCCACCTCACCCGAAAACGCTAGATTTGGCAACAGCGCCCCACAGCTCTGTACCGCTGCCGTCAATCGCTCTAGCCTATCTTCTTGCAGTTGCAACATCGGCAGCACCTGAGTTAGGGTCTGCATCTGCTGAAGTTTGCGTTGCAACAGTTCTGCCGTTTCCAAAGCCTCATACTGCAGCCGTGCCAAACGCTCCCGCTCGTGGGCAATCAGCAAAGCCCCCCGCAACACTTGCATTTGGATTTTTTCCTCCGCCCCCTGGATAGCATTCATCGCATTCAGTCCCGGCGGCTCCAAACTCAGTTTGAGCATCAGCGGCTGCCCCCGATAGGAACGCATAACCGTTCGTCGCAGAGGTTGCTGTACGGGCTGGGAGGTCAGACCGACTCCAGCTTTGAGCTCTGCAACCAGAGCTCGAAACCTGGGGAGTTCGATTTGCCCGAGGGCCAACTGGGCCGTGCCATTGCGGTCCCAGGCAATCCGGCCAGTCCCGCCATCCGAGCCCAAGAGAACCCGCGTAATACCGCCAGTGAGAATACGGCCAAAGAGTTCTGCGAGGAATTGAGGCGGGGGGAGCAGCGCGATCGCCTCTAGGGGCTTGGTCAGATGCTGGATAGAAACATTCAGGGGTAGGAGGGCGATGCCTGCTGCAGGGGGGGCAATCCTGTGGGACTTGGCAAAGCCAACCGCATCGGGTGAAACAGCCTGAGGCGAAACGGCTTGAACGGGAAGCGGCTCTGGCACATTCGATTCCGCCAGCCCGGACAGATCAGACTCTGCAGGTTGGCCCACATGATTGAGGTAAGCCGACAGCAAGGTGTGGTGCAGCTGACCAACTATCTCCACAGGTTCAACGGTCAACCCCTGGTAAGAGGCCATGCGGACAGCATAATCCAAGGCGTCGGTATCGCTCGGATCGACCATGCCCAGCACCAGGCACTGCCGCACCAGACTCAAGGGAACAAAGCGGTAGTGAAGACAAATTTCCAGGGGGAGAACCTGAGTAATCAGCGAAAAGACAGCATCGATATCGACACCGGCCCCAGCGCCAATCCCAGCGCCAACCCCAGCATCGGCGTCTACAGCGTCAGTATCCACGGTATTACTGCTAGCGATCGCTAGCTCGATCGCAGCGAGATCGAGGGGCTCAGAGATCATGGCAAGGTTTAATGGCAATTTCGAGCTCGTAAGCCGTCACATCTGACTCAGCACACCGGGACTTGCGCCGTTCGCCTCCGAGTTCGCTTCCGCAGCCCAACAACATACTCAACAGTATACCGGGTCTTTTCGCGTCAGCCGACTCTGGGGCGAGGCAAGCGATCCGGCGGAGCTTGGTAAAGCCAATCACCTCCATTTCGTTTTGTTAGACTAGTAGGGATTGCAGAATCTGATTTGCACCAAGACGCACAGACAGAACGCACAGATAGAACGCACAGACGCTTCACGAGGCTATTTATGGTAGTTGCTGCCCCCGTTTTTGATCCCGCCCACAATCACCGCGCTGAAGCGGCCCAAACTCCCCCCACCAAAACCAGGCTCGATGCTTCTTGGGAAAAAACTCTATCCACATTGCTTGGACTCGGTCGAGCCGCAGGTGCGGATTTTGTGGAATTTTTCTTGGAACGCGTCAACTACATCAGCTGTTTGGCAGAAGACGATGCCATCACGAGTATTTCTCCGAGCATCTCCACCGGTGCCGGGGTGCGCGTGTTTGTGGGCAAGGCCGACTGCTATGTCAGCACCAATGATTTGAGCTTTAACGGTCTCAAGCTGGCCCTCGACAAGGCCTTATCGATCATGGGACTCCAACTGCCAGGGCCTGCAGCCTTTGTGCCTGAGGTCTACCTAGAACCCCTGCGTGACTATGCCGTTTTGCGGGGCAAAGAAGGCTGGCTCAAGGCTTGCAGCTCCATGCAAGAAATGGGCGATGTGCTCCTGGGAGCCAACGACCGGCTCAATCAGCAAGCCCAGCATGTCAAGTCGCGGCGGGCAGCCTACTTCCGCGATTGGCAAGAAGTCTTGGTCGCGGCCAGCGACGGCGTGTTTGCACGGGATATTCGACTGACCCAGTCCGTGGGCTACAATCTGCTGTGCCAAGACGGCGAAAACCGTTCCTCGATCAACAAGCGGGTGGGTAGCACCGGCGAGCCAGATTTTCTGCGCACCTGGGACTATAGCGTCGATGCTGCAGAAGTGGCGGAGTCGGCGGGTAAGATGCTCTACGCGGATTTTGTCGAGTCTGGCAACTATCCGATCATTATGGCGAATGAATTCGGCGGTGTGATTTTTCATGAAGCCTGCGGTCACCTCCTAGAAACTACTCAAATTGAGCGCAAGACGACGCCTTTCCTCGAAAAGAAAGGTCAGAAGATTGCCCATGAGAGTCTAACGGCCTGGGACGAAGGCGTTTCACCCAATGCCTTTGGCACAATTGATATGGACGATGAAGGCATGCCCGCCCAGCGGACGCTGCTGATTGAGAATGGCATTTTGAAGAATTTCATTAGCGATCGCGCGGGCTCCATGCGCACCGGCCACCCTCGCACGGGCAGCGGGCGTCGCCAGGGCTACACCTTCGCAGCGGCCTCGCGGATGCGCAACACCTATATCGCCCCCGGCGAGCACAAACTCCAAGCCCTGTTCGACTCCGTCGAAAAAGGCATCTACTGCAAAAAATGGGCGGCGGCAGCGTTGGCCCCACCGGCGAATTTAACTTTGCGGTAGACGAAGCCTATCTGATCGAAAACGGCCAAATCACCAAACCGCTCAAAGGTGCAACTCTGATTGGCGAAGCCACGGAGATCATGCAGCGCATTTCGATGTGCTCAGAGGATTTAGGCTTGGCAGCGGGTTTTTGCGGCTCGGTTAGCGGCAGTGTGTATGTCACTGTGGGTCAACCTCACCTCAAGGTGGACGGGATCACCGTGGGGGGTCGGTAACGTCAGGCCCAAACTTAGGCCCAAACTTAGGCCCAAACGCCAAACCCAACAGCCGGACGAACGCGGTTCGTCCCTACGTCACATTATTCTTTTCGTTTTTTGGGATTATGCTTAACATGACACGATCGCCAGCCAAGCCAAAGCGATTGCTGGCAAACTCAACATTCACAAATACGATGTCTCCGGCT
>JAAUOP010000273.1 GCA_012034805.1 Synechococcales cyanobacterium CRU_2_2 | reverse complement strand
ATTGAACGCGATCGCCATCTTGAAACAGGGCGCTGACAACCGACGATGGGAACTGAAACAGCAGGGTTGCCAGGCTCTCAAGATTGCGGTCAGAGTAGGCGCAACCTACCTGCCAGTCTTCATCTTGGGAATGAGTAAAATCTTGGGTCATCTTCTCCACCTCTTTGAACTAAATTCCCCACTAAAAAGCAAAAACAATCAGTTCAAGTGCTATGTTTAGACTGATTGTCGAATCAGCAGAATCTATTTCTGAAACCGCAAATTGTCGAGCAATTCTTGAATAATTTGATCCAGATAGGGATAGTGCCAAATCAATTTCTGGATCACCAGATTAGTAACGACTGGAACCTCATCGGCACGAATTAGGTTTCCCTCAGAATCGATTGCCCGATTCTGGATGTACATGAGCAAGCGATTGACTTCGGTCAGGTCAGTGAGATTGTATGCGGATGCGAGAGAGGATTGTTGCGTCATGGCATTGTCTCCAAGTGGTTTGCTAAAGCTACAATTCTTGATAGCCGTAATCGTCATCAGCAAAGCCAGCGAGGTCTGCTTCTGCTGGTTGATTAGATGGTTGGGGTTCAGCAGGTTGAGGCGATCGCCTCGAACTCATGCTGACCTGCCGATCAGGATTGCCAAAACCAGCCCAATCTTCAAACTCCGCCAGAATGTGCTCCTTGAGTTCAGGCTGATAACCCACGAAGAACTGCCGCCAATTCTCGATCGTCGGCACGCCATGAGACTCGACTGAGCAAACCCAGGATTTCTTTTTCTCGCCCTTCAAAATAGGTGTGACGCGGACTGCCAGCACACTGAGCGCCATGAAGCGATCGCCCCGTGGCTTCTTGGCATTAGTCACTGCACCATAAGCTTTGCTCATCTCGCTGTGGAATTGCTTGAGGGCTTCGCCAAAGCTGCCACAGAAACTCCCCTTCGTCGTGAACAGCAGCGGAGATTCATGCAGCAGTCGTTTGTCTTTGTCTACCAGAAATATGAGATAGCGAGTTTTGAGTACCATCGTGGCGCGATCGTACCGTGATTTCTGATAGTCCCCGATGAACTCGCCACTCTCGCGATCGCACATCAGCAGTTTGGATTTACGAAGGATCAAAAACCGTGCAGTCAGGGAACGATAGCCTTCCGCAGCCTGTCTATTCTGAAACACTGCGAGATGTTCTACCCATTCCTCAGTTGGAGTAAAGTGGGCTGCTTTTGCATTCTCTAGAGTGATAAAGAAACCGGACTGGGTTGGATCTGGATGGTTGAGCATTTGAAGATAAGGTAACGATTCTCGCTGTTTCTTCAAAGCGGCTGAATCGAATTCATCGCGATCGCGCTCAACGTTCAAACGCTCCGTTTTGACTGGCTTGTTACCATTGTGCTGTGCTTGGGTTACGGTTGCGGTTGTCTATCGCTTGAAGTCCTTGTATTTAGGAGTGAAAATGAGAAGTAGGAACAAAGATTTTGAAAAGAAAAAGTTAAACGCCTCAACTGCGCTCGATCATTAAGCTAAAACTCCAGATTGGTTTCGCCATCGATGCTGTCTCTGATGCCATCCAGGTAGCCAAAAGCAAAGTGACGTTGTGGAGTCGGGTGAAGAATGCGTCCGATCGCGTCGGTGGGCAGTTCTCGCAGTTTGGCAATATAGCCTGCGAGATAGGCATCATCAAGAAAGGTAGGAAGTCTGCCGCAGTTGGCATCGGTGAAGCCATCCAGGTAGCGAGATTGGAAAGCTTGTTCCGCTCGTTCCGCTAATTCTTGCTGAAGAGTATCGATCATGAAATCCGGGGTCATAGATTCCTCCTGGACTAAATGCTGTAAATAACAAAGGCTTGCGTGGCGATTGGCGAAAGTTTTGCGGCAGGTGGGGAGTCCCCTTTACAGTAGTTTCCCAATCTTTCTTGGCGAGCGATGTTCAATTCATTTCCTGTTCCTCTGTATTATAACCCATGTATACATGGGTTGTTTGTCCTGAGAGGGCTTTTTATTCCTTTTTTGATTGGAATAACTGATCGAAAAAGTCTGGTATACGTGGGGTTAGATCAGCGATGCTTATCGATCGCCTTTTCAACCCATCTCGGTATACTTGGGGTGAACGCCCTGTCTATTCGGATTAGCGATGAGTGAGACTCCCCTGCGACGTGACTATCTAACCCGCTTTCAGCAGCAGGGAGCAATCCCAATGGCGGAACGGCCGCTGAGTGTGCGGATGCCAGAAGATATCGATGCCGTGATTCGAGCTAAACCCGGACGGACGGAGTGGCTGCGCGATGCGATTTTTGAGAAGCTTTGGCGGGAGGGCGATCTGCCAAAGCAGTACCATCACTTGATTGCTGAATCTAGTCCTTCAGTAGACTGAATGCTATTTTTCCAGGTAGCCGCGATCGCCGATTCTGACAATCTTATGAAAGGTAGAGTTCCTATTCAGCATAATCTCAGCCTCAATAGCTTGACACCTTTTCGGTGAAGCCTTCTCAAGGAAAAACTCCTGGGAAAAGCTCTCGCTGATCAGTGGAGTCGTGCAATTTCACCGAACACTACTTCCAGAATGGGTTAAATTTCATAACTTAACTCAGCATGTAGTCAGCATAAATTAGAAAATTGCTGTAGTATTGAACTATCAGTATTCACAAATGCGCCATTTGAGTCCTGTCTCAAGCGGTTTTGAGGGTGCAATCTGCGTCTAAATAAGGATTGTCTTTGCTCCGACATCTACCAAATTTTCGAGTTCAAGCGCTGCGATCGCTTCATCATTCCTCACTGCCAAATCATTAAGGAGTCTCGCATCATGCTTCTCTTCGCTAGCAAGCGGACGGCTTCAGAATGCCTTAATTTGAGTCACTCGACGCTGAAGAAATATAGATTGGAGGGAGACTGGATTGAGGGTGTTCACTGGGTACGAATCAATAGCCGATGCGTTCGCTACAACATTGAGTTGATCAAAGACTGGTTGCACAATCGGCATGATCCGATCGCTCGCTGTCGAATATGCACGCTACGGCATTCGCGCGGGGCCGTATCTCATGCTGCCGTTCTTCGGTCCGTCCACCGTGACCGATGCCGCGGATCCGGCCCTCGGCGTCGTGGAGGCAGCCACGGTTGCCGTAGACGAGACCCCTCGCGGGATCCGCGACGAGGTCGCCGAGCGGGGTGACCCGGTTCTGAAGCGGCACGACGGTATGGTCGCCCAGATGGCCGAGACCAGCGCCAGATCGCCGGCACCGACCGCGCCGCCAGTCCGGAATGAGCGGCATTGTCGGCCTTGTGCTCGCCGGCGGACGGTCCGCGCGCATGGGCGGCGCCGACAAGGCGCTTGTGACCGTTGCCGGCAAATCGCTGCTTGCCCGCGTTGTCGAGCGCATCAATCCGCAGGTAGAAGGTCTCGTGCTGAGCGCGAACGGCGACCCCTCGCGCTTCTCTAAATTCGGCATTCCCATCGTGCCTGACACGGTGGACGGCGTGGGCCCCCTCGCTGGTCTGCACGCCGGTATGCGCTGGTCGGAGAAGAACCTGCCGGAGGCGCGCTTTGTCGCGAGCGTCGCGGCGGCATGGGTCCTATTCCTCATTGTCGAAACCGGGTTGAGGCTTATTTTCGGAGAGGCTGATCCGGCAACGGCTGGCGCAATCGTGCGTCTTCTTGGGGTACGGCGATCGTTCCGTTGTTATGGAGGTAGTGAAGCGGCAACTGGGAGCGGCGGGCCGGCTCGCATCATTGGGGCTTTCGTG
>JAAUOP010000272.1 GCA_012034805.1 Synechococcales cyanobacterium CRU_2_2 | reverse complement strand
TGGCGGCAACCATTAAGTCATAGATTTCCTTGGAAATTGGCTCAAACGGCAACCTTGGAAATGCTCCGCTGTCTATATCAAAACGAGCAAGCAGCGCCGAAGAAATGTACCCTTCATCGTTCTGGATCGATTCCCAGATGCGTTCACCAAGTGGTCTGATCTCTTCGTCAGTTAGCTCAATTGTTGCGCTTGTGGAATGCTCGGTATAGTGCCGCTGAACCTGCATGTAGAAATCAAACTGCGCTAGCGCGAAAACTTGGACGGGTCAATCTGGTCAGCGCCAGGGATTGAAGCCCAGGGGAGTTCTACAGGGATTTCGATCAACCATTCTGTGCAGCGATCGTCAAAAGGATCGTCCAGAAGCTTGCCTGATTCGTCAGTATCGGACTGCCCTGGAACAACCGAATAGCCCATGTCCAGGCAGGCGAGGGCAACAGGATCGTTTTTAGCAAATGTGATCCGACGGATGTAACGAGCAGACTTTGGAGGATGCCAACCACTGGTTGCTCCGGTCAGCAGACTCTTTGACCCCGCCGGTTGCAGTGCCGTCACCCGATTCGGCATTCGATAGCCCATCACTTCGCAGACATCTTCAACCCCTTCTCGTGCTGCCACGCGCCAGAAGTCCAGGAATTCCCGCTCGATATACCGAAAATCTAGAGCCGCATTTTCGGAAACGTTCGCAACGACGCCATCACTCCAACCACCTGTCATGTCAAGAATATCTTGAAGCCTTTCTTCCAAGGACTCAATCTCTTCCAGCTCCGGAACCCACTTAGCCGGACGCCCAGCCTCCCACCACTTCAGCCACTGGACTCCAAACAGCTCGACAAAGAAATCGAACAAGCCAGTAAACGAAACACCCACAATCGGATCCAGCTCCCGCGATCGCTGATGCACTGGGCTTCCAAATCCCTGCCAAAGGTAAAGCGCTGTCGCGTAACCGGCTGCGTTGAAAGCTTTGGCCTGACCCGCCAAGTTTAATGGCTCAAGGTTGTTCAGATGAACTTCCCCAAGGTTGCAAAAAAATCGGAGCCGATGATTTCCGCGCATGGATTGAGGCCATAACGTCTCATTCTGTGATCTATCTCGTCTGGTGCTAGAACGATGCCAATCTTTTCGGCTCGACCTTCCAAGTACTCGGCTGCGGATTTTCTGTCCAGGCAGTATCGCTCAATAAAATTGGAGTGCTCAAGCGCTGTGCGCAGTAAGTCAGCATTGGCTCGGGCGATCGCTTCTGGAGCAAACTGGATCGCACCCTCACCAGACATGTACTGCTTTGCCACAGAGGTAAATAACTTCATTAACCTTTGGACGGTCATGAAAAACGCGGGTATGGTTCGCCATGCGGAAAGCATCACACTCTGGATCCACTCTCCAGCCATCCTCGGTCTGTGTCCAAAGATTGTCTTTAATTGTTGCTGCTTCAGCGTTTTCTGAAGAAAACTGACGGATCCCGGCGGAACGTCGAATATTACCTGCCACAACTGCCTTCGCACCCTCATCAATCAACAGACAGCACTCGGTCGGAGTGAGCTGCCGTCCATGGGCCTTTGTCAGAATTTTTCCAACCCGCTCAAAGCAATGTCTTAGACCAGTAGGATTCGCAACACCGCCAAACCCCTTTAGCCGCTCGCCCCTCTTCCGCACAGCGGAAACGTCCACAACTACCTTCCTGGGCTCGTGGATAGCAAAAGCCAAGTCAATGAGCTGCTGGTAGGCCACCACCCAACCCTTCCGTGAGTCACCGACATGGATAACCACGTCGGTGGGACTCCATTCCACGAAGGTGAAAGAGCGAGATTCCTCAGCCCCGAACTCCCCAACAACCTCCACCTCGATCTTCGTGGAAACCTTGGGCAACTTCGCTACACACCAATCCTCTAGCACAAGCCCCGTGCCCACGCCCTGCATCGCAAAATCCATCGAGAGCCCAAACTTTCCAGGGGAGTCCAGAAAAGTGGACTCGCAATTGTAAACCCCTGGATAATTCTCCGGACTCGCAGCCCACGGCGTTCCAGCTACCCAAAGCATTCGTCCAGCCGGAAGCATTCTCATTGCCTCAAACTCCTCACGAATCGCCTGAAGGAATTCCTCGGGGACTTTCCTGGGGCCAAACTCAAAGCCGAGCATCACCCGTTCAATCACGTCGGTCAGCGATTCTTTGCCTCCGTCAACCGTCCGGCTGTAGGTGCGGAAAAAAACTGGGTCAAACGTCAAAACTTCCGTCATAAAAAAACCGTTGATTACCAACTTAATTTTAACACGTATTCCAAAACTGGAAGGCGCGAACCTGGGATCCCCTTGTCCTCAGAACAGCCCGTCCAAAGCTGCCCAATGACCAGAATTCAGGCGGAATAATCAAATGTCATGAAATGATGACGCCAAAGTATCAAATATCACTAGATCAGTTGTACTAAGTTGATATAGGGCAAGGGTTTTAAAATTTGATACCAGTGATTACACTTAATGGCTTACTAGAGAGTAAGAGGATTCATAGAGGGATAGTAGAGGTAGTACAGTAATAAAGAAAAGATATATATAATAAGGGTTATAGCTATTATTATGTACTACTTTTCTTATTCTAGAGATACTAGAGGTGGGTGGCTTACTTTTTGAAAATATTGAATTTTCCTACGTATGTGAGTGATTTGCGTATTGTGCCAGCTAAAAGGGTCTTTTTTTTATTTTCTTTGGAAAAACCTCTACTTTCTCTGGTTTCCCTGAAACGCTTTTGTGGTATGGTTTTTATTCTAGAAAACGTCCTCTAGGAATCCTCACGTTCTCTAGCTTCCATTTCGTATAATTACTGGTATCAAATTTCAAAACCCTTGATATATAAAGGTTTAGTTCTTTTGTTCTAGTGATATTTAATGCTTTGGCGTCATCGTTTCATGACATTTGATTGTGCCAGCTGAATTCTGATTATTGGGCAGCCTTGGACGGGCTTTCTTTGGAACTGAGGGGGAGTACCAGGGCAAACAAAAAGCGACCCCTAGGAGCCGCTTGAAGATGGTTATTTGATTGCTTGGGTGGGATTGGAAGGTTGGGGTTGGAAAGGGTCTTGGCGGTTGCCTCAGTCGCCGCAATCAATTGTTCCCTGACAGAGTCCAGGTTCGTTGATGACAGCCATTTCCTGAACCCCGCCGATGGTATCTGTTAAACATATACCGTCTTTCCAGTCTTCAGAGTCTCGCTGGCATTGGCTAGCCCCAACACTTTCCATACGTCTGCAGCCACCCACGCGGATTGACCATTCAGCTCGGCCATTCGCACTTCGTGGCCTTCGAACATCGGTACAATATTTGCAGCCATTTTCGACCCCCTGTGGTCGGTAGTTGATTGGCCCAGCGAAGATAGTTGACATTCTCCCCTTCCTTCAGGTAGAGGAGAATGTCAACTTGTGTGTGTTGGACAATTAAATTATAACACGTATTCCCTTAAATGGGCAAGGTTCAATGTTCTAGGCTTGTGCCAAAATGGGGAGGACGTTATCGGTTGAGAGATGGCGCTTGTTTTTCCGTTGCCACTGACTTGGGAATCGCCAGATGAGGAGTCTGCGGAACTTCGCACGAGCCAGTTAGGCCGTGAAGGTGTGAGGTTGACGGAGCCTATTGCACGGGTCGTTGCGTGGGAATCGTCAGGTGGTTTTCACCTTTGCCGGTGACGACACCTATCAACTTGTTAAGGCCTTCCTAGATGATCGCCAGTCATTCCACCTGGTGCC
>JAAUOP010000271.1 GCA_012034805.1 Synechococcales cyanobacterium CRU_2_2 | reverse complement strand
CGCCAAGAAACCAATGATCAGTCCCAGCCCGACTCCGATCGCGCGTCAGGACAAGTCGTGAGCAGCGGGAGATCGGGGCGATCGCCCGCTCGATTCAGCGGCCGAGGGGGAGACTGGGAGGGATGGGACATAGGGCAAATATGAGACCTGAAGACGGAGGGAAACCTAACTCAATCGTCAGAGACTGCTGCGGCTCCCTTCACTCAAGAAGCGAAATTCCTGCTCCTGTTCCGGAGCCTGGGACCAAGGCAACTGCCCGCCCAGCTTCTCCTCCCGAGGGCTGAGCTGGGCCAACGTGGGCGTCTCATTCACCACCACACCCATCAAATTGATACCGCGCTTGCGCAGTACGCCCACAGCGGCTGTCAAACCATCCCGCCCTGTGACATTAGGGCGAACGGTAAAGACCAAACCATCCGCATACTGACTCAGGGTCATTGCGACTCGAGCACAATCACTTGATCGGGCGCGTATCTATAATGACCAAGTCATATTTTTGTGCCGCTGCCTTGATGAGCTGCGCCATCTGCGTCGATTCCGTAATCGTAGAGGGGCGCTGGGAGAATCCTCCGTAGGACAAAATATCCAGGTTTTTAAACCCGCTCCAGTGGATCGCACTTTCCAGGGATAGCTCATTGCCGACCACATGGGTCAAGCCCGGAGCCTGGGGCAATCCAAAAATGCCATGCTGGCGAGGGTCTTGCAGATCGGCATCGATAATCAGGGTGCGGCGGGAGAGCATGGCCGCCACCAAGCCCAGGCGAGCAACCACATCTGACTTGCCCTCCCCTCGGCGAGTTCCGCTAAAGACCAGCACCTTAGGCTGTTGGGGGCTAGAAAGCTCCAGACTCTTGAGCAAGCCACGGTGGGGTTCCACGGCATCCGCATGGTCTAAAAACTTGCCCAAATCCCCCGCCAAAACCCCGGCGACGGGCTGCGGGGCAGGCACGCCAATCACGGGAACGTCTGTCTCGGACTCCACATCACCCACGTTGTGCAAACGCCGATCCATTAGCTCAAGCAGCAAGACCACCCCCGTTCCCAGGGCAATGCCCGCCACCCCCGCCAAGAAC
Source organism: Synechococcales cyanobacterium CRU_2_2 (assembly GCA_012034805.1). Classification (GTDB taxonomy): domain Bacteria; phylum Cyanobacteriota; class Cyanobacteriia; order PCC-9006; family JAAUQQ01; genus JAAUOP01. Next base: position 2,659 of record JAAUOP010000271.1, on the reverse strand, counting down.
AAAATGGCCGTTGGCTTGGGCGAAGAAGCCTCCCCAGGCAGGCCAGCATAGTCCACAACCCGCACGTTGCTGATTAGCTGTGCCTCAGCAATGCGGGCCTCCTGGAGTTTGTTTTGCAACAGATCCAGGGCCGAGCTGAGCTCATTCCGCTCCCGCTCAATCTCATTCAGCTTCTGGCGTCTAGCAGGTAGAGATTGCAGATCGGCCTGAATCTCAGCTTGGCTTTGCTTCACCGTTTGTAACTGCTTGGTGATCGCCTCCGCATCCACCCGGCTGAGAATATAGCGAGAGATCAAATCCTGGCTCAAGGCATTGCTGGCCTTGGCTCCACTGGCCGTGGCACCGGCATTGCCATTGCTCCCTTCAGGAGGCGCTTGCCCCCCAGCGATCAACTGACTTAGGCGCTGATCGTAAAGCTTCTGCAGATCTGAACGCTGCTGGGTCAGGGATAAAACCTGGGGTTGATCCGATTGAAAGCGAGAACTGGCCTCAGCAATCTTTTCATCGGCCGCCAAAATAGAAGCACGCAAATTGCGCAGTTCTTCATCCTGACCGACGCGGGTTGCCACATAGGCAACCTGGGGTTGATCAAACCCCGTTACGGTCTTCAACATGGCATTTTGGGTTGAAGCGGCCTGGAGCTGATTGACCAGGATGCGCTCCTGATCCCTCAAAGCCGCCAAACTGGTCACCAGGCTGGCGGCCTGGGTATCGGCATCGACGATGGAAAATTTCTGCCGATAATCGGTTTCGCGGGCTTCAACTTCCTTGAGCCTGCTCTGCTGCTGGGGAATCTGTTCATCCAGGAAGCTGCGCACCGAGGAGGCCTCCCGTCGAATTTCCTCGGCGCTGAGCTGAACCATGGCATTGGCGATCGTGTTGACGATTTTTGCAGTCAGCTCCGGCTGCCCCCCTTCGTAGATCACATCCAGGAAATTGGTGGCTGGAACGATCTTGACCTTCAAGGATTCTCGAATCTGATAGGCTCCATCAAAGGGGTCTCCTTCCTTGATTTCCCCATGGTCCAGCAGGGCCTGGTAGACATGGTCGAGGATACGCTGGGAGGCGACTAGCTCTGCCTGGGCGGCGATCGGGTCAGCGGCGGGCAGATTGTTCGGCAGCCGCGTTAGGGTCTGGCCAAGTTCCGAAACGCTGCCGCCCGGATCATCAATGGCCAAGCGCACCTGGGCGGTATAGGTCGGCTTCGCGACTTGCAAATAGGCATAGGCCCCACCCACGACCGCAGAGAACGTCACTAGCGCCGGTAGGAGACGTCGCTTTAGAACTAAGGCCAGTGAGACTACAGGGGTCATAGGGTTCAAGTGTCAAGTAATAACACCCAATCAAATGGTGGGTACAGTTTGAGATGCCCCGGCTTGAGATGCCCCGGCCAGGCTGGCACTCAGGTCTTGGAGGTGGAAACCTAGCGACTATCCACCGCAGGCTGGATCTCTAAGAGGGCCGGTTCAGCGGCAGTTTGGAACATGCGCTCATACAGAGCCAGGTTGTCACTGACAATCTTGCTCCAGCTACAGTTCTGGTGAACGTAGGCTTGGGCACGACTGGCGCAGGCGGCCAGCTCATTGGGGTGATCCACCGCCCAGGCAAGCTGGCTGGCACAGTCTTCTAGGTCGTTAGTGGCAAACATTAGCCCCCGTTCCTGGTCCAGCAACTGCTGATGGGGAGGGATGTCGCTACCGAGAATGGGAATGCCCTCATTCATCGCTTCGAGCATGGCCAAGGGAAGGCCCTCTAGCTGGGACGGAAGCACAAACAGTCCCGAGCCTCGAATAACCTCCGCTAGATACTTTCCACGCAAAACGCCCGTGAACAGGATGCTGGGGTTGCCATCTGCTAATTCCAGCAGCCTGGCCTGGAAATCGGGGGTATCGCTGCTGCCGCCCACCAAGGCAAGCTTCCAGCCTTGGGGCTGTAGCTGCTGGAAGGCCTTGATTAGCAGGTCTGGGCACTTTTCTGGCACCAAACGGCCCAGGTACACCATGTATTTGCCAGGCTCTAGGGTCAAAGAGCGGGAAAAGGCAAACTCTGGATCGGATTTGGCATAGTTCGCTGCCCCATTCGGTATATAGGTGGTCTTGCGATTATAGGTTTCCCAAAAATATTGTTGAAGCGCTTCGGAAACAACGACGATTTCATCGGCGTTGCGAACGGCAGCCTGCTCGCCCGCGAGAATAATTTTGCTGGAGAATTTTCCCCATTTGGCCCGCTGCCAGTCTAGCCCCTGGCAAAACACCACGATTTTGGCCGCTGAGCGGCTGAGGCGAGGCAACCAAGTGAACAGGGAAGGCCCCAGGGCGTGGAAGTGGATCATGTCGTACTGCTTGCGGCTTGCCTGGACCGCAGCCATGGCAGCGTTCAGGAAGGCATCCACCCCTTTGAATTCTATCGAGGGTAGAGAAATTACCCGCACCCCGTAGAAATCATACTCATCAAACCAGGGCAGTTCGATGTAGGACGACCGGGCATAAAAATCGACGGAATGGCCCGCCTCAACCAGCCTGGGATAAACCTCGGCACAGTAATGTTCAATCCCGCCTTGACCTGGCGGCAGACCCTTCGCACCAATAACTGCAATTTTCATAGCGTTTCCTATGGGTTTCTTCTATGAGTTTCTAAGGTTGAACTAAGAGAGGGCGGC
>JAAUOP010000121.1 GCA_012034805.1 Synechococcales cyanobacterium CRU_2_2 | reverse complement strand
GAGCGGATGCGGCGTTGAACACGGTTTTGTGTTGGCGATCGCCTCTGCTCGACTGATCAAGGCTGAACATTGCTCCTGGGGTTCCATCCTCAGGGATATGCCCCAGAGCTGGCCTTTTCAGGGCCTTTTCAGCGTTTTTTCAGACTTTTCAGAATGGAAGTTTCGCTGCTACTTTACTGAAAAAAAGCAACCTTGTTTTGGGCATCCGGCTGGCGGTCGATTCGATCGCACCTAGGGCGCGTAATAGCGATCGCTGGGCCGGATTAAGGCCTGTGGTTCCCGTTAAATTTAGTCCCTCATAGGGACGCGCCATCGGTTGGGTGAGGTAATGCTGAAAGCCTTGCTCACCCAACTTCCACGCTTCAATTCGATCGTCTTGGCCCCCAGTGATCAAAACCTGGCCATTTGCGCTTAAGGCCACCGCTCGAATGCTGGCTGCCGAGCGATTGAGAATCGAGGCCCGCAGGGCCTGGGCTTGCCAAGTTTGCGTGTTCCAAACCAAAACCTGCTGATCATCGCCACCACTCACCAACATCTCGCCCGATTGGTCGAAGGCTAGAGACTTAATGCCAAGACGGTGACCGGGGAAATGGCAAAGTTGAGACGGCTTTGTCACTCCGGATAGATTTATCTCTGGGGGTTGGGGGTTGGGTCGGGGCTTACCTGGAGTGGGTTGAGGAGATTTGCGGCTTGGCGGCTCTTGCGCCAGCGCCCAGAGCGCCAGCTGGCCATCGTCTTGCCCTGCGACCAGGGTTTTACCGTCTGGATGGAAGGCGATCGCCCGAATCCGTTGTTTGAGCGCAGGCGATCGCGCCATCAGCGTTCCGCTAGCCACCTCCCATCGCCTCAGCACCTGATCATCCCCCCCGCTGGCTAAGCATTTTCCATCAGGGCTAAAGGCGATCGCCCGTACCCAGTGCGTGTGCCCCGTGAGAATTGTGACCTGTTCCGTTTGCAAATCCCAGAGCCGAATGGTTTGATCATCGCCGCCGCTCGCTAGCCAGCGGCCATCGGGGCTGAAGGCGATCGCCCGCACCCAATGTTCGTGGCCGGTGAGAGTCCGCAAACATTCCCCCGTCGCCAAATCCCACAGCCGTACCGTGCAGTCATCGCTGGCGCTCGCCAGCCAGCGTCCTGCCTCCGGCCCCGGTGGATAGAGCGCCAAACTCCAAACCCGGCCTTGGTGCCCCTCAAATCGACAGACACAATCGCCCTGCCCCAGATTCCAGAGGTTGAGGCTGTGGTCATCTCCCCCCGTGACCACTTGCATTTCCTGGGGGTCTTGCGCGCCGGGATTCACCAGCGCCAAATCTCGAATCCGTCGGGGATGGCCTTTGAAGGTTTGTAGGAGGCAAGCTGGGTCGGTATTCCACAGGCGGACAGACTGGTCATCGCCGCCGCTGAGCAGCCGCGTCGCTCCTGGGGTTGGATCAAATTGTAAGGCCCAAATCCGGGAACTGTGGCCCGTCAGGTCGGTGCGATAGTCGGCGGTTGGCTGATCCGGGCTCTCCCGCGAAGCTGGAGATACATCCCACACCCCCAGATGGCCGTTGTCCCGCGCGACCGCAAAGCTGCGTCCGCCTGGATCTATGGCGATCGCCCGAATCGGGCTCAGTCGCTCCGGCCCCGGTGAAGTTAGGGTTTGGGGCGTTTGGAGTGTTGATGTTTGGGGCATTTCGGGCATTTGAGCCGATTGCCAGTCCCAGAGCCGAATCAGGCCATCGGCTCCGCCGCTGATCAGGGTGTGACCGTCGGGCATAAAGGCGATCGCCCCCACCCAGCCAAGATTGGGTAAGCTGAGGGCTCGGTACTGCCGTCCGGTCTCCACGGCCCAAATCAAAACTTTACCCTGTTCACCACAACTCGCCAGGAACTGCCCATCGGGGCTGAAGGCCAAGGCCCGAATGCGAACGTAGCGACGAGACCCATCGTCCGACTGCTCGTGATCGTGACATTGCTGCCAGGAGCACTCCCAGGGTTCCAAACGCCAGAGGCAAAGCTGATTGCCACTGGCCCAGGCGACATGCTGGCCATCAGGACTGAAAGCGGCATCGTAAATCCAATCAGACTGCAGTATAGTTTGCACCAGGTCTGGTGGCTGGTAGGTTTGCAAGTCTGGGCGAAAGCACCAGAGTTTGACTTGGCTGTCATCGCCGCCGGTTAGGAGCCAGGGCCGATGGGGGTGTACTGCGAGCGATCGCACCCAGCTCAAATGGGCAAGCCATTCCAGTTGCTTCTCGCCTGAGTCGTCTGACCAGAGATGGATCACACCGCTGCAATCTCCGGCCAGAAGCGTTTTCTGGCCGAGAATCGTTGCAATTTCAACAGAGAATGCATTGCTCAACGTGTCGGCAAAGCGGCTTTGTTTGAGATCGCAGTTGCTCAGGTTTGTTTTTCGCAGGTTCAACGGCCTGAAATCAGCTTGCCAAAGGGCTAGGCCCGAGAGATTTTGCTCGAGCACACTGCGATCGGAAACCTGAGCCAGCAGATTGACGAGATTTCCGCCGGTGTAGCTGGGGATCTGGCTCCGTTGTTGTTCCACTTGTAGCTTTTGTTGTAAATACTGCTCAAGGTTCGGGACGGAGCGATGCGAGCGGCTTTGGGCTTGGAGCCAAGCGACCAAACGATTGAGCACGGGGAGGATAATGTGCCGAATTTGAGCCTGGCGGATAAACTCGGGGCTACTGGCCTTGAGTAACGCATTGCTATGGAGTACGCTCGTTTCCAGTCGGTTGGAGAATTCTGTATTGGAGAATTCTGTATTGGAGAATTCCGTTAACACTTGCCCCCTCGGTGGATTGGCCAGAATCGCCTCCTGCTTGCCGAGCGCCGGATTTTTAAGCTCATGATACGCCCGTTTTACGAGTCGCTGGGTCACATATTCCAAGACAACAGGCTGGAGCCGCCAACGAATGGGGGTTTCAGTGCGAATCACCTCCACTAGAAAGCGCTGCTCTAGCGATCGCAAGCTATACACCAAATCTGCTCGGGCGCGATCGTCTACCAAATCTTGCTGAAGTGTTACCAATTCAACCGGTTCTCGATTGATAGCGAGCCAATAGATCACCTCACATTCACGCGGTGGCAAGTGCTCAAACTGTGCCTTGAGAACGCCCCGTAGCTGATCAAATAGGAGGATATCTTGGGCCAAAAAGAGTTCAATACTGCCTTGAAATAACGCCTGGTTGATCGTGGTGGCGGCAATCTTGAGTGCCAGCGAATTGCCGCGATAGCGCTCGTTGAGTTTGTGAATCCATGACGGAGTCTGTTTGACCCCAGCTAGGGCCATCAGTTCTGCCACGGCGGCGTCATCCAAGCCCTGCAACGTTAGGTTTCGTGTTCTAAACTTTGCCCCCTCTTGAGGGCAGAGAACCCGAGGTTTCTCTCGGCTGGTGAGGATGACGCAGCTCCTGTGGGGGACTTCGCTCAGCTGCTTGAGCAAGTCTCGATATTGCTCTGCATCCTGAACGTATTCCTGGCCCGCTTGCCCCTGGGCAAAAACCGTCTCGTAGGCATCGAGAACGAGTAAAACCCGATGGGCTCGCAAAAAGCGAAGCAAGCGTTTTAGGCGTTGCTCATGTAGGTCGAAACTTGCTGGATCCAAATTGCGTGTATCGGTGGAAAAGGGGAGTGAATCGGACGGTTGGGAATCGGACTGTTGGGAATCGGACTGTTGGAAATCGGACTGTTGGGAATCGGACTGTTGGGAATCGGACTGTTGAGAATTGGGATCTTGGGAATTGGGATCTTGGAAATTGGGATGTTGAGAATTGGGATCTTGGGAATTGGATTGCTCAAGACTCCTAGCGCCCAGGAAGATTGACAAATCCGATAGAAGTTGTTTTGGCCGCGAGTCAGGTGAGAGCGATCGCCACACCACCTGTTTAAATTGCCCCTGGACGGCCTCTACTAGCTTAAGGGCCAACGCAGTTTTGCCAATGCCCCCCATGCCGGTGATGGTTAGGACTTGGCTACCTTGCTGGATCCATGACTGGAGTGTGGCGAGTTCGCGATCGCGACCGAACAAGTGCGGCACGCCTGGGGCGTTACCCCAATCCACATCACCTTGCAGTTCATCTTGCAGTTTACTTCGCACGAGGGATTCAGTTTGCTCAGACTGGTTTGTTGTTGCAAATCGCTCCAGCTGGCTTCTGAGTTCCCGCAGTTTCCCTGGCCCTTTACCCGATACTTCAAACTTGCGATAAACCTCGCCCAAACGCTTGCGCACAGCAGCTGGGGAAGTCTGGAGCTGCTGGGAAATTTCGAGGATCGATTCACCGGCTAAGGCGGGCCTGAGGGCATCAAATTCTGCGCTGGAGAGTCCTTTTGCTGGGCGATCGCCCGTAAAAATCAGGTGGAATCTGCGGCTGTTGTTCAGTTTGCCCAGGCTCCGCTAAGTCTGTATCTGCCATGGTGAATCCCTTTTAGTCTCCTCTAATGCTTCTGGAGTTTCCGAGTCGTCGCGGTGCTGGGCCAAGAACTCAAGCACAGAATCCCCAAACGGAGAATCATCATCTCCAAAAGTGAGATGTAGCTTGGTCTTTGCCTCGCGATCGCCCAGCAACACCCTAACGGAACCCTCAAAAATCTCACACAGAAATACCATCTTAGGCTAGAAGTATGGATTAAAACCGCTTTCTGGAATACAAAACCTCTGATTGGCTCACATCAACGAGTCATGCTCGCCTCACTTTGAATTCTTCTTTGCCTGAATCTCTGGTTTTGCTGCAAATCTGATGAGAAAAGGGGTCGTGAAGCAGCTTAAATGATTGAGCCATGATAGCTACATCGCTTTGTACAGGACAAACTACAGGGCAAAACAGGGCAAAGTATTGCCAGTCACGCACCAACATAAGTCAGGAAACCTCGACACCTCACTTGCCTCACTCAAAAGCTTCGTCTATACTTTCTATTAACTATAAGTGAGTTTTCTCCTGTGTCTTCTGCCTCACTCTTCTAGCCACCCTATGCAGCTTCAATCCTATGAATTCTCACAGCATCCGCCCCCCTGGGGGCTCCGGTTCCGACTTTTCTCGCCAGTTAGATCAGATTTTGAGAGCTGCTGCTTCCGCCTATCGGGGGAGCCTGTCCCTAGAAATTGTTCGTGGGCCGGGCGATCGCAGCCGAATTATCTTAGGCAGCAGCGTTTTTTACCCGAACTATGAATTCCCGAGCGCTGAACTCGAACAATTGTTGCATCAGCAGATTTCAGAGTCTCTATCCCATTGCGCTGCATTTCGGCAATCGGCACCCCCTTGGATTCAACAGAAAACAGCAGAAATCCATCAGAGTTCACGGTTTGGGGTGCTGAGAATTGAGTTTGGTTGTGACGCGCGCGATCGCCGCAAGCGAACCCTACGGTTTGAGGGTGGACCGACCTACCTGGATCGATATTGGGAAGAAGCATTGTCGAACTAACGAGACACGAATAAATCTATTCTGGTATCGCAGAGCCCTTTGAAGAATTGAGCTCTCAGCCGGAGAAACCCGTTCTAACACGACAGTTTCTTCGGCTGTTTTGATTTAAGGCTCGTTGTTGGTTGGCATGTTTGCCTTGTGTAACAGGTAATTCAGGGAGAATCACCATGACTGCTTTTGAACACAAGTTTGTAAGGTTGGAAGATACTGAAACATCTGAAGGATTTGAGCAAGATGGCGATCGCCAAGTCCAACGAGATTGGGAGGCCATCCGTGCCTGGGAGCAGGAGCGCACCGAACTGCTGCATCGTATTCGCCAGTCCATGGCCGTACATTTGGAGATTGAAAATCGGCAGCAGCAGATTTTGCAGCGCGCGAAATGCTACCAACAATTGATGGTTCAATCGCCAGAGCATGGCGAGCAATGGCTTCTGCATCTACACGAGCTTAATCATGAGTTCAAGCAGGCCGATTTAATGATCGAACATGAAGCAATGAAACTGCATTTTTTGCAGCGTCATTACAACACGATCGCGATGCTGCTAGTGGACTTCGTGGAGCAGTCTAATGTGGCAGCGCAGGCGTTTGCCGCGCCACTGGATCGGCCCTGGGACACTCAAGAAGCAGTGCAGGACTCTCCATCGAAGGCGTCATGGCTCAACGAGCCGCCGCTGCCAGATTACGTGGAACCGCGACGTCTGCGATCGCGCCCCTACCCCTTTCTCGTCCGAACTGGGTTGCAAATGTCTCAGCTGTGCTGGGGGCGATCGCCATCTGTGTGCTGGTTTACGGGCTGTTGGCGGCGGCGTCCGGAGGCAGTGAACCTGGGGTGATCGCGATCGCCTTCGGCGAATTTGCCATCCGGTTTTGCTCGCATTTCCTAATCGGAACTGTGGCTTTTTGGGGGTTCACAGCGCTCTGGGAGTCTAGCCGCTAGAGGGCAAGCCGCCGGTAGCGGCCCAGGGCCAAGAGCGGGAAATATTGCTGATAGAGGTGATATTTCAAGTAAAAGTGCCCCGGAAAACCCGTGCCTGTGAAATAGTCCTCATCCCAGGTGCCATCGCTGCGTTGGCTGTCGAGTAGGTAGGTGACGCCTTGGGCGATCGCCGCTTCGGCAAAGTTGCTGCTGCCCTCACCCGCTGCCAACAGACCAATCAGCGCCCAGGCCGTTTGCGAGGCGGTGCTGTCACCTTGGCCCTTGAGCCGCGCATCGTTGTAGCTAAAACAGGTCTCGCCCCAGCCACCGTCTGGGTTCTGAACCTTGAGTAACCACTGGGCTCCGCGTGCGATCGCGCCCTGATGTTGTTCGGGCTGCACCAAGGCGAGGGCCGACAGGGCTCCGCTGGTGCCATAGATATAGTTGACTCCCCAACGACCAAACCAGCTGCCATCTTCCTCTTGCTCACGCAACAGATAGTCGAGGCCGCGCCGCACGCGCCAGCCTTCCATTTGCACGGAGGTTTCGCCGACCATCTCCAGCACCCGCGACGACACATCCGCCGTATTCGGGTCGATCATCGCCTTGAGATCGCCGTAGGGAATTTGGTTGAGCCAGTCTTGGTCGTTGTCGATGTCAAATGCGGCCCAGCCCCCGGCTTTGCATTGCATGGTGCCGCACCAGTTGGCAGCGCGCTGCATGGCGGCTCGTTTGACGGTTTCTTGTTGCTCGTTGTCCATCAAAACCTGGTTCAGCGTCATCACCACCACAGCGGTGTCATCCAGATCGGGGTAAAAGCGATTCTCAAATTCAAAAGCCCAGGCTCCGGGTTGGCCGTGGGGGTTCTTCACGGCCCAGTCGCCGTAGTCGAAGATTTGTTTGTTGAGCAACCATTGGGCTCCCTGGGTGATGGCGGGATGGTTGCGATCGCACCCCGATTCCACCAAGGCCCGCACCACCCAAGCTGTGTCCCACACCGGCGAGACGCAGGCTTGCATCCGGTAGGTTTCCTCGGTCTCTAGCGCGAAGTTGTCGATCGCCTGCAATCCCCGCTGCACTACTGGATCATGGACATCGTAACCGAGGGTTCTGAGCGCCAGCATCGAATTGAGCATCGCCGGAATGATGCCGCCCCAGTCTCCGGTTGCTTCTTGCCGCTCCAAAATCCATTTTTCTGCCGCTGCAATGCCTTGTTTGCGGAAGGGCACGAGGTTCCAGTCTTCGGCAAACTTGAAGAGTTGATCCAACGGCAAAAAGATATCCGACCAATCGTTTTTCGCTGGGAGCGGTTTTACGGCTGTGTAGCCTTCGGTGTAGAGCTCATCGAGGGAAATGGGAGAGTCGATCGCAAACACAGGCTTTTGATCAAATACAATCATCAGCGGCACCGTGCTACCCCGTGCCCAGCTCGACATTTCATAAATCGGAAACGAATTCGGCAGCAGCATGACCCAGGGCGGAATCGAAGGAATGCCACGCCAGCTATAGCAACCAATCAGTGCCAGATGAAACTTGGTGAAAATCCGGCCTTGGGTCACTCCCCCCTTAGAGATAATGAATGCCCTTGCCTGTTGCATGGCCGGATCGGTGGCAGGCATACCCAACACTTTGAGCGCAGCATAGGCTTCGATCGAGGTGCTGAGCTCGCCGCCGTCACCATAGAACAATTCCCAGCCACCGCTGGCAACCTGCCTGCCCAGGATGTAGGGCACGACTTTTTCGAGGGGTCTGGTTTTATCCGTGCCCCAGATTTTGTGTAGCAGGACGACTTCGGCGGCCATGGTCACGTTGGACTCTAGCTCGGCTTGCCAGTAGCCGGTTTTATCTTGCAGGGCTAGGAGATGGCTTTGGTTGGCAGCGATCGCCGCCGCCAAGCGCTCCGACACCACACCCGCGCTCGGGCTCCCTTCTCGACCTAGGTCTCGATCCTGAACTTGCATGATCAACCTCACTCCTCACGGTTTGGGCATATTGCTCGATATAGAGAATAATGCCCAGGTAGCATTCCGATTCCCCAGCGAAAGCCGGGCGAGCGATTCGTCCCTGCGGCAACCATGCCTTGAATCCGCAATGGCATCCGCAATGGCATCCGCAATGGCCCTGACCCCGATCAAATCTCCTGGAATCGATAGGCTTCCGCCGAGCTCACTTGCCAGCCCTGCTCACCGACGCAAATTTCCAAAACCTTGCGGTGGTAGTCGCGCAGGCTGGGCCGGTGCCCAACGCTGATGTACAAAATATCTAGGCTGCGGAGCAACTCGTACAGCCGCCGTTCGTTCGGGACATCTAGGGCGCTGGTGGCTTCGTCGAGCATGACGTATTTGGGCTGGTTGAGCAAAATCCGGGCAAAGGCGAGCCGCTGCTGCTCGCCCAGGGACAAGACGGAAGGCCAGTCCCGCTCGATGCCCAAACCGCCGACTCGCTCCGGCAAGTGCTCAAGGTTGACGAGCGTCAGCGCCGCTTGAATTTCGCGATCGGCAACATTACTGCGCATATTGGGATAAACCAACTGCTCTCGCAGCGTGCCCAAGAGCATGTAGGGCTTTTGAGGCAGGAAGAGGATTTCGCTGTTGTCGGGGCGTTCGATCGTGCCGCTGCCGTTTTTCCAAAGTCCGGCAAGGGCGCGCATCATCGAGCTTTTGCCGCAGCCACTCGCACCGACGATGAGCAAAGATTCGTCCGGCTCTAGGGTCAGTGAGAGATTCTGGAACAGGGTTTGTTCGCCATTCGGTGTCTTGAGCGTCAGGTCTTGAATGCGGAATTGGGGTGCTAGGTGGGTTGTAATCGTTTGTTGTTCCGAGCTACCCCGAGCACCCTCTGTCTCGGTTTCCAAATGTTCATACAACGCCCCGACTCGTTCAATGCTGGCCGCAAAGGCCGAGATTTCCTGAATTCGGTTGGTAATTAAGGAAAGGGCACTCAACACCATACTGAAGGCAAAAACACCCTGACCAATCACGCCAAACTCAACGGTGCCTGCGAAAAATAGTGGCGCAACGATCGCATAGGGAACCAATCGTGCAAAGTAGTTATAAGCCCGCTGAAAAACACCGAGGTAGGCGAGCCAAATAATCTTGAGATCGAAGTTACGAATTGCATTTTTGAGGCGATCGGAAACCTGCTGGTTCTCCAGTTCTTCGCCCCGATAGAAGGCGATCGACTCGGCATTGTCTCGCACATGCACCATGCCATAACGGAAGTCAGCTTCTAAGCGCAACTGATCAAAGTTGATTTTGATCAGCCGCGTTCCGATTACTACCGCTAGCACTGTGCCGAGGGTAACGTAACCCGCCAGCCCAAGGGTTAACTGTTTAGAAATGCCGTATAGAATGCCGGTAAAGGCAATTAAGTCGAGGATCGATCCGAGAATGTCCAACAAGAAATCTAGTACGGTAACCGTAAAAGAATAAATGTCTTCGGTAATCCGTTGATCAGGGTTGTCGATCTCGGTGTTAGCGGCATTGGAGTCGAGTTCGTAATAGGCGCGGTCTTTAAAGTATTTTGACAGAAAACGATTGGTTAACCATTTTCTCCAAAATAGTGCCAGCTTTTGGCGCAGGTAAACATAGCTAATTAAAATCGGAATGGCGATCAGCAAAATGATGCCGTAAACCGTCAGAAACTGCCAAAATTCACCCTTGGCCAACTCCCCGGCAGCAGAATCTCCCTTTGCTTCAGCAAATTTAACAAACGAGTTATCAATAAAGCGAAAGGCATAGCTAATGACCACATTCAGGCCACTGACCACAAAGGCCAAAAATAGCAAAACCCCGAGCAAAAACCATTGCAACCAGCGCTGCTTCAGCTTCCGTCGCGTCACATAAAACGCACCAAAGCCAATCACCAAAGCCCCTAGGGCCAGGTAAAAAACTGGACTTTGTACCAGCCCACCGATAATCTGGCCCGACAACACTTGCCCAGAAACATCGGTCAAACTCGCCAGCTTAAACTCAGCATCGGGGTCAGGATTAGGGTTGGTGACGTAATTTTTGAGAAAACCCAGAAAATTGACATCGTCAATCATCCGCTTGAAAAAATCGGCAAAAAATTGAAGACCCAATAACGCCAGCCCCACCACCATAAAAAAGGTGAGGCCCATCACCAATACCAACTGGAGCGTTAGCAGCGTGAGGAAGCGCCGAGTGCTGTAGGGTTCAACCGGATAAAAATAGGGCTGGGCAACGTCAATGAATTGTCGCCAGAGCTTTTGGTCGAAGCGGAATTTCTTCGGCGCTGGGTTGGGCGAAGACGATTCGGGGGATGCGGGCTGGGGTGAGGCGGGTGGGGCGATCGCAGTCATTAAATCTATGCTTGAAATAGCGAGTAAAAAATGGTGAGCAAAAAACGTAGAAACGTAGACCCAAACGATAACAGAAGTTACGAGAAAAACGCTGGGGTAGATTTTACAGTTATGCAGACGACAAGGGTGTGACCCGGCCTTGGCTACCATCTAGGTGCACCCGCTGGCCATCCCGCAGGATGTGCGTCGCCTGGGCCACGTCCATCACCGCCGGAATGCCATACTCGCGCGCTACGATCGCCCCGTGGGACAACCGCCCGCCCACCTCCGCAATTACCCCCGCTGCCTGGGCCAACAGCGGAGCCCAGCCAGAATCTGTGTAAGGCACGACAATGATCGTATTGGGCTCAAGGATCTCATCGCCCACAACGCTGCGGAGCACCCGCAGGGTTCCGATCACTTCGCCGGGACTGGCTCCGATGCCCTGGAGCTGGCGATCGCCAGCTCCAGGGCCGATCGCCTCAGACCGCCCACGCGGCGGCTCCTGTCCATAGACCAAGGGGGCAACGGGCTCGGCTTGGTCGGCCTGGAATTGGGCTTTGCGAGTTTGGAGAATGTCTTGCCAGGGGGGAGTCGGTGGTGCTGGCGTTGGCGTTGATGACTGTGCCAGAATTTGAGCCTCGATTTGCGATCGCTCCAAAAAGAAAATATCTCCCACCGCCTCCAACCAATCCAACGCCAGCCACTGCTGCTCCAGGGCCACAAAACACCAGCGCAACTCCGCCAGCAAACGGCTATAAACCTCCGTCACCTGCCCCTTCAAATTCACCCGCCGCTGTACCTGGTGATTTTTTTTGTGACTGTTTTTGTGACTGTTTTTGTGACTGGTTTTGTGACTGGTTTTGCGGCCTCGATCGCTGGGAGCCGGTGGACTTGGGGTGGCTCGGTTTGGGGTTTGAGCATACTGCTGAAGTAGCGCTCGCACGGGGCGCGGATCTTCTTTCCAGGTGGGGACAGCGATGTCGGTGCCCACTTGGCTGAGATAGCCATAGCGATCGAGAAACGCCGAAATTGCTTCCTCGGAGGGGTTGGGGGCGATCGCCCGTAATGCCTGTAAACAGTCGATTTCTGGTGCGGCACCATAGTCTAAATCTTCGTCGGCAACCTTGAAGATGGCTTGACGCATCGCGGCACTGAGCGGAGCGAGGATGCTGTAATAGGTGGCGCGTTTCAGTTGGCTCAAAATCAGTTCAATGCGAGACCAGAGTTCCAGCGGCGTCAGCTGTTCAGCAGGCTGGGCCTGGAGGGCTTGGAGCAGGGGATTGAAATGTTGGCGGCGATCGCGCCCAAATTCCCGCTCCAATTTCAGCTCCCGCCCGAGCAAGCGCAGCAACCCCGGCCCGTTCCTGAAGGTAGAACTCAGCGGCGGCTTCGAAAACTTCGCCCCTCGAGTCAAAAACTCCAAACTCTCCGGCGGTAAGCCCATGCGCAAAAACGTCTCGCCCAACAGCGTGGCGTTGAAATAGGCATGGGAGTGGTGTAGCGTCGCAGTCTGAGCAAAATCCAAATCCGCCGCCCTGTATCCCAACACCACCGCAAAAATCTCGCCCCACACCCCACAGGTCAACGGCTGATTAATCGACCACGTCAGCGGACGAATCGCCCCTGGGATCACCTCTGCGGCAATTTTGCGTGTCCAGATCGGCAGCATCGTCGTAATCGGCCTCGACTGCAACAGCCAGAGCTTTTCGCCGTCGTAGGTCCACTCGATATCCTGGGGGATTCCGTGGAAGCGGGTTTCGAGCTGGCGGGCTAGATAGGCGACTTGTTCGAAAAGCCACTGAGGAACCTTTCCGGGTAACTGCTGGCTGGGAGGCTGCTGACTGGGGGGCTGCTGGCTGGAGGGCTCCTGGTTGAGGCTATGGGGGTGGCGATCGCAGCGGATCTCAATGCTCACGTCCTGGGGCAGAACCCACCCCTCGGGCGCAGCCAAATCCCAGTCCACTGGCTCAGCAATCAACGCACGACACTGTTCTGGGGTCACCTGACCCGACACCACCTGGCTCGTCGGCCCAGCCACCGCTTCAATCAACACCACGCCGGGCTCCTGGGTCACCGGGTCACGGCTGAAGGCGACGCCCGAATAGACGCCTTGGATCTGGCGCTGCACGATCACGGCCATGGCGGCCTCGGGCAGGTCGCGATCGCCCCGATAGTGACGGGCCGCCCCGGCATTGTAGGACGCAAAACAACGGGCGATCGCCTCTCCCAATAACGCCTTGTTCGTCACATCCAAAATACTGAGATATTGCCCCGCCGCACTGGCCTGGGCCGAATCTTCACCCATCGCCGACGATCGCACCACGTAGGGCACCGCTTCGGAGAGGGGCACCGCTTCGATGAGGGGAGCCGGATCATCACCGGGCGGCAAAACCCAGCCGGGGGGAATGGGGTAGCCCCAGCTTGTCAGCTGGGCGAGGGTGGCAGCCTTGCCGCCGACGGTGTTGGGGTCGAGGGGTTTGGTGAGGGGCATGAGGGCATAATCGCCCCGAAAAAACCGAAACAGGCTCTGACCGGAGGTGCTACCTTCGTCGGCCTTAAGATCCAAGTCATCAGGCATGGTTTGAAAAATCCAGTAGAGCAACCCACAGAGCAACGCCGCTGCCACCGCCCGACTACTGTCTTGGGGGTGCAGGGCAAACACAATCGCCGGCAAAAATCCTAGCGCCACCGCCTGACCCTGGCGACGCTGGCGAAAAATCGTAAAGCTGATGCCAGTGATGAACACGGCGATCGCCATCGCCACCCCGTCATGAATCATCAGCCCCCAAAAGGCATTGGTCGCCCCGCCGCCCCGTCCGGCCCAGTAGCGCCCCATCACCAAGGCGATCAGCGCAATGATTTCCCAAGCGGAGCCAGCGGGAAAAAAGCTGCGGGCTAGCAGCACGGCGGCGACGCTTTTGGCCACTTCGGCCAGGACGGAGAGCACACCGGCGATCGTGCCCCCGTGGTAGAACGCAGCGGAAATGCCGATATTGCCAGTACCGAGGTGTTTGAGTTTTTTTGGGCGATCGCCTCCACCACCCAAGCCGTTAGTGGCAATGCCCCCACAATCGGACACAGCACAAAAACCAAAAAGACGCCGCCAACCTGAGCAAGGGTGAGCATACAACCGAATCTGGCCTCATCTGGAACCTGTCCCATTCTGACAAATCCAGTGCATTATGAGGAAGAAGCACAATGGCAAGGTGCCAGCGGGCATCGAACTCCAACGCCCCTAGCGCCCTAATACTCACCCGTCAAAAAGCGGCCGCCCCACATGATGTAGGGCGGCCGCTCTCGTTTAACCTAACCGAACTGCTCAATCTCAAGCAATCAAGCGGATATTAACCGTTGATAGCAGGAGCCGTGAGAGCGACAGGAGCCGCGTCACCCGAAGCCAGGTCAAGCGGGAAGTTGTGAGCATTGCGCTCGTGCATCACTTCCATACCAAGTTGGCACGGTTGAGCACATCCGCCCAGGTCGCAACAACATGGCCT
>JAAUOP010000270.1 GCA_012034805.1 Synechococcales cyanobacterium CRU_2_2 | reverse complement strand
GTTAGGGGGGGTAAGCTCTACGATCAAGAGATCATGCCGGAATCGCCCCCATCTCCGGGGGACATTGTGCTAATTAATGGCTCGGCTCATCGGTACAAGCACGGGAGTTCGGAGCTTCCAAAGGATTTCCACTGGACTCTCCACAATGCCGAAAAAGTTCACTTGAGCTTGCTGCCTTTGCAGTATTCCCATCAGCTGATGGACCAAAGCGAGGTTCTCGACATTAGTCCCGATGGGCAGCGGGTGAGGGTGCGATGCTTGGCCGATCAGGCCATCATTAGCGTGTTTGACCTTGACGCCGTGGTAGTTCTCCGGAGGAAACCCCAATGATTAAGCAGCTAGAAAAATGGATCGGAAGTCAGAAAATGCATCAGGCCAGGGAAGAAATCCTCATCGCGATGCTGGTGGAACAGATGCTTTTGCGCAGTGGCCAGACCGACACGATGCAGGCCGATGCAGAAAGATGGGTGCGTAAATCGGTGGAAGTCATTACCAGCGAATGGCCTGGATGGACCTATATGGGCATCGCCGCAGAGATGCTAGAGCCGAAGATAAAGCAGTCGATTCTTAAAGGGGTACAGGAATTGAAGGAAAGAGAGGCGCGTCAGAGGGCTGGTGGTTGAGGGCGATCGCACGTCCCAGCACCCGATCCACAGCGGCCTGACTATGCGCCTTCCCCAGCCAATGCTGATAGGTATCCTGATGGACCTTGACGCTATGGCCCATCATTCGAGCGGAGACTGAATCCGGCAGGCCATAGAGCAGCGTTCTCACCGCCCAACCGTGGCGAAGGTTGTAGGCGCTGAAGGGCCAATGCTTGTAGGCCTCATTGCTCACCCTGCGCCCATAGTCCTCAGCGTTGGGATAGCTCTGGCTGAACGGGAGCTGGACGTCTTTTAAAGCGAACCGTTCCACCCATTCCGGATGAAAGGGCCAACTGTCATGGGCCTCAGTCTTGGCGGCAAAGATGTGCAGCTGGTGTCCCTCACCTGCCCAGGCCTCCAAGTCCAGAAAGAAGCACTCGCAATTTCTCAGGCCATAGGTGGCCATCATGCCAAAGACCCAGCGCCAGCCAGGGGTTTTAATGGATTCCCAAGCCGCGACGATCGCCGCATCGCTGGGCAAGTCCCGAGGGTTCACCGCCTTGGCGCTATAGCTCCCCCGCAGCTCCGAGAAATCCACCTCCAGCCCCGCAAACCGCCCCAACTGCCCCAGCGACTGAGCAAACCGCTTCCGCTGCATCGTATTGGCCCGCTTACTCTCCACCAGCCCCCGCAACAGCTCCGGCGTCAACTCAGCATCGGCAGGGAGCTGGCTGAACACATTGCGATAGTCACTCTTCCAAGTCGAGGCCTTCACCTTCCCTAGCTTCCATGCGCTGAAGGCCTCGACCCATTCCCCAACCGTCTCAGCTCTGCGGCTGCGTTTTGAGAGGAATTGCTTCCAGGCTTCCCAGTCGAAGCCACCGGCTATCAACTCCCCCGCGACCTGCTTCGCCAGCTTCTCAGCGGCATCCAGCCCAGCCCCATTGCAGGGCTTCCCCGTGGCCAGCTTCTGCTGGTGGGCGTCCTGGCGCTTGCTGGTGGGCTTCGGGGGAACTTCGCCTGGATATAGAGGCGGTTGTGATTCTGGGTCAATGCCACGCCAAGGCCCGCCGCCTTGAGCCGCTGATTGGCGCGATCTAAGCGCTCCGAAAATGCGATGCCCATAGCCGTTCTTAAAATCGTGCTTAAAAACTGGCTGGAGCTGGGGGTAGGTCTGGTTAGCTTAGGGTAGCTCTCCAGACTTAGGCCCAACGTCGAGCCCTTTCAGAGCAACGCTTTAAGCGGGTTTTTCGCACTACGAATTAAAGGCGACACCCGGATTCGAACCGGGGGATGAGGATTTTGCAGACCCTCAGCCAAACCCGCGAAAGCGCTACCCCGCAAAGCATACAGCCTTAATTCATTTCACCGTTCTTAAATCCTGCTTAAAAATCGCCCCTGCGCCTCAGCCCGAAACGAGTGATGTTGTTTTTGTTACACTAAGCCCGTAGTGAAAAATAGACCGAGCAAACTCCATGCTTTTGCCCTCCAACTTCTCGACCGCCACACTAGACATTGACACCGTAGAAGAGCTTCTCTCCTGGTGCTTTGAAGTCATCCTCGCAGGCTACGGCCCTGGCGAATACCGTCCAACCACGGCCAGCGCTGTAGCGTTTGAGAACTACTACATCGACGGCCTAGACGGCAACCTGAGAGACCGCAAAGAAATCACGGTCACCCTCAAATACAAGGAGAACATCAAAGGGCTGAGCTTGAAGGAGTGGAAAAAGATAGATGAATTCACCTCCAACGCAATCCCAGCCGCATTCCTGGTAGCCGCCTAATGCCACAGACAGCGCCATGGGGCAAAACAGCCCCTTTCAGGCCCTCCAATAGCTCGGGCGGCGGCGTCGCCCCCGCAAACCCATCATCAAGGCCAAATTACAGCTTCCCCGCCCCCAACCCTGCCCCAGCAGATGGGGGCAGCGGCATGGGCGCAAATGGCGTCAGCAAGCGGGGCGGCGTGACTCCCTGGCGAGCACCAAAGGCCTCTCCCTCTGGGTTTGAGAAGTCGCTCATCAATAGCCAGACCGGATCCAACCCGCCCCCAGGTGGCTACTATCGCCCCTGGGAAAAGCCGCCAGAAGTCCCGGCCCCAAAGCCAACGGCTCCAGGTGGAGGGCCCAAAGCGCCAGTCCCACAGCCTAAGCCAGTTCCCAAGCAAACCGGCATCGGGAGCGGTACCGCAGGTAATGGCATAGGGATTAGCGCTGGCATTGGTGGAGCCTTCAGCACGGCAGCCGGTCTCATGTCTGGGCAAGGCGTTGGGCGTTCTGTTGGGTCAGGGCTTGGATTTGCCGGGGGGGCTTACTTGGGCGGGCAAGGCGGCTCACTGGCAGGGGGCGCGATCGGCTCTCTGTTTTCGCCAGCCGGTGCTACCGTGGGTGCCCAAGTGGGTGCCCAAGTGGGTTCGCTGGGCGGCGGTCTTGCCGGGTCATCGCTCGGTGGGAAGCTGGGCGGCAGGCTCGACGACTTGCTCGGCGGCAGAGACCAAACCTCACCCTCGGCAGCTCCCCGCCCTGTCCCCGTCCCCAACCCCCCTCCCTTCACCGGGGGCAATCGCCTGGCGTAGCCTACCGCATCCGTTACGGGTTCCGTGACCACATGAGATTCAACCCTGGAGGGACTGTCATTGAGGCTCCTCAGCAGCCGGTATTGTCCGGGCCTATTCGCGGTTTTGTTCTGTCAGGCGTGGGATGGAATGGGAACCCCTATCAGGCGTTGGGAATATCTCATGGAGCAGGCGTCACTACTTTCAACGTCCAAAGCTCTAATAGCTGGCTAACAGCCCCGTTCTTTGTCAGCATTGTTCGCCAAGACGGGCAACCCGACACAGGGGGAAACCCAGACGGGGGTAGCACTCCAAAGGCCGCGCCGGGCTCAATTCCTGGGCATGTTCCCAATCGAGAGGGATTCCCCACGTTGCCCTCTTTGCCTCTGCCCGGTCTGCTCCCATCTGCGCCGGAGGGATTGCCAGGGACACAACAACCACAGCCGGGACCCGTTGGGCAGCCAGGGACCGCGCCAGGGACAAAGCCAGGGACCGCGCCAGGGCAAAAGCCGGGGAATGGGACCCAGCCCAGCGGATTGGGTGGCAAGACCCCCGACGCCGCCAAGGGGCCGAACCAAACCCCGGATGCACCGGCCCCAGGCAATCGCCCGAATCAAAGCAA
>JAAUOP010000269.1 GCA_012034805.1 Synechococcales cyanobacterium CRU_2_2 | reverse complement strand
AGATCTTCGAGGGCATCCATGAGCTTAATTAGCTTTGAGCGGTTCGAATGACTCCTGAACCTCTATCGTATTACTGGGAATCCACCGAGTTTCTGATGCTTGAACCCGATAGCCCTGGCCCGGAAGCTGCTCTGCAATCTGCTCTAGGTCGTTGGGATGGGTACTCACTTCGACCAGGTCACCCTCATCATCCTTGATTGTCTCGTAGGACTGGGCGCCGAGGTCGAGCAAGGTTTCGAGCAAGGCGTCTTCATCGGTGAGGGGACCGGCAAGGGTAATAATGCCTTTGGATTCAAACATCCAGCCGACGCAGCCGAGTTCACCCAGATTGCCGTCATTTTTACTAAAGGCTGAGCGCAGGTCAGCGGCGGTACGATTGCGGTTGTCGGTGAGGGCTTCGATTAAGACCGCAACGCCACTAGGGCCATAGCCTTCGTATTGAATATCTTCCCAATTTTCACCGGGATCGAGCTGACCGGACCCCTTTTGCTATAGCGCGATCGATATTCTCGTTAGGAATCCCGGCGGCTTTGGCTTTCTCAACGGCCCAGCGCAGTTGAAAGTTAGCGGCGGGGTCGGGGAGGCCACTGCGGGCAGCGACGATAATGGCCCGCGACAGACGGGCAAAGACTTTCCCTTTTTTGGCGTCTACCCTCGCCTTCTGGCGTTTAATATTCGCCCATTTACTATGTCCTGCCATGTGCTTCTAACGAATGCGTTGATGGGACTCATTATTATATTGGCAATAGCTGACCATCTTCCATTTGGAGGATGCGATCGCACATATCTAAAATGCGGTTGTCGTGGGTGACCAGCAGCACCGTACAGCTCTCTTCTTGGGCCAGTCGCCGCATAATTTCAACGGCATCTCGACCGGCTTTGCTGTCTAAAGCGGCGGTGGGTTCATCGGCAAGGACGAGTTTGGGGTAGCTGACGAGGGCACGAGCGATCGCAACCCGCTGCTTTTGTCCGCCCGAAAGATTGGCAGGATGTAGCTGATATGTTCGGTGAGGCCCACCGACTCTAAGATTGCGATCGCCCGTCGTTTCCGCTCTTCCATCGACAGATGAGTATGCAGCTTCAACGCCATCCGCACATTTTCTTGGGCCGTCAGGCAATCGAGCAGGTTGTGAGACTGAAAATGAAGCCAATTTGCTTGCGGAGAGACACAAGCCGTTTTTGGACGCGCCCAGCAGTTCTTGATCGAGAAATTTGAGACTGCCCTCTTGTTGCGATCGCAATGCTCCAATCAACGTCAGCAAAGTGGTTTTACCGCTCCCCGACGGTCCCATCAAGATCACAATCTCCCCTGGATTAAGGTCCAGGCTGATATCTTTAAGGACCGGCTTACGCAGCACGCCCCGCCCAAAGGCATGGTTGAGATGACGAATTGAAACAATCGGGTTTGTCATCTTTTAAAACACATCCGCAGGATCAGCCTGACGCAGCTTCTGGGTGGCAATGCCCCCTGCAGCCATACACATAATCACCGTTAATATAAACACCTGCACCATTACATCGGGACGAAGACTTAACGGAATTTTGGTCAGAGAACTGAGCAAGCTGTAGACCCCCACCGAGGCGATGCATCCCGGTACAAACCCCAGCACCGCTAAAATCATTGCCTCCTGCAGCACCACCCGCAGCAGCGCCCCATCGGCAAAGCCCATCGCCTTTAAGGTGGCGTATTCGGGCAAATGTTCAATCACATCGGAATAGAGCACCTGATACACCACAATCACCCCGACAATAAAGCCCATCACTGCGCCAAAGTTGAGGACAACCCCACTGGGGTCAGATTCATAATAGGTGACTTCTTTTGAATCAATTCTTCGCGGGTCAACACTTCAATCGTCGAGGGCAAAGTTTTCTGCAATTGAGTCTGTACTCCTAGCAGATCGGCACCCGGCTCTAGACTCAATAACCCGACACTTACGTTCTCTAAGCTCTCCGGGCCAGCGTAGTCAATATAACTGGCATCGCTCATCACGACATGGCCCTTGGTGAACAGGGTGCTGCCCAAGGTAAACAAACCAGTCACGCGGGTGCGGCGATTGCCCATCACCGTAATCACGCTTGGTTTCTGCTGGAGTAAATCTGGAATTGGCCCCAGGGCATCTTGGGAGAGGCGATCATAGAGAATCGTATTTGGCTCCTTGAGCTTTTCTAATTGTTGGTTCACCTCCGGTAGTGCAAACGCAGGTTGGGCCGGATTGAAGGCAAGAATTTTAACCCGATCCGGGAAGACCTTGACCTCTTTCGCTTTCGACGCATCTTGATCGGGAGGAAACGCTAAATCGGGTTGCTCAGAGAGTTGCTCAGGATTGATCCAGTCCACGCGACCGAGAATATAGAGGGGACTCGCTGAATCGACTCCTGGCACTGCATTGGCTTGATATAAATGGATCCGCGCAAAGGTCTGGAAGCCCAACGCCTGGGAGAAGGACGACATTAAAAAGAGATCGCCCTTGAGATTTTCGTGAATCAAGGTGATGCCATCAAACAGCACGGCCCGCAGACCCAGTTGGGCAAACATGAGAATATTGGCAAAAGCAACCCCGGTGATCGCCACCGTTAACCTGGCCTTTTGATGAGAGAGCTGCGCCCAAGCCAGCGGTCGCTCTGCGATGAGCTGACGGAACCGATTCGCCCACTTCATCGGGTTTCCCCCTTCAAGTCAATACTGACCCTGACTTGGGTATTGGTCAGCTTGGCGACCTTGGGGCTGTCGTCTGGGGGCAATCCGAATAGAAACATTGAACACTCGTGCGTTCTCATCGGTGGTGGGGTTGTCATTGCCGGTGGTTAGCGTGGGCGCATTGATCAGCAAGCTAATGTCGCTCACTTCACCACGAAGTTCTTCAGTAAAGGTGCCGTACTCACTGCGAATGCTGGCCCGTTGCCCCTTTGCAATTTTGGTGATGTCGGTTTCGTAGACCTCTGCCAGCACATACATTTGCTCGGTGCGGCCCAGATAGACAATGCCGAGCTGCGTATTGACCTGTTCGCCGACCTTAGTATTAATCTGCAGAATCTGGCCGGGGATCGGGGCGCGCACCTGGGTATCTTCGTAGTCGGCTTGACGCTGCTGAACCTCGATCTGGGCTTGCTCTAGTTCTGCCTGGGCAATGGTGACATCAACGGGGAGTACCTGCTGCAGTTCAGCTAAACGGGCTTTCTCCTCTTGGGTTTGTGCTTTTAGGGTGGTGGTGGCTTGAGTCAAGGCTGC
Source organism: Synechococcales cyanobacterium CRU_2_2 (assembly GCA_012034805.1). Lineage (GTDB taxonomy): Bacteria > Cyanobacteriota > Cyanobacteriia > PCC-9006 > JAAUQQ01 > JAAUOP01. Next base: position 535 of record JAAUOP010000269.1, on the reverse strand, counting down.
GGTTTGAGCTGCTAAAGTTGCGCGAGCGGTTTCAAACTCTTTGCGAGCGGCATCGACGTCGGCTACGTGCTCGAAGGCTCGCTCAATCTGGAGGTCGACGGCCGCGTCTACGTGCTCAGCGTCGGCGACTGCTTCGCCTTCGACAGCCACTTGCCGCATCGCTTCGAAAACCGTGGCGGCGCCAGGGCCGAAATCCTCTGGGTCAACACCCAGGACCGCCTGAAAGGCCTGGAGCCGGACTGATCCTGCAGATTCCGACGGGAGCCGGACGGCTGAGCGCCGTTTCCATGGGGCAGCGACCCGACCGGCTTCTGGCCGACCTCGAAGCCTTCGCCGCCGCTCCCGAGCACCTGCGACGTCACGCGGCCGGTCCAGAGGAAGCGGCCGCCGCGTCCCTCGACGAGCTTCCGCATCTCCAGTCCGAGCGGATGGCCGGAGTGCCCTTGCAGCCATTGATCGAGGTAGCGCGAGCGCCTCTTCTCGGCGTCCCGTGGCCGCCAGGGTTCGCGCCCGCGCTTCCCAACCGATCCACTCG
>JAAUOP010000120.1 GCA_012034805.1 Synechococcales cyanobacterium CRU_2_2 | reverse complement strand
TGGTGGGTCATTCCTTGGGGGGGGCGATCGCCCTCCGCACCGCCGAACTCTGCCCTGACTGCGTCGTGGGTGTCACCTGCCTCAATGCGGGTGGTGGCATCTACATTGAGGATGAGTTCTCTCGGTTCCGCGCCCTAGGCCGCTACATGGTTCAACTGCGGCATCCCTGGCTGCGACGCCTGCCCCTGCTGGACTGGATGTTTTGGAAGGCTGGGACTGAGCAGCCCTTGCCACGTCACTGGCGTCGTCAACGCCTCGAAGATTTTGTCATCGCCGATGCCCAGGCCGCTCTGGGTTCTTTGCTCGAGAGTACCACGGAGGAAGAAGTTCATCACCTCCCCCAGGTGGTCGCTCGACTCAGGCAGCCCGTTTACTTCATGGGCGGTGACAAGGACTCGATTATGCAGCCTTGTTATGTGCGTCACCTGGCGAGTTTTCACGCGCTGTTCATGGCCTGCGCCGGAGGCAGCAACCTGGTCGAGATCCCGGACTGCGGCCACCTGGCGATGCTGGAACAGACGGACTGGGTCGCAGCCAAACTGCGGGAAATCGTCGCTAGCCACGCCTTGGCCTCGGCTTAGAGATCAAACCGGGACTAGACATTAAACCGGGACTAGACATTAAACCGGAACAGTAGCACATCGCCTTCGTTGACGATGTATTCTTTGCCCTCGCTGCGCACCAGGCCCTTTTCCTTGGCGCTGCCCATAGTGCCTGCGTCAACCAAGTCTTGGTAGGCGACGGTTTCGGCGCGGATGAAGCCTCGCTCAAAGTCGGTGTGAATCACGCCTGCGGCTTGGGGCGCGGTCATGCCTGCTTCGATCGTCCAGGCACGGGTTTCCTTGGGGCCGGTGGTGAAGTAGGTTCGCAGGCCCAGCAGATCGTAGGTGGCGCGAATGAGCGATCGCAACCCTCCCTCCTCCACGCCCAAGGAGGCCAGAAAATCAGCACGCTCATCCTCCGGCAGCTCGATCAGCTCAGACTCGACCTGGGCCGATACCACCACGACTTCGGCTTTTTCCTGGGCTGCCACACTGCGAACCTGCTCGACCCAAGCATTGCCGCTGGCTAATTCTTCTTCGGCCACGTTGGCGACGTAAATCAGGGGCTTGAGCGTCAGCAGTTCCAACGGCGTCAGCCAAACCTTGGCCTCCTCGTCGAGATCGAGCTGACGAACCGATCGCTCTTCATTCAGCGCTTCCGCCACTTTTTCTAACACCACCATCTCCGCCTGGGCCTCCTTGCTCGAACGCGCCAGTTTACGCACGCGATCCATTCGGCGTTCTACCTGGGCCAAGTCGGCCAAGATGAGCTCCAGATTGATCACCTCAATGTCGCGCACGGGGCCAATTTCCCCAGCCACATGGATAATGTCGTCATTTTCGAAACAGCGCACGACTTGGGCGATCGCATCTACCTGGCGAATATGCGACAAAAACTGATTACCCAGCCCCTCGCCCTTGCTAGCACCCTTGACCAAACCGGCGATATCGACAAACTCAATCCGAGCCGGGATAATCTCTTCAGAATTAGAAATAGCTTTCAGTACCTGCAGCCGGGGATCCGGCACCGATACCATACCTTTATTGGGTTCAATGGTGCAAAACGGAAAATTCGCCGCCTGGGCCTGGGCATTCGCAACGAGTGCATTAAACAAGGTAGACTTGCCAACGTTAGGTAGGCCGACGATTCCAGCTCTTAACATAAGGGGGGCCGGGAGTTACCGATGGGATTCAAATTTTGACATTCAGTACTGTAACAGGTTGCCGAGCCCAATGCTGACAGCGCTCGACCTGATTTGCTGCCGAAGGTGCTTCGAAGTCTCGCTCTGGAGCGCTCGACAGGCAGCCTACATCGGGGGCTACTGGGCCAGTAAATAGCTGTAGCGAGTTGTCGTTGCCATAACGACAACGTTAGTATTAGCAGCATGAGGGCGTTCAATCCTTAGAGTTTATTCCTGGCGCATGGGTAACAAGAAGTCGGGTAACAAAGGGTCAATTTCGCCCTGGGTGATTGGTGGTGCTTGCCTGGTGCTAGGGCTGGGGGCCAGCGCTGTTGCCGTCGCGATGTTGCGGGATCAAGCAAAGGTTTCCGAGGAGCAGTTACAAGCCCTGACCGCGCTCGTCGAATCCAAGAACCTCACCCTCAAAATTAGTACGACAGGGACAGTGGTGCCGGTGCGCAGTGTCAACCTCAGCCCCAAGAATTCGGGTCGGCTAGAGGAAGTCTTTGTGAAACAGGGCGATCGCCTGCGTCAAGGGGATTTGATCGCCCTGATGGAAAGCCAAGACCTCGACGCCCAGCTGCTTCAGGCCCAAGCTCGCCTCGCCCAAGCCCGTGCCCGCCTCGCCGAGAACGAAGCTGGCGACACCCAGTTAGCCGTGGCTCAACAGAACGAAAAGGTCAACCAGGCACGCGAGCAAATTGAAATAGAGTCCTTTGCGGTGAAAGAGGCCGAGGCCCAGGTTGCCGAGGCCAAAGCCCAGCGAAACCTGGCCCAAAAGCAGTACGAACGCAATATTCCGTTAGTGGATGCGGGGGCGATTTCTCGCGATCGCCTCGATGAGATTGCCTTGGCAGCCCGCCGAACCCAAACCAGCCTCGATCGAACCCAGGCGAGCCTAGAGCGCGTCCAGACGGGGCTGCGCGTTGCCCGCTCTCGCCTTGAGGAAGCCGAGCTAAGTCGCACCGATGCCCAAGGCAGCCAGCGCCCCGAACAAATCGAGCAGGCCCAGGCCCAGGTGGCAGAAATTCTAGGCCAAATTCGTGCCATCGAAGTTCAAAAGCAAGACACGCGCCTGGTTGCGCCCTTCGACGGCATTGTGACCCAGCGCTACGCCGATCCCGGTGCCTTTGTCACACCGACGACCTCCGCCTCAAGCACGGCTTCGGCCACCTCAACCTCTGTGGTGGCCTTGGCCCAGGGCCTAGAGGTGCTAGCCAATTTGCCCGAGGCGGACATCAGCACAATTAGGCCGGGGCAGGCGGTGGAAGTGCGAGTAGATTCTTATGTGGATCAGGTGTTCCAGGGCGAAGTTCGGTTAATCTCCCCCGAGGCGGTGAAGGAGCAAAATGTCACTTCGTTCCAAATTCGAGTCGCGCTGACAACCGGGGAGTCCCAGCTGCGATCGGGCATGAACGCAGATCTGGCCTTTGTCGGCAATGTGATTGACAACGCCTTGGTGGTGCCAACGGTGGCGATCGTGACCCGAGAAGGCAAACGGGGTCTGTTATTGCCCAACGCTAAAAACGAGCCGGAGTTTCGAGAAGCAACGGCGGGGGTGACCATTGGCAATCAAACCCAGATCCTCAGTGGAGCGAAACTGGGCGATCGCGTCTTTATCGATTTGCCACCAGGACGCCAGTTTCAGGAACCGAAGGCAAAGAAATAGACTGCGATCGCCCCCATCTGGGAAACGAAGATTGGACGCGTAGGAAACGATCTGACGTAGGAAACGATCTATTGAGCCAGACCCCGACCGTCCCTACAGCGAGCACCGACGACTAAAACTTATTCAAATCCAAGCCCGCTTCCTTAGCCATCAGACCTAAGCCCTTACGCTCGATGGTTTTGATTGCCTTGGTCGAAAGACGCAAGCGCACCCAGCGGTTGCCCTCGGCCCACCAAACCCGCTTGTCCTGAAGATTCACGTGCTGCAACCGCTTGGTGCGGCGGTGCGAGTGGGACACGGCGTAGCCATTGTTTGCTTTTTTACCGGTCAGTTGGCATTTCCGCGACATGGAATTCTCCGGAGCCTCTACAAAATTACGTTCTTTTCCAAACGATAATCCTACAGGATTGACGTCCTCCTTGGCCAGAAAATTTTTACCAGTCCGACTGTATCTGGAAATGTACCTGGAAAATCAACCGTCGATCCCAGGGTGATCACTCAAGCTTATGCTCATCCAATGATGGAAATAAAACATCATTGAATAAACTCATTAAGTAAATACACTTGATGGGTATGTTCAGATTTATAGCGAGTTCACAAAAAAAATAAGTCTTCTACATCATCTCCGGGATTGTTTAGCCCTAGTATTAAGCATCGATACTGAGCCCCCTTTGGTATCTGCAAGGGAAGTATTAAGTCTTACGACGAATAAGCAGAAGTTTGGTTTTTGGCTAAACTTCAAAACTTGGTTTTGGTGAATTTTGCTTTTTAATGCATCGAGTGAGCTTCTCAAAGAATTCGCTCAATGCCGATTTTTTATGCCTTATTCGCCATATTAAGCGTTGATCGCCTCGACGTAAGCATTGTCATCTTTCACAGGGGATTCCTATGCTCAACTTTAGTCAATACACCATCCAATCCTATGGTGAGTTTCAAGATTGGTATGGAGTTGCCTCTATTCAAGATTCTGGGCAAACGCTATCTATCCGGGGAAATGGTTGGAAAAAGATTGATTTTGCCTACGATATCACGGCCCAGACAGTTCTGGAGTTTGAGTTCAAAAGCACCAAGCCTGGCGAAGTCCACGGCATTGGTTTTGATACTGATGATCAAATTAGCCCCGATCGCACCTTCCAGCTCTACGGCAGCGAAAACTGGGGCATCAATCAATTTCACACCTATGCTTCCCAAGCCGGTGAGTGGGTTCGGTACCAGATTCCAGTGGGCCAGTTTTATACCGGCTCTATGAAATACCTGACCTTTACCAACGACCACGACGTCTTCTTTGCCAACGCAGAGAGCCTATTCCGTAACCTGCGCGTGTTTGAAAGGCCTAAAGAAGACACCCCGCCCCGCCCCGCGACGTCCCCGCACCACCCCTCAATCTCAGCCGCTATCCGATCACATCCTATGCGGGCCAGGATCTCGGCCCCAGTGCTGTGCTCAGCGGCGGCGGCTCGACGGTGCAGCTCCAGGGGAACAACTGGAAGAAGCTGGCGTTTCCCCACGGCGTCACTGCCGATACGGTGCTGGAATTTGAGTTTCGGAGCGATCGCGAAGGCGAAATCCACGGCATTGGCTTCGATACCGATGACATTCTCAGCGCCGATCGCACCTTCAAACTCCACGGCACCCAAGACTGGGGCATCCGCAACTTTGACACCTATGGCGACACGGGTAACTCGGGACAGTGGCAGGCTTACAAGATTCGGGTAGGGGACTTTTTTAAAGGCTCCATGTCCTACCTGACGCTGGTGAACGACCACGACGTGCGCAACCCCAATGCCGAAAGTTTTTTCCGCAATATCAAAGTCTACGAAGCTCCGCTGCTGCCGCCACCGCCCGTGATTTTTGAGGCGGGCCTACTCAGCGGCGTCAAGTCCTTTGCCAATACCCTTCCAGGGGTCGCCCGGAGCATCTTTATCGGTTTTCGGTGGACAAAACCAGCGATTTTAACGTGATCTTGGAAGGGCTCCGCGCCAATGCCGATGTGACCCTGCGCCGGGTGGACAGCAGTGGTAATGGTGGCAATGGTGGCAGCGTGATCGCGGCGGCCACCAATCCCGGCAATCAGTCCGAACTGATCTATCAAACCCTCTTACCCGGAAACTACACCCTCCAGCTCAACACCGCTGCCGCGACGGACTACGATCTGGTTTTATCGGCGACACCGGATGTTGCAGGCACATCCCAGCAGCTCGCTGTCAGCACAGCCACCTATCTGGGCGGCCTGGGCGACGACAGCGCCGTCGCGATCGAAATTTCCCCCAGCAATGACCTGATTGTCGCCGGAAATTTCAGCGCCTCCCTGGGGTCAGCCCAGACGCTGTTGGGAGCCAACGCCACCAGCCGGGGGCAAATTGCGCGGCTCTCTGCCAGCGGACGAGAAATTTTGTCGGTGACTCGTCTGGGCAACGAGATCAACGACATGGATGTCAATCGGGTGAACGGCCAGATCGTCGTGGGCGGTGATTTTGGGGTGACGGTGTTGAATGCCACGGGCGATCGCGTCCTCTGGAGTCAAAATCTCGGTGGATCGGTGGATCGGGTGGCGATCGCCAACGACGGCACCGTGGTCACCTTGCAGGGCAAAACCGTCACCACCTGGAACAGCAGCGGCCAAAAAATTTCCCAAGCCACCCAAGTTCGCTCCTATGTCAACGACGTGGCCATCAACCCCGAGACCAATCTGGTTTACGTGACCGGGTTTGACAACAAGCGTAATGCGTTCGACAACAACAACCCCGTGCAGGTGGCTTTTCTGACTGCGGTTAATCCCAATAATCTGTCCAATTTCCAATGGCAAAACTGGGGCTTTGATGGCAATACACTCACCAGTGATGGCCAGAACGACATGGCCGACACCCGAGGCTATCGGCTCAGCGTAGGTCGCGATGGTCTGCTGTATTTTCTGGGAGAAGTGGCGGGGGGCAACTCGATTTTTCGCTGGAATGGCCGCGATCGCACCACGCCCACCCTGGTCAAATATGACGCGTCTAATGACCCCTACAATTCCAAAAGCCCCCACCAGGCCTACTATGCCAGACTGAACCCGACCACCGGACAACTCTTGCAAGGGCAACTGGCTTTTGCCCGTCTCGGCGGTGAGGCTGGGGGGGCGACCAATGCGTTTCGGGTCGATCAGGGGGCAATCGCCGCTGATGAATCGGGCAATATCTATATCAGCGGCCAGGGGTTCTCCAAAATTCAAAACCGCGACCTCAACCAAGTCAACGGTCAAACCGTCGGAGCCTATGCCAAAGGCGAACTCACCGCATTGGTCGTCGCCAATGACTTGCAATCGCGTCGCCTCTGGACACCGTTCACAGAAAATGTGGGCCGGGGGGTGCTCCAGGGCATTGCCGTGGGTCAAGGGCGGGCAGCGGTGCTCGGCTCAGTGAGCCAAGGCACGGTGATTACCACGGCGGATGGGCTCAATCCCGAGCCGTTTAATCTCAATCCGCTGACGACCGACGATACGGGGTCACTACGAGATGTTTACCTCGCAACTTGGGGTACCGATTCCCTCAGCGGGTTTGTTTCGCTGCAGGCGGGGACGGCAGCAGCAGATGTTTTGAGCGGAGGACGTTCGGCAGATTTGCTTGTGGGTGGGGGTGGGGGCGATCGCCTCACGGGCAGTGGCGGTGCAGATGCGTTTCGCTATGATGCACCCAGCGAGGGTGGCGATACCATCACCGACTTTGGTGCAGATGACCAAATTCGCATTTCGACCCTGGGCTTTGGCTCAGACCTAGTTGCAGGCACAACCGTCAGCCTGGTGTTGGGCAACACGCCCGTGGGCAATGGGCCTAATTTCCTCTATGCCCAAGGGGTGTTGCGGTTTGACGGAGATGGGGTGGGCAGTGGAGGAGCGTTGACGATCGCCACATTTTCCAACAGCTTCAGCCTCACCACCAGCCAAATCAGCCTCGTCGCCTAGGGCTAAAACCTGATGAAAATCGTCCCCACCCGCATCACCAGGGTAGGGACGAACAAAGCACCATCCGGCTCGCGTACTGGGCCATTTAGCGATCGACCGACCCCATGATCACGTCCACACTGCCCAAAATCGCCATAATATCCGCCACCTTCACGCCGCGCAGCAGCTCAGGCAAGATCTGCAGGTTATTAAAATCCGGAGCCCGAATTTTCCAGCGCCAGGGATAAACATCATCATTGCCCTGGATAAAAATCCCCAGCTCACCCTTACCACTCTCCAGGCGAACGTAATGCTCACCCTTCGGAATCTTGAAGGTTGGCGCAACCTGCTTGGCAATGTACTTATAGTCTTGACCATTCCACTCCGACTTTTTACCCTCGGCCAAACGCTTGGCTTCCAGATTTTCGAAGGGGCCACCCGGTAAACCCTTCAGCGCCTGCCGCAGAATTTTTACCGACTCACGCATTTCTGCAATCCGAACCCGGTAGCGGGCATAGCAGTCGCCTTCGGTAGCCGTCGGGACTTCCCAGTCAAAGTCGTCGTAGCACTCGTAGTGATCAACTTTGCGCAGATCCCACTGAATCCCCGTGGCTCGCAGCATGGGGCCAGACAGGCTCCAGTTGATGGCTTCTTCTTGGGTAAAGCCACCGACGCCCTCCACTCGACGCCGGAAAATGGGGTTATTGGTGATCAGCTTTTCGTACTCGTCTATCTTGGGGTCGAAGTAATCACAAAAATCTTCGCACTTGTCCACCCAGCCGTAGGGCAAGTCTGCCGCTACACCACCAACGCGGAAGTAGTTGTTATTAATCAGGCGTTGACCCGTGGCCGCTTCCCAGAGGTCATAAATCAACTCCCGCTCGCGAAAAATGTAGAAAAAGGGTGTCGTCGCCCCCACATCTGCCATGAAGGGGCCGAGCCAAAGCAAATGGTTGGCAATGCGGTTGAGCTCTAGCATGATCACGCGAATGTAGCTCGCTCGCTTGGGGACAGCAATATCTGCCAGCTGCTCGGGCGCGTTGACGGTGATGGCTTCGTTGAACATACCCGCTGCGTAGTCCCAGCGACTAACGTAGGGCACATACATAACTGTAGTACGGCTCTCGGCAATCTTCTCCATGCCCCGGTGGAGATAACCAATCACGGGTTCGCAGTCAATCACGTTCTCGCCGTCGAGGGTGACGATGAGGCGCAGAACCCCGTGCATGGAGGGATGATGCGGCCCCATGTTGAGGATCATGGGTTCTGTTCTGGTTTCCAGCTGAGCCATGCGTGCTCCGGGTTACTTGATGGGGGTCTGTGGGTTGAGTCTCTGCTCTGCTAATAGCTTATCGGAATTGGTCTGCAGGTGCACGGAGTTGCTCGGGCTCTGCAGACACCCCTTTGCAGATATTTCTTTACAAGTACTTCTTCAAGGTCTCTTCAAACATCGAGTAGGGCTTAACCCCCACCAATGTTTCCGCCAGTACCCCATCCTTAAAAAACAGCACTGCTGGGATACTTTTGATGCTGTACTCTTTGGCCAGGGCCTTGTTGGCGTCCAAATCGACCTTCACGATGCTGGCCTGCCCCGCAAACGCCTCATCCAGCTGATCCATCAGCGGAGCTACCAGCTTGCAAGGGCCGCACCATGACGCTGTGAAGTCTGCGACCACAACGGCTTCCTGGGTCACGAGGGCTTCAAACTCAGCGGCCTGCATGTATTCAACAGTCATGGACGAATCTCGGGTAAACAGTGTCAGCAGTGTAAATCGAAAGTGGGGCTCGCACGTGTAAATCGAAATGCGATCGCCCCTCAACGACCCCAACGACCCAATATCGGCCTAGGATATTCCCAGCGCCATTCCCGTTCATCCACTATGCCCTTTTTTCGTCAAGACACCGACCTCACAGTCTTGGGCGATCGCATCCTCCAAGCCACCCTCGCCCAGTTCCCTGGTCTTGCCCGCAACCAAATCGCGCTCACCTGGGTTGTCTATGATCCGGGTTTTCCGATGAATACAGGGGGGGCGATCGCCGCGACAGACTTTTGGCGGCACCCGTCTCGGGGCTATAGCTATCGGGGGGTTGAATGTCTTTATCCCGCCAGCATCGTCAAGCTGTTCTACGCCGTGGCCCTACAAGAGTGGGTTAGCAAAGATATGTTGGAGATGACGCCGGAAGTGGAGCGAGCCGCGCGGGACATGATTGTCGCCTCCAGCAACGACGCTACGGGGCTGATTGTCGATTTACTCACTGGGACAACCAGCGGGCCAGAGCTACCGCCAGGGCCGTTTGAGACCTGGAAGCAGCAGCGCAACCTGGTCAATCGCTATTTTCAGGCCCTAGGCTGGGAAGAGCTAGAAAGTTGTAATATCAACCAAAAGACCTGGGGGGATGGCCCCTACGGACGAGAGCGAAGTTTCTATGGCGAGAACTATACCAACCGCAACCGATTGACGACGGAGGCCGTGGCGCGCTTGGTACATAGTATTGCGGGTGGTGTGGCAGTGTCGGCGGCGGCGTCGCAGCAGCTTTTAGGCTGGATGGCTCGCACCCTCGATCCGGCGGATTGGAAACCAGATCCGGAGAATCAGATTGGCGGCTTTATTGGTGAGGGTCTACCGGCGGGGGCGAAGTGCTGGTCAAAGGCAGGCTGGATGAGCCGGGTGCGCCATGATGCCGCCTACGTGGAGCTGCCAGGCGGTTTACCCTATACGGTGGTGGTATTTGTAGAAGGGGAAGAGCATGCGGACAATGAGAAGCTGATTCCGTTTGTGTCGAGCTGGGTGGCACAATCGGTACAGGAGATGACAGTACAGGAGACGAGTTAATGTATCGATATTGACATCACTGGGCTGTCTCCAGTCGAATCAACTGCCCGGCATCTGCATCCGTTAGCACGTAAATCGAGCCATCGGGGCCTTGGCGCACGTCTCGGACTCGCTGACCCAGGGCGATCGCCCCCAGCTCTTTCGCCTGACCTTGCCCATCCACCGCAATTCGACGTACATCTTTGCTCACCAATCCTCCAGCCAAAACGTTGCCTTGCCAACCGGAAAGTTCGTCTCCTTGATAAACCATAAGACCAGAGGGGGCAATGGAGGGAGTCCAGACCACCCAGGGATTGGGGACGTCAGACCGAGTCGTGACCGGGGCAACCATTTGATCGGCGGTGTATTCGCGACTGTAGCTCACCTCTGGCCAGCCATAGTTTTTACCTGCTTCTAGCCGATTCAGCTCATCGCCTCCGCGAGAGCCGTGCTCTGAGGCCCAGACTTGGCCAGTGGCGGCGTCTAGGGCAAGCCCTTGGATATTGCGATGGCCGTAAGTCCAGATTTCGGGGGCAGCATTGGCTTGGTTGACGAAGGGATTGTCTGCGGGGACTGAGCCATCGTCCTTGACGCGGAGAACTTTACCGAGACGAGATCTAAGGTTTTGAGCCTGCTTGCGGCTAAGCTCACCCTCAATTTTCAGCGGGGGATTGCCGCCATCACCAATTGAAATAAGCAGGGTTTCATCGGGGAGCCAGAGCAGTCTGGAACCAAAATGTTGAGTCCCAGTTTTAGTAGGATCGGCTTGAAAGATATCTTGCCAATCGGTTAGGATTTTGCCATCGAATTTGGCCCTGGCGACTTTGGTTTGGTTGGTGTTGCGATCGCCCGCCGAATAACTAAAATAAACCCATTGATTTTCCTGAAAACGCGGATGCAGCGCAACATCCAGCAGCCCTCCCTGACCTGAGGCAAAGACTGAGGGAACACCGGCAATCGGGTTCGGATCAAGCCTGCCGTTGCGCATGATCCGCAAGCGACCTGGCCGTTCGGTGATCAACGTAGAACCATCGGGTAACCAAGCCATGCTCCAAGGATGCTCTAGGTTTTTAGCTAGGATCTTGGACTGAAGAGTTTTGGGCGCTTGCGCGACCGGTGTTGATAGAACTGATGTTGATATAACCGGTGTTGATGACGTTGAATCAGGCGGCGTTGCAGGAGGAGGAGGAGATGCTTGGGGGTTCAAGCTAGATGCGGAAGTGCAGCTTGCGATCGCCATTCCGCCAACCATTATCCCACTCCATAAGGCCAGAGTTAACGTTTGATTTAGTGCTAAAAGATTGCTTGTGAATTTTTGCATTTTCCGCATGGTGTGGTGGAGCGATTGATACAATGTTTGCGATCGATAGGGGTGAACCTAGGCTCGGCACAGCAGAGTCCCTCTAGCTTAACTCTCCTGATAGAACTTGATGGGCCATCAATTGTAGATTTGGAAAAGTAATGGATTGAATGATCTGGTCACCTTGATAGCGCTTCATTTCATACTTTCCCTCAGCATTTAGCAGATGAACAAATATCGTTGGGATTTTGGGGTTACCCAAATAGGCTCGTGAGCCATGGGTCAAATAGTCTACAATTCAATATTCAAGAATTTGCAGACGCTGATATTCGTCCAACTTATCGACATAATCATCTTCCCAATTCGTCGAAACGACTTCGACGGCAAGCTGAATTGGCTCAGTAAATGCAGCATAAGCTGAGGGATTTGCAGCCCATTGCGCTTCATCAATTACACTCACATTGGGGATTCTACCCTGCTCTTGGCCCGTTGAATCAATTGTGCGTAGAACAATTTTGTTGGTGACCTTAAGGTTGAGTGGGTCGCGACGGATCTCATCGTTAAAGGCAAACAAGAGACCATCCGCGATCGTGTCGTGCCCCCGCGTTGCCCGCATTTCCACTAGCTCCCCATTAATCAATTCATAGAGACCCTGGCCCTCAGGGTAGTCCTGTAGGAATTGATTAAAGCTCAGTTGTAATTAGTCACAGCAAGAAGCAGTCCTAAATGAGAACAGGGAACTGGCTTCTATTTATGCAGGAGCAACTAGAGTGTTCCGAGGGGGTTCAGAGGAGGCCATGAGGGCAAACAGCTCGTCGAGCGCATTCTTACCCTGAAGACGCATGGTCTCCAGGAAGCTGAACATCGAAGCAACCAGCTGAGCCCCCCAATCGCTGCGTGCCCCACCGCTGACCTTGCGGTGGATCACAATCGGCCTCAGGGCTCGCTCAGCATCATTATTGTCAGGCTTCACCGCTGTAAATTCCAAAAAGGTGAACCACTCATCGCGATGTCGGATAAAGCGATTGGCCAAATCCAGAGCATCGCAAGGCCAGCCGTCCGGCGGGGGATGTTCAATCACCTGGGTGAGCCGAGCTTCAAACTTGGGTCGCTGACTCTGCAAGTTTTCAAGGGTGCGATGGCCTTGGTGAAACTCCCGGTGAACCTGGCGCGCCTGGGAGAGAATCGGCAACACCTGCTCGGCAAATTGTCGATTGCCTGCCCAAGTCGAATCCAACAGGGCTTTGAGAGCCCGCTCCACATGGGCAAAACACTTCTGCTTCGCCAAGGCCAATACCGGGCTGTAGCCACTCCAGCAGTCACTCGATAGAATTCCCTCGAATTCCTCTCCCAAGAGCACTTTGGCTTCTTTGGAGCTGCGCGTGGGCGCAAACAGGAACAGGCAACACTCCTCCCCCGTCGCCACCCAAATCCAGTGGTTCACTCCATTGAGCCGATAGCTCGTTTCATCCAGACAGCGCACCCCTGGGGTTTGAATCCACTCCCACCATTGCTCATAGGCCGGCTGTAAACTCTCGCAAAACCATTGGTGCATCTTCGACAGACTCCCCTGGGATATCGGCAGCCCCAAGATGCTTTCCACCACATAGCGCTGTTTCGACCAACTCAAGTTTCCCCCGTAACCCAGCCAACCCACCAACGCACTGAGCATCCCGCCGTAGCTGAAGCCTTCTTTACAACCCGACGGCAAGGGGCTTATCCCTGACCAGCCGCAATCGGCACAGTCATAGATGGGACGTTCGTATTCCACTACCTCAACCAATTTGGGCAACAACTCCGCTATTTGCTCTCGCTTCGCTGGTCTTGAACTGACCGCTTTGAGCTCGCCTCCACAAACTGGACAGCGCTCTAGCTCTAGCTTCACTGAACGGTCGACAAAGCCAAACCCATTGCGCGTTTTGCCGGGATGGCCATATTTGGGACCTCGCTTTTTTCCCTTGCCCTTTCCCTGCCACTTCTTGTATCGGTCCGATGACGGCGGCAATGAACTCGTCTTACTCGTTCGCTTCGTCAGTTTGTTGAGCAACTCCTTGACCTCGCCTAGGTCCTTCTCTAGTTCACTCACACGCGCTTTTAGTCGCTCGGTCTCTTCGTACTGCTCACAATATTTCTCATACCAGTACCTCGCCCCTTTCGCTGGGTCGAACGTTTCGGGCGCTGAAAGGGGACGGACGCTGTCTTCCATGGCTTTACATTACCGTTTTCAACCCTCATGTCAATAGCTATGCACTATTGCAGTGACTAATTACGATTCCTCTTTGGTCAAGGACAACAGTACCCATCTGTACACTATGCCCTTGATTATAAATTTCAAGCATCTTAGATAACTGATATTGAGTTATCATCTGTTGCACTGGACAGTCAAAACTTGCTGACACATCTAAGGATTGAGGTTTTCAACGAGAGCCTGTGGTTTGGAGGGGTGTCGCCTGTGTTGATTTTTCTGGTCGAGTAATTGATGGAGAAGTAGGCCCTGTCTACTGTGGGCTAAAACCGCGAGCTGTAGATGCTGTAGCGAGATTCGGACGACCTGCTCTGTGGGATAGCCATGGCTGGGTAGGGTGCGAAACCAGACGGGGAAGTGTGACCAAACGCTCTGGCTCATCTCCAGGGCTAGGACTTGGAGTAGGCCGAGGAGTTATAACTATTTCTGGTGTATGGCTTAGGAGCAAAAAAAGGCGTACCCTTCTGGAAAGTAAAAAAACACCAGAGCCGGAATACACCATGAGTCAAGATAATCTAGTTGAGTTCAAAACACCAGCGAGTTCAGCGAGCTTCAATGATGCGCTCAGCGAGC
>JAAUOP010000119.1 GCA_012034805.1 Synechococcales cyanobacterium CRU_2_2 | reverse complement strand
CTTGGAGCAACCCGAAACCGTTTGGCGAGCTGCCGCTGGGAAATTGGCTCATTTTCGTAGGTCTCAATCACTTTTTGGCGCAAGTCAAGGGAGTAGGATTTCATTGCTATTCTGTTGGGTTATCCAGACTAATAACTGTATCCCTTAATTCTGAAAACCGCTATATAAAAAATATTGCCCAACTATCTAATTAGACTGAACTAGTTCTGCCTAATCCCTGAAAATGGGGGTGTTATACGGAAGTGGTTCGGTGGTTCGGCCTATTCACCCCAAAACGGGTATTAGACGGAATCGAATTCTGCATAACACCCCAAAACCGAGGATTAGGCCGAACCCAACTTCCGTCTAATCCCGGATCTGGGGGATTAGACGGAATCTCATTCCGCATAATATCCATAACTCCTCGGATATGACGACCCAGAAGATTTTTCCTTTAACAATCTTTGCACGGACTTCCGCTGTGTAAAGTACCTAAGATGCTGGTGAGTCTTCGGGTTTCTCCAAAATCGAACCCAACGCTTTCATCGATAAAAAAAGCCCCAGTTCAGGAGAGACGTGGCTTTGAATCTGTGCACGTACCGTTTGCTCGATCTCACCCAGGCTTTCTACGGGCATCCCTTTTTCTGTCGCATCTTGATGCAAAATCTTAGCGATCTCACGCACATGGGCATTGAGGGCGGCACGTTGCTCAGGTTTCATCGCGGCAGCTCTTGGGACGTCTCTCCTGTTATCGTTTTTCTTTTCTCAGCGGATGAGGTGCTCCCAAAGAAGTCGGTCAAATCGTCTAGCAGTTAGGTTGAGAACCGCCCAGTGCGGAGCCGCACGATGGGTGGTGTGGGAGGGGGGATTCGTGAGGATTCTCCCTATCCCGATTCGACGGCTGACGCTACCTTCAGGCAAAACAGCAGAATCAGAACATTTGTTCACAAAGCTTGCAAGTAGATTCTTTGGACTGTAATATAGGGTACCTAATTTTAGTTTCGCTTCCGAAACCATGCCTTACCAATATCTTTCTGTGAAAGAAAGCTCTGAAATTCTCAATTGTTCAGAGCAATACGTTCGCCAACTACTCCGGTATGGTGAAATCAGCGGCGAGAGGATTAGCAGCCGCTGGATTGTAGCATCAGAATCTGTGCATGAGTACCGTTGCAAGGGAGAGGATGCCAATCTAGGCGTTCCCGATCATGGGCGACGATCCTTTAGTAAACCAGACCTCAAAGCCTTAAGTTTTTTCTCTGGCTGCATGGGTCTAGACTTGGGGCTAGAAAAAGAAGGAATCAAGGTATTGCTTGCCTGCGAAATTGATTCAGCCGCACGAAAAACAATAGAGACAAATCGACCAGACATGGCGTTGATTGGAGATATTAGGGATTATTCAGCGATAGAAATTCGAGAAAAAGCAGGATTGAGTTTGACCGATGAGATTGATGTCATCGTTGGTGGTCCGCCATGCCAAGCTTTTAGCAGTGCAGGCAAACGCCAAGGATTCAATGACGACCGCGGCAATGTCTTTTTAACATTCATCGATTTAATCACTGAACTTAAACCCAGATTTGCCGTAATTGAAAACGTTCGAGGATTACTATCTGCTCCACTGAAGCATAGACCTCATGAAATGAGAGGGAAGCATTTTCCATCCTTATCTCAGGATGAACAACGAGGAGGGGCATTGCTCTTTATTACCCGAAAACTTAAACAGGCAGGATATAGTATTTCGTTTAACCTATACAATTCCGCTAATTTTGGATCGCCCCAACAACGAGAAAGAGTTGTTATTACTTGTAGCCGTGATGGCGAAAAACTTCCCTATCTTACGCCGACTCACGCGGAGAAAGGTTTGTATGGGCTTCCACAGTGGCGGACATTGAGAGAGGTTCTGGAAGGACTGCCCAAAGACAGGCGTCATTTTGTCAAGTTTCCAGAGAAACGACTCAAATACTACAGGCTTCTGAAACCTGGGCAATATTGGCGAGATTTACCAGCAGAGTTACACCAAGAGGCACTTGGGGCTTCGTATCATGCAGGAGGTGGAAAAACTGGTTTTTATCGGAGATTAGCCTGGGATAAACCTTCTCCAACACTAGTGACTCATCCAGCCATGCCCGCAACCGATCTGGCACATCCAGAAGAGGATAGACCACTCAGTATTGAAGAGTACAAGCGCATCCAAGAGTTTCCAGATGATTGGGCGATCGCAGGAAGTTTATTGGATCAGTATCGGCAGGTTGGAAATGCTGTGCCCTGTTCTCTGGGAAGGGCAATCGCTAGGCTGTTATTAACTCATCGGTCGGGTGAAACACCGATCATCTACCCAGACTTTCCCTACTCGCGTTATCACAAGACAGATGATGTGAGTTGGACAGTTGAGACTTTAGGTGATCTCGAAGAATCCTCGGAAACGCAGCTTTCTTTGAATCTAGTCTGACGACTCAGACAAAAAATTGCCAAGGATTGTTTATCTCCACCGCTAAAGCATTTGGATTTCCTGTTAAAATCTGCTGAACAAACATGGCAAAGTTCTCTTCGGAGAAACAAGCCGTTCCATACTTATCATTGAAGTACGACCATCGATATAACCCCGTCCTAGCATCAACTCTGAACCATTTTTCAATGGGTTGGTTGATCCTAACTCTGGAAGACGAGCTATTTTCCGAATTGCTGCGGTTCTTTACTTGCAAGAGAGAACCATCGATATTGCAAAAATCTACATGACGAACGGACTCGCCCCAGCAGCAATACCAACCATATTCACCTAACTGTTCGGCCAGGAATTCTTCGAGAAGTAATCCCTGAATATTTTCGGCTGACATTGACAGCCTGTGAGCATACTTGATTTGCTCAAGATGATCTGCTGTTAAATGTGTCAATCTGGCATTAATGATTGTATTGACAATTGGATCAGCAACTGTTCCTGGTGGTTGTGAGATTCGTCTTGAAATTCTGTTCTCGTAGCTATCACGGTACTTTTTCAGCCAAGACTGGGCTAGAACTTCTGGCGTATTGCCTTTCAGGGTTGGAGAAAGCCCTGGATTCTTGTAACAGGCTGTTAAAATCGTGCGATGAGCTTCTAGGAATGGCTGGTCTTGCTGGGAAAAAGCATTTTGAAAGATTTGTAAAAATAGCTCTTTAGAACTGGAGGTACTGATGATGTCGTCAAAGGTAATGGGCATGAAATCTTTCCTTTCCGGGCAAGAAAATTACTAATCAGAAATGCCCAGATCGTACTTCATCATGCTCGCTCTGCACTTTAATTCAGATAAAACCAACCTTGTGAGATATACAACTCTGGCAGGCAAGTTTTCAACTACCCCCCAACAGATAACCTAAAGCCGTCGAACTATCTAATTAGACTGAACTAGTTCTGCCTAATCCCTGAAAACGGGGGTGTTATACGGAAGTGGTTCGGCCTATTCACCCCAAAACGGGTATTAGACGGAATCGAATTCTGCATAATACTCCAAAACCGAGGATTAGGCCGAACCCAAATTCCGTCTAATCCCGGATCTGGGGGATTAGACGGAATCTCATTCCGCATAATATCCGTAACTCCTCGGATATGACGACCCAGAAGATTTTTCCTTTAACAATCTTTGCACGGACTTCCGCCTAATCCCTTGAACCCAGGATTAGACAGGTCGTACAAATATTCTTCTATGCTCGTCGGTCAAAGCCACAAGGTCATACTCATGAATGTTTGACATGGGGCCTCCTAGCGATTTAGGGGATAAGTATTTGTGAGTCTGGGGAAGTCTTCATCTTGACGAATCATTCAATAGCTTAGAACCTCGATCGCCAATGCCTAATCCGCTGTACCAAGCAGCGATCGCACATCCTCAATCAAGGCATCAATGCTCTCCTTCGTCGTATTCCAAGCACACATCAGCCGCACGCCGCCCACGCCGATGAACGTGTAGAACAGCCAGCCGCACGATCGCAACCCTGTCGCCACCACCTCCGGCAAGGCCACAAACACCCCATTGGCCTCGCGTGGAAACATCAGCTTTACCTCGGGCAATTGCAAGAGTTGCGCTTCTAGATAGGCCGCCATCGCATTGGCATGTTCAGCATTCTTGAACCAAGCACCGGTTTCGAGCAAGCCCAACCACGGGGCCGAAATAAACCGCATCTTCGACGCCAATTGACCCGCCTGTTTGCAGCGGTAGGCAAAGTCTTCCGCCAACTTCTGGTCAAAAAAGATGATCGCCTCTCCCACTGGCATCCCGTTTTTCGTGCCACAAAAACACAGCACGTCCACTCCCACCTTCCAAGTCAATTCCGCAGGCGTCTTGCCCAGGGACACCACCGCATTGGCAAAGCGCGCACCGTCCATGTGAATTTTGAGCTGATGGCGATCGGCCACATGGCGCAATTCCAGCAAATGTTCAACGCTGTAGACCGTCCCCAATTCCGTGGCCTGGGTAATGCTAATCACCTTGGGCTTGGGATAGTGAATATCACGACGGCGGGTGATCAGAGGTTCGATCGCGTGAGGGTCGAGGCGACCGTTTTCGCCCGGTGCCAACAGCAGCTTCGAGCCATTGGAAAAGAACTCTGGACCACCGCATTCATCAGTTTCGATATGGGCTGTTTCGTGGCAAATCACGCTGTGATAGCTTTGGCACAATGAAGCCAACGAAAGCGAGTTGGCCGCCGTGCCATTAAAAACAAAAAAGACTTCACAGTCCCGCTCAAACAGCTCTCGAAATTGATTGGCGGCTCGCTCGGTCCAAATATCATTGCCGTAGGCTGGCACGTCACCGCCATTGGCTTTGTGAAGGTAGTCGAGCGCCTCCGGGCAAATGCCAGAGTAATTATCGCTGGCAAATTGCTGCAATTTTTGGGGCGGATCGATCATCGCGTCGAGCATGGGGGTGAACCTGGGAAGAAGCCATTTAATTTTGAAGCATTACCCAAAATTCCCGTAGGGACAAACCGCGTTTGTCCGGCTGATCCTAAAACGTCTGGACACCCGTAGGGACGCGATCGCCCCCCCGTCCCGCTTTGGCCTCCAAGAGGGCTTCATTGGCATATTCGAGCAGCGTCGTCGGCAGCATCTCGCCCTGGGGACAGGTACTGGCCAGACCCAGGCTGAGGGTGACCTGAAAGACGCCGGGCGATCGCGGTTGCAATAGGCATTGCGGATCGATGCGAAGACCCTGCTGATCATCGAACTTGAAATCAATCTGAAGCTCAAACATCCCCCGATGAATACGCTGTGCCAAGGCTTCCACCCCCGCCACAGGTGTCCCTGGCAACAGCAGCGCAAACACTTCACCGCTGTAGCGGCTGACCAAATCTGCGGGGCGCAGGGCGATCGCCCGTAGCATTTGTGCCACCCGGTAGAGACATTGGTCTGCGGCCAGAGAGCCGTAGCGATCGCCATAGGCCCGAAACCGGTCAACTTCAACCAAAATTAGCGACAGCGGCTGTTTTTCCCGCGCCAGTCGCTTCCATTCGTGATATAGACGTTGATCAAATCGACGTCGATTCGCAGTTTGAGTCAGATTGTCAAGACTAGCCAAGCGATCAAGCTCCTGCTGGGCCAGGGCCAGAGCCGAGCGACAGGCTGCGAGCTGTTGCTCAAGTTCACCATTGCGCTGGCGCAAGGGTGCCAGCGACATATCCCCAGAAATATCCCCAGAAATATCCGGACAAATAGGCTGTGTCATGGTGTGGGCGGCAAATGCAGACGAGCTGACCGGAAAACCACCGGGCATCCCGCGCTATTATGCCCGTTCAATGCGGTGCGATGCCCATCTCAGCATTCTGCCGTTTCACGCCAGCCACCTCGTTACCGGAGACAACTTTCATACTGATTTCATACTGAAAACTCACCCTCAATGACAAGTTCGGCCCTCTTTTTGGGCAACCTCTTCCATGTTTACTCGGATTCTGAGGGCGCTGATGACTGGATGCTAACGGCTCCGAATCTTTCGTCCGAATACTGTTTACAAGATTCTCCCTCGCAAAGTTCCCCTTGTGATGTAGATGCCGTTATGCTTTCGGTCGAGTTTAATCTAAGTTCCCCTTGTGATGTAGATGCCGTTATGCTTTCAGTCGAGTTTAATTTAACTGTGAAATTTAGATTGGGATCCGTCTATTTTCGCGACTTTGTTGCACCGTTGAAACCAGCACCTTGAATTCAATGGGAATCGTGGCGTCAGACCGAACCCATTCCCGCCGTCCCAGGAGGCACTTCCCAATGACGACCGTGAACCGCACTACCAACGCTTCTTCTCCTTCTATGCTGCAATCGCTTGCTTTCCCCATCTCCGCTCCGCAGCGGGAGATTTTGGTCGTTATCGATACTGGTACCGAAGGTTATGCGCAGTTGGTTGCGGGGGTTGTGCCCGGTGCCCGGTTGCTGTTGCTCGACTCGGGTGCAGATGGCGCGGTAGATGGCATGGCCCGGATTAGTGAGGCGATCGCCCAGCACTCACCCCAGGCGATTCACCTGATTGCCCACGGCGCACCGGGGTGTCTATACCTGGGCAACACCGAGCTTTCGCTCAACACCCTAGCCGCCCATGCATCGTCCCTCAGCCACTGGTTTTCGCCGACGCTGAATCCTGCCTCAACAGCAAACTCTGCCCCCAGCCTCGTACTCTACGGCTGCCACGTGGGCGCAGGCGACGCCGGGGAAGAATTTGTTCAAAAACTCCACCAACTCACCGGAGCCAATGTTTTCGCGGCCTCCGGCCCCGTGGGTGCAGCAGCCCAGGGCGGCAGTTGGCAGCTCGACGTCCAAGCCGGTGCAGTGGCACATGATGCCACCCCAGCCAGCCTCGCCATTTCCCCCCAAGCCCAAGCCACCTACGCCGGAGTCCTCGGCTGGGTCGTCGGTGAGAAGGAAGTCTCGGACTACTTGCCTCCCCTGTCTACTGCTCCAACTTTCAATCCAGCGAACGATCTCGTCAGCAACGAGGAATTTGGTGCGTCGGTTTCAATTTTTGGTGAGTACGCCGTCGTGGGCATTCCCTTGGATGACCCTGGGGATGATAGCCAACCCGCCACGGGTGCGGTTTATCTCTACAAGCAGGTCGGTGGAAATTGGCAAAAGGTTCAGCGGCTGACCGTGCCTCAGGTCTCACTCACAGAAGCAACGACAGCGGGTGCCAGTCCGCTAGAGTTCACCTACGGCTCCGCTGTGGCCATTACGGGTTTCCCGGCGAGTAAACCAACGAGCTACCGCATTGTGGTCGGAGATCCCACTGGGGTTGCGGATAAGAACCCGAATGATCAGCCCACATTCACGCCTGCTCCATCGGCAGGTCGCGTCTACGTCTATGACCTCAACCCCAGTACCGGGGTTGTGGAATTGAAGCAGCGCCTAGACGGGCTGCCAGATGGCAGAGCCGCTTCAGGGGCTGACGACATCTCAGACGACGCCTTTGGCTCTGCGGTGGCGGTGTCTGGCGATGTCATCGTGGTGGGTGCCCCAAACGCCACGAGCTACCTAGATCTGGCCGGATCAGAGACCGACGCAGGCGCAGTTTACATTTTCGAAAAACAGCCCAACAGTACCGTCTGGACTCGAGCCACCATTTCCCTTGCAGAACAACAATCGGGCGAAGCCCCTGTCGATGTCCAAAAAATTGCCTTTCAAAATACTCCCAGTCGTACCTTTGCCCCTGTAGGCAACAACCTCCTGGGTACTTCTGTGGCCATTGACGGCAACACCATCATCATTGGCGCACCGGGAGCTGAGACCAATGATCCGGCAGTGCTGCCCAATGGACAGATCCCGGAGACCGGTGCGGCCTACATTTTTACCAAGAAAGCGGATGGCAAATGGAGCCTAGACGATGTCCTCCGATCCAGAGATTTCTCGGTAACGACGAATGCACCCGCCGTCGGCCAAGACACCGGGGTTGAAACGATTGGTTCGGAGTTTGGCCGCTCGGTGAGTATTTCGGGAAATTATGCCATTGTTGGCGCAAACCTAGAGGATCTCAACCCCGACACAGCGGCGGAAAAGGTCGATGCGGGGGCGGCTTACATTTTTGAGCGTCAGGCCAACGGTAAATGGAAGCAAATCCAGCGCATCACAGCCCCGAATCCCAATTCCACCACTGCGAGCGGTAACGGCGACGCTACGCCCCTCGACGAATTTGGCTTCTCCGTTTCGATTTCCGGCGACTTCATCATGGTCGGTGCCCCCACGGCGGGCAAACCCCTAGACGACGATGAACTCGCCGGTTCGGGTAGCGTTTACATTTTTCAGCGCGATCCGAATGCACCCGTCGGCCAGCAGTGGGTTCAGGTGGCGGTGACGGCGGCGGATTCGGTAGTTGCGCCCAATGGCCCCCTCACCCTCAGCGGCGGCCCCCTCGATCGCGATCCCGTCCCCTTTGGTCGCCCTCCTCGCAATGGCACCAATCAAACCGATTTGGATCGCACCTTTGGCGAGTCGGTTTCGATTTATCAAGATCCGGTCTCCAAGGTGCCTCAAGCCATTGCCGGTGCGCCTTCGGACGTTGCCGTAATTGGCCAAGACGACACCACTGGTCAGCAACAAGGCCCAACACCAAATCCTGCGATCGACGGCCGAGCGCGCACGGCAAACGATCCCGCTGACATTCAACAAACCGGCTCGGTCTACTTCTTCCGGACTCGCCCCGAAGTGATCGACATCGTCTTCAAAAAGACCCTCACGGGCGACACCGTTGCACCGAAGCAATTCCCGCGCGGCTCCGAGCGGGGCGAGGATTTCTTCGCCTCCGACGCCAATGTGGCAGCGGGCTATAGCTTTACCATCCTCTACAACCAGACGATGGACACCAGCAGCAAGCCTGCTATCACCTTTGTCGATCCCAACGCGGGCACCAATAACTTTGGTGCGCCCACAGGCACCTGGGTCAGCATCAACGGTGGCACCAATAATGCCTACGTGATCACCTACCCCTCACCGACAACAACCTTGATATCGACAATATCGATCTCGAGATTCGGGGGGCCAAAGGCGTCGGCAATGTTGAACAGGAAGAAGCGTTGCCCACGAAGCTGCCCTTCCTCAAGGACGCCTTTGACATTGACACCGTCAACCCCAGCTTTACGGTGGCAACCTCCGCCGATGCGAATCGAGACGTGGCCAATGGCCTAGCGATCGGCCCTCGCTACTTCAACACCGAAACGCTGATCTTCGCACTGCAGGTGTCCGAGCCGTTGCTGGCCACCGGCGGCATCAACCTCAATCAAATTACGGCGAATAACTTCACCACCTTTGGCCCCGGTGGCACGCTGCCCCAAATTGACTTTGGGATTGATCCTACCCAGGAGGGCAATGCGACGGTGGTTCTGGGGGCCGGAACCCTCGTCGATGTGGCGGGTAACCTCAGTGCACCGGTCACGGTTGAGGCGATCTACGACATTACGGGGCCGACGGTGGCCGCTTTGGCGGCCAGCAATGGGGCGGGGGCGATCGCACCCACCCAGCCGATCAACAGCCCCACGTTCACCGTAACCGCCGACTTCACCGATAACCTTTCGCCCAAGATCCTCGACTTTGATGATCTCACCGACGTGGTGGTGGTGTCGGGCAACGCCACGATTAGCGGCATTGCCCCCACGGCCACGGCCAATCAGTTTACGTTTACGGTGACGCCGAATAATCCGGCGGGTGGGGTGGAAACGGAGATTGAATTGGCGATCGCTGCCGGTGCAGTCCAAGATCTCGCCACCAATACCAATGCCCAATCCGCCCCAATCATCATCAAGTACGACACCAAATCACCCACGGTCACCCTGGCGCTAAAGCCCGAGTTTGTCGCCACAAATATCTCGGGGCCCTTCGTTGTTGTCGCGACCTTCTCCGAAGCCGTTGCCCCCGGTTTTTTGCTTGACGACTTGGTTGTTACAGGGGGCAACACGATCGACAGCATCGTCGCGGTTCCCAACACCAACAGCTACGAAATTACTCTCACCCCGGCCAACCCCGGTGTCAACGCCATCAGCGTCAGGAATGCCGCCACCACCGACATCGCCGGAAACGCTAGTACGGCCTCTGCAGACCTCGCCTTTACCTTTGTCCCACCCGTCAACAACCCACCGATCATCACCGTCACCAAGCCAGCCGACGCGGTTCAAGGGGACGAAAAACTGACCTTCTCGGCGGCCACGGCCAACGGCATCAGTGTCACCGACCCGGATGTTGGCCCCGCCAACCCGCTCCTCGTCAAGCTAACGGTCGATCCGCTCAAAGGTTCGTTTACGCTGGGGAGCATCGCGGGCCTGACCTTCGTGACTCCAGGCCTCAGCAACGACGGTGTGGACGATGCCTCGCTCACATTCACTGGAACCCTCGCCAATGTCAACGCGGCTCTAGAAGGTCTCAAATTCAACCCGGTCAACTTAGAGACGACAGCCACGATCACCGTCAACATCAACGACCAGGGCTTTACCGGGCCAGCCCCCCTGAACCCGAAGTTCGACGAAGAAATTATTAACGTCACCATCACCCGAGTCATCAGCCCCGCAGAGCATGACTTCGACAACAACGGCACCAGCGACCTGATTTGGTCAGACGGCAGCGGCAATAACTTTGTCTGGTTCCTCGACCGGGACGAAACGAATATCACTGTTCTCGAGCAGGGTGCCCCCTTCGCAATTCCGACTGGTTTCTCGACCCAAGGCTCCGGCGACTTCAACCAAGATGGCACCCCAGACCTTGTGCTCCAAGATGCGTCAGGCAACGTGCAGCTCTTCCGCACGACGCCCCTGGCCACCCCGAATACGCCACCTCGCACTCTTGCCGGCACCCTGGTTCCCCCGACGGGAGCCCCCTCGAAGGGGGCTGGCTGGAATGTGGTTGGCGTCGGCGATTTTGGTGGCCCGGTGACGGCTCCCCCTGCGAGCAAACCCCAGTCCGATATTCTCTGGCGCAACACGGCCACGGGTGAGGTCTCTGTTTGGTATATGAACGGTGAAGGCTTTGTGGAAGACCGCCCGATCGCTGGCCCCACCATCCGCGACCAAAACTGGCAGATTGAAGGTGTGGGTAACTTCAACGATGATCTACAGGCCGACATTATTTGGCGAAACCGCGCTACGGGCCAAAATCTGGTCTGGCTGATGGATGGCGCAGCGGTGCGCACGGCAGTGGAAATTCCGGCGGTTTCCCGCGAGTGGACACTGGCGGGCAGCGGCGACTACAACGGCGATCGCAAGTCCGACCTGGTGTGGCGCAATCAGTCCACGGGCGAGAATGTGGTCTGGTTGATGAACGGTACGACGATTAACCGCAGGGTGGGGATTGACCCGCTGGCCTCCGGAGCAACGATCGTACAGAACTAGGGATCAATAGACCTCTTTCATGAAAAAAACAGCCCCCTCATCCCCCAGCCCCTTACTCCCAAAATGGAAGAAGGGGAGCCGGATTCAAAGTCCCTCTCCCCCGGTGGGGGAGGGATTTAGCCGGACGACGGGGGTGAATGGCTATTGCGGGCGGCTGGGCGAAGGAGGGCTGGTATCGACTTGGGCCAGGACGCTTTTCATTTGGGGTGTGGCCAGAAAAATTTCGGTATCCTTGACCAGGCGATCGCCCCACAATTGCTCTCGCAAAAATTTCACATCCCCGTACTGACCATCGGTCTTAAGGGCCGTTTCGGCTAGGCGTAGGCTTTGCTTGCGATCGCCCTGGGCATACAAAGCCACCGCCAAAGCCAACTGAGGCTCAGCGGCTTTGTTGTTGATGGAGAGGGCGCGTTTCCAGGCGGCGATCGCCTGATCCCGCTTGCCCTGCTCATAATGCACCAGGCCAATGTTATTGGTGGCTTCCCAGAACTTATCGCCCAAATCGACCGCCTTTTGGAAAGAACTCAAGGCTTCCCCCAACCGACCCGTCACATAGTAGGCATTGCCCAGATCGAATAAAGCCCCTGGGGAATCAGGCTTGAGCTTGAGACCGGCTTCATAGTTTTGGGTTGCCGTCGCGTAGTCTTTCTTCCGAAAATAGGCGGTGCCGAGGGCCAGATGAATCGCAGGATCCTTGGGCTCTAGCTTGCGTGCGACGTTCAGGGCCTTGATGCCATCGTCTAATTTGTCCGTGCGCAGATAAATGTCCGCCGCTACGGCCCAAACGCGAAAATCGTTCGGCACCAGCTGGGTCGCCAATTCCACCTGCTGCAAGGCAATGTCATATTGCTGAAATTGGGTGCGCTGGGCAGCCTCCTGGGCGATCGCCAGCCCAATTTCCTGAAGCTGGTCAAAGTCTAAGGTCGCCGTGTGGGGCATCTGAGCGCGCACCGATGGCGCGAGTCCGAGGGTCAAACTCAGGGCGGCGAGGCTAGGAAAAATCAGACGAAGTAGCTTCACGAGTAAGAATATCCAAGAACGACGGGCACGAAATTAATAGCAAAAGCAAGAGCAAGGAAGAGACTCAGGTCTAGGATGCACTCTGGAAGACTCGAACGCCCAAGGACGACTTTGATGATCTTCAGGCGATCTTTGGCGGTTTTGGGCGAGCTTTAATTCTTATTATCTCGCAGGAACTTCAAATCGAGGCGTCAGATTGGCCCAGGGTTGGAAAATTCAGCCGATGGGCTCGCAAGATTCGCCTTGGCGTTGCGCTGCCACATGGCCGGTTTGATCCGCCGCAATGCCGACGCCCGGAAGCGCTGGCTCCAATCAGCTTCACTGAGTTGGGCTAATTCCTTGAGAGAGGGAGCCACGTTTTCTGGATAGGGCTGAAAGTCATCAATATTGGTGGGTTGGGCAAAGCGCTGGTTCCAGGGGCAGACGTCTTGGCAAATGTCGCAACCGGCGACCCAGTTGTGGAGATTGACGGCGATCGCCCCAGGGAGTTCCGCCGCGCGGTTCTCGATCGTGTGATAGGCAATACATCGGTTCGCATCCACGACGAAGGGAGCGGGAAGCGCTTGGGTCGGGCAAGCGTCGAGGCAGCGGGTGCAGGTGCCGCAGTGTTGGAGATGGGGGCGATCGGGTGTCAAGTCTAAATCGGTCAAGATTTCACCCAGAAATACCCAAGAGCCGTATTCTCGCGTGATCAGATTACTATTCT
Organism: Synechococcales cyanobacterium CRU_2_2; assembly: GCA_012034805.1. Lineage (GTDB taxonomy): Bacteria > Cyanobacteriota > Cyanobacteriia > PCC-9006 > JAAUQQ01 > JAAUOP01. The sequence continues at coordinate 1,379 of JAAUOP010000119.1, read as the reverse complement.
TGGCAATCCAACCGAGGCCTGCTCGCTGGGCCCAGAGCTTGTCGGAAATCGGGCCGGTATCGATGTAATAACGCGCTTGATGGCCCTGGGACTGCATCCAAAGGCTGAGGGCTTTGAGCTTTTTGCGAGCACGCGATGATAATCTCGGCCCCAGCCGTAGCGAGCAATTTTGCCAATGCCGGGGACGTCGGGGCGGACGTGGGGGGTGTAGTAATTCAGCGCCACGGCAATGACGGCACGGACACTGGGCATCACCTGGCGAATGTCCTGACGTCTGGGGTTGTCCATCCAGGCCAGATCTGCGTGGTAGCCTTGGGCCAGCCAGCGCTGCAAGGCCTGGTTCGGTGCCAGATCTTCATCCCAATCGGCCACACGGGCAATGCCGACCTTGTGAAAACCGATGTCCAGGGCTTTTTGCTTGAGCTCGGCGGGGGTGATCACGGCAATTGATTCAGTTCAAGAATTGAACCTGGCTGCTTTCCGCCTCCGACCCACGCGACTTGAGGTTGAGTGGCACCAGGCTAGGCTGACGGCTGTGGAGCAAGGCTTCCCGCACGGCGGGTTCGGTCTCTTGGTGGAGCAAAAGCTGGAGCGCTTGGCGGGTGGTACGCGTTTGTTCGGCATTCAGTGCACCCTGGCCCAGCAGGCGGTTGAGCTGGCGCACGGCGAGCAATCGCTTGAGCGGCTCGGGGTGGGCGAGGTTTTCGAGGGACTGGTCGAAACTGACATCAAAGCGATCGCCCTCTCGCCCCAGCACCTGCGCCGCCAGCAACGCCAGCAGCACCATCATGCCAACCCCCTGCAAACACAAACTTGAGGCCAACCAAGGGCTGTGGGCATCCTCCCAAATCATCGCGGTCATGTAGGTGCCCAGCATGGCAAAACCACCGGTGCCTACCGACAGCAGCAGCAGCTTTTCGCCCGAAACCAGTGGTGAATCCGGCGCGTCCAAGCTTGCCAGTCCAGCTTGTGCAAGGCGTAGACCCAGGCCATGACGCCGATGCCCACCCCCAGCGCCAGCAACAGCGGCCAGTTCCAGATCACCAGCCCGCCCAGGGCAGCCAACCCCAGCAGCTTCGTCAGCGTGCCGCGATGGCTTTGGAGCAGATTGATCAGGGCAATCGGGCGACGGTGGGCGACGGGGCGGGTCAGCTTGACGAGGGCCGGCAGCAGGTCTTGGGCGGCGTTAAAGACGGATCGGTGGGAATAGAGTTGCGCCACGGGGTTCAGGTGGTAATCATCAGGTGAGGGCTTCTCGCACTCATTCTATACACCGAAGATTGGTTTCGGTCGAAATGCTTTATTTCGCAAGGTGTGAATGTGAACTTGAGTCCGGCAATGCGTCCGGCAATGCGTCCGGCAATGCGTCCGGCAATGCG
>JAAUOP010000118.1 GCA_012034805.1 Synechococcales cyanobacterium CRU_2_2 | reverse complement strand
TCGCTTGAATTTATGTCCCTTGTTTCGCCAAGACCGTTATCCAACCCACGATCGCCCCGCATCCGCATCAACGTAGAAGCCAGATAGATGCCCATGAGCTCAATCAGCTTTTTATCAAGGTTGGTAAGCCTGTGCAGGATGTGGCGAAGCTTCGGTGCGCCTTGGAGCATTCGCTGTTTTGCGTAACAGCACGCCTGATCACCGGACGCCTATTGATTGGTTTTGCTCGAACCAACGGAGACGGGGTGTTTAATGCCGCGATTCTAGATTGGGTTGTTGATCCTACTGTAAATAATCCAGATGCAGTGAGACGCCAACTGATTGAACGGGTCAAACTAGAGTCGAGACGCACCATGCCGCAATGCGCCATTTCGCTGTTTGCCGAGCCAACAGATCACGCCATACTCAGGCGCGCAGGGTTCGATGAAGAACCCAACGGTATTAAAGCCATGATGCTGTGAATTCAAGCTGGATGAATCTTGACCCGACCTAGAGCCTGCCGTCAAAGCGACGGTACCAGACCCAAGTTGCAATTATTTCGACTGCAATGAGGCCGACACAGATAGCAGTGCCGAGCATTGGGTTGTAGCCGCTACGGCCTAGGGTTTCGAGCCAGAGGGCAGTGCGATCGCGATGGAGGAGGAGATGGGCGATCGCGGGGAACAAGTACATCAGCGCTGCACCTGTTAGCAACCAGCCCACCATGGAGATCAACAAAAAGATTGTTTTGGCTTTTGATTGGGAGCCCATGATCGTTTCAATGCACGCGGCAATTCGATATCATCATCCAGTGTACGCTCAGCGTGGATATGAAGTAATTTTTCGGTTTTTCTCATGTAGCCAGGGCCTCAGCAAAGATTACTTCTCAGACTGCTCAGGCTGCCAGGGAAGCCAGTCCTCGTCTAAAGCTTGCTCCAGTGTAAAATCAGGAGCTTCAGGAACTCGCTTGGCATCCAGTTCACTAGCGTTGAGAAAAAGCTTTCTACCATTTTGATATTGCTTCACGAAAACATCCTGCAAGAATGACCTCAAACTGGGGCTAGCCTCCAGCTCGTCTTGAATTTGTAGTCTAAAATTGATAATCTCACGGCTCCAGCCCCGTAAGCAGATCTCTCGTTCTGATTCCCAGTATTTGATCTTGAGGAGATGCTCACAAAGTCGCATTAAATAGCTTGAAATAGCACGTTTTTCACTTCTACCCAAGCTCTCGATTTCCTCAATTAAATTTTCTAAGTCAATCTGACCAAAATCTCGCACTTCAAATGGGCAGCGGTTTGATCCAACCAAAGCTGGTAGTCCGTATCATACAATGACGGGAGCTTGACTCTAGCTTCAGATTGCATGACCAAATGCCTCCATTAACATCCTAATTTTATCAGAGGAGGTGGGGAGTTGTATGAACTTCCCACCGACAGTCACATTCATCGGGCCGTTAAAGTCAAATCTAGACCAATTTCAAACATGCGCTGCCAAGGCGAATAGACCTTAAGTTGCTCAAGGGTACAGGATTGAAACGATCGCCGGATCACCTGCTCCCATAGCGTTTTGATGGCCGATGCCATAGCGTGATTAATGGCTTCCGTTTGCCCGTTAAAATCATAAGAGGAGGCACCGATTTCAGGTAAATATTGTTCCGTAATCGCTCGACGCACGATGCTCTGGTAGGCCCAATCCTCCAGTACATGATAGATTTTGTTGAAGTTGAGCACCGTTGTTTCTGTAGAATCAAGGCCAAGAATAGCAGTGGCGATCGCCGTCCCCAAGCTATTACAACTCGTATTCCAAGCCGCATAGCTCAACATCCGATCCCAGCAATCTAGGTCATCCAAAAGTTGCACTAGCTCGGTTTCCCCACCATTGGAAAAGGCAATATCTGCCAGCGCCACGGGTATATCTTGATCAAGCAACTGTCGAATTTGATTAACAAAGACGCGTAAGTTTCGAAAACTATTGTAGGTTATGTCCTTAGAAGTTTGATCCCAGGCTTCTTGCATCACCTGACCCGGAGTATTCACAGCCAGAACCAGATCTGCGGCTTCAAGGCTGTGGGCAAGGGTTGCCCCTGCAGCCCACAGATGAGCCTTGAGGCTTTCGCCGATCGGGCGATCTTCGTAGCGTGGGATGATGCGATCGCCCATGACTGAACTATAGAGCAGGTGAACTCGCAAGGGTAATTGACTCGGTGGTTGACTGGGGAATTGTCCAGATGAGGGCCCAGATCGACTGCACCAAGCCCGCGCCAGCAACGTACACCCCACCTCATCCGCTCCGGGGTAAAGATGCGCGTTCTGCTGCAATCTCAACTCACAAATCTGTTGATTAATCACCTGCTGATCTTGAGCCGTAAACCCATAAGGCGCACAGTCATCTTGGGGAATGGAAAGAAAGGTAATCACCCCAGAGTTGACCAGCTTGATAGTGGATTGATTGATGGCCAGGTTTTTGGCGCGGCGGCAGCGGTAATCGTCTAAACACTGGGCTGGCAGGGCAATATTGAGGCAGGCGAACTCAGTCTCTTCCTCAGAGGTGAGGGCGTGGCGCGATCGGCGATCGCTCAAACTTCCCCAACGACAGATGGCTTCTCCATGGGTTGCATAATAGTCTGGCTCCTCCTCGCTGCTATTGTAGGCAGGCGTCCGCATAATCAAATTACTGGCCAAAATTTGGAGATGGGGATAATCGACCTTGAGCTGTACGAGGCGCTGGAGGCGATCGCTCAACACTTCCACAGAATGCTGGTGCAACCGAGAGGGAAGCAATCCCCCATAGACCAACATCTCGATCGAAACAATCGCGAAGCAGTTATCGATAGCACCCTCGCCCGAAGTGGGGGAGATCTCAGCTAGGCTCTGTCGCATCCAAGCCCACAGACCCTCCACATCGGCAGGTTGTTTCTTGCGACTCAGCAGCGGAGCGGGTGGAAGCTTCAACTGGATCTGCGGCTGAAGTTGCGCAATCATCTGAGGATAAAAGGCATTGCAGGGTCTTTCATCTAGCGGGACATACAAAATTTGCAACCACTCACCCCCTAAGCATGATGACTAAACGTTTGTACCAACATCCCTACCGGTGCATCCCAGTTATTTGACCCTCACCCTAAACCCCTCTCCCAAAAAGGGAGAAGGGCCTTGAACTCTAGCTCCCTTTCTCCCAAAAGGGGATGAGGGCGGTTCGGAGATGCAAAACTGGGATGCACCCTATCCCTACCTACGTCACTAGGCTGAAAACAGATATTTGTTTAACGCGACTATCGATTTAACGCGATTTGATCGGCTGTATCAACTCATTATCCGTCTCAACTGCGCCGCCAACCCGCCGACAGGCATACTCAACAACCTTGGCGCTGCTGCTGCCCAGCTCGGGAATTTCCACAGGGCCAGCACTGCCAAAGTTCTCCTGATGAATTTCCTCTCGCTTGTCGGTATAGAGTTTCATAACGCGGGTCTGAGTATTTTTTGCGCTGCAGTCCGTGACTCGATAGAGCAATGCGCTTCTAATCGGCTGGCTTTTGGGCACCGGGGAAAAAGCCCGATTTTCGCCTCGAAAAGCCCGATATTCCCAGTAGGCAACGGTTGCACCTTCCTCATTGCTCACCAGGGAAGACGGCGCAACCAAAGTGCGATCGCCCGCCGCATTCTTTGCCACCTCAACCCAATGTTCGCTGGTCAGGGCTGCCGACGTTTCCTGAGCCATTTTTTGAGTATTAACATCTGTCTCCGCAGTCGTTTTTGCCTTGCGGCTGACATCCCGCAGCGCATTGGAGGCAAAGCTATCTTTTGGGCGTTCGTCGAGGGCGCGCTCAAAATATATTACGGCTCCGGCATACTGGCCTTCGCGGCTGAACTGATAGCCTGTACTCATGTAGCGATCGTAGGGAGTGTCCGTGGCCGGGAGCTTCACCGGAGAACCTGGAGCTACAGTCGCGAGTTGTTGTTGGTAAAGTTTTGCGACCTGCTGAGCAAACGGGCGATCGCCCCTTCGCGATAGCGTTCGGAATCCCCCGTGCGCCACCAAGCCGCAACGTGTTGAGCCGCGATCGCCGGATTGCCCTGGGTTTTCGTCAGAGCCTTCTGAAATTCATCTTTGAGGACACACAGCACCACCGAGCGCGCAGTTTCAGGGCTATCGGCAAATTGCCCCGGTGTGATGCTGCGTCCGAGACACCCCTTAGACCAAGCGGGAATTGATGAACCTTTGACCTGCCAATCACCGTAGTACACCTCTTGGGCAAAGCCTGGCCCTTCACTCGCCTTCAGTCGCAGCGCTTCTGCCAGGGCGAGCAGCTGCTGGTTGGAAAGCTGGAGTGTCTGGCTCGGTGGACTTTTGCTGGCGGCTGGTTTTGGGGTTTGAGCCATCGCCCCAAGGGTCAATGAGCTACTGAGAATTCCGAGGGTAAAAGTTCCGACGGTGAGCATCCCGGCGAGAAAAATGGTGAATGCGAACCTTGCTGTGCTCGGACTGGTCGGAATTGGAGGGATTAAAAGCCCAGAGAGAGTGGAGCGATCGCCAAGTGCAACCTTCATGGTGTTTTTTGATGCTATCAACACGAATCGTTCTAAATACAATCGTTCTAAATAAAGCAGTTGGTCAGAAATCGTTCGTCAAGCTGCCCCTCCACGACTCCTGAGACCCATAATCCCACGCGATTGTTTCTCCGGGAATCAATATTTTGGCTCAATTCCGGCTCAATTCCGGCCCAGCGCGCTCGGCGAGTACAAGTTCTGGGGGAACGGGTGACATGTTCTCGACTTACTCCGTTATTGTCGTTTCCGTTATTGTCGTTATTGTGGTCGCGACGGTCCATAGGGCTGGCGATCGCCCGGCTCGGGGAATTCTGGGCCCAGCGGAATTCCCGGTTGCTCTGCCGTGTCAGCGTTACGGCTTGGCCCACCTTCGGGGCTCGATTGTGACTCAGCTGGCGTAATCGCTGCTCCTGGCGACTCGACAAAACCATCACTCCAAGGGTTTTCGTTGGGGCGGGGCGGTTTGGGGCCGAAGACATCGCGATCGTAGGGATCCTTGGGCAAGAATGGGCCCAATTTCTCATGACTTAGTTTCTCATGACCTAATTTCTCATGATCTAATTTCTCGTGACCTGAAACCGGTTCAGAAAGGCCAGGCGAGGGTTCTGTCTGAGGTGTGGATGGAGCCTTGGGGGTCTGAGCCGACGGAGCGGTTGGAGCTGGCGCAGTTGGAGCTGGCGCAGTTGGGGTTGGCGCAGTTGGGGTTGGCACCGTTGGGGTTGGCACCGTTGGGGTTGGCACCGTTGGGGTTGGCACCGTTGGAGCTGGCGAGACAGAAGCTTCTGGGGACTCTGGTGTTGGCACAACCGGGGGTGCAAACGATCGCAAAAACTGAAAGCTCAGGTCATAGCGCGTCAGACGCGCATCTAGCACCCGTCGCTCGGCTCCAACACTTTTCAGCGCATCCAAAAACGGCTTCGTCCCCGTTGGCAAAGGCAGCAACGAGGTCAAACTGGTTTTAGACACCCGATCTACATCCACAAACAGTTGCCCCGTTGGTAACTCCTGCCCATGGCGGGGCATTCCTTCTTTATACAGCGGGCTCGTCGCCAACGTGGCACGGGGCTGGGGTAACAGCGAATTGGCCCCCGGCGCACCCACAATCAAAAACGCCACGTTCCCATCAAGCCAACCATGGGTGACCACGGGCTCCCCTTGCTCCGAGAACCAATTGACCACGGGTTGTTCGGCCAGCTTGCCCGTGTTGAGACGCATGCGGTATTTGTTCACCATCAGGGAATCAAGCTTTTGGAGCGATCGCTCCGCCAACCGCCGATTGCTCGTCTGCACCATCACCGTCAAGCCCGTCTGAAAACGAGAATTGGCCTGGGAAGAAATCGGCAACATCCCCACCGAATAGGCTCCATCCATCCACGCTAGCCAGTCTTGATTCAAGTCCATGCTGGTGGTCACCTGGATCTGTTCTTGCAGCGCAGCCGCACCATACAGGGGCGAAGCATTGCTGGACTGGGCATGGGAGGCCCAGGCATCTTTGAGGCTGCTGCCGGAGAGCAAGAGCGAGGTAGAGGCGGGAAAGCGATCGCCAAAGGCCTGGGTGAGATTCACCGGCTCGACCGGCTCCGGTGCCGCTGCCAATACCCCGAGTCCGGCGCTACGGGGCGCTTGCCAAGTCAGACTTTTAATCGTAAATCCGTTATCCATCAGGTCAAATTGGGCCGTGAGCCCCTGAATATCCGCCGGCAGGGGCAGCAAGCGGCCAGCGGCGGCGGCGACTTGGGTAGCCGCTGGCGTGTTGACGTACAGATCAAGGAAGCCAGTGTCGTCCTGGGGCAATTGCCGCTGGGCAGCCTGAAAATCAGGCTGCAGCTGGAGGGAGGTGCGATCGTAAAAGCTATCAATGGCTTGGGTTACGCTGCTGCGATTAGCAGCCATCACCCAAAAGGAGCCCACGAGGGCAATATGGTGGCGTTGGGAAAGGCTGGCCTGAATCTCAAAAATTCCGACGCCACGATGGGCAGATTTTGAGTTTTCAAAGCCCTTAGGCGGCTCTAGGCTGGCGATTTTGCGCTCGATCGCACCAGGATTTTTGACCGGCACCACCACCAGCAGATCGGGCGGTGTGCCATTAGGACGAGTACCGGGAACAGCGGGGGCTGCGCTGGGGAGAGGCGCGGTGGGGATGAGGGCGATCGCACTTTCCCCATCAATCTGGGACTGAATTGTTTGCCAGTCACCGTACCCTAGATTGACGATGCGATCGCGCCCGATGGCAAGCCACTGACCCAGACCCATTTGCAGCGACGGAGTGCCGATCTGACGCAGGGACGCCCATTGGCTGCGATCGCCACTGAGCTGAACGGCGGCGATCGCCGACTGGGGCACGAGGCCGATCGCGGCTTGGGGGCTCGGCCCGCTATACCGCTGGCTAACGTAGGCCGCCAAGCTGCCACCCAAAACCACCGCCGTTGCACCCACACCCAAAAACAGCGCTCGATTCTCGCGCCAAGCCTTCGACCCTTTGGACTTGGAGGCTTCTGTCTGGTCTTCAGGCTCCACAAGCGCTTGCGAAGTGGGAAAAGACAAGGGATGCGGTGACAAATCCGAGACTGATTCAGAGGAAACGGAGGGGTCTGGTTGGGTCATAGAAACTCAGAGCAGGGGTGATACCTGCGGGTGATATCTGTTTCAGCATGGGGGCTAATCTATCCGGGTCAATCCTAGCGCGGAGCGCTGGCTTCCGCAGGTTGTTTTCAAAGATGTAGCTTTTATCTCGTCAAACTCGAGGGTTTCCACGCAATTAAGACGATTGAGGCTTGTTTCGTCAACCATGTTTCGTCAACCAGGCTTACTCCTGAGATTGCAGCGTCATGTTTTCCGGTGTGATGTTTTCCGGTGTGATATTTTCCGGTGTCATGTTTTGAGAAACGGCTTGAGCATTGGCGGGAACACCGCTCACCGTCGCGGCTCCGGGCTTGGCCGCATTCAATTCCTGGATGACCGCTTCTTGCTGCTGGTAGAAGTAATCCAAGTCAGCACCATAATTTTGGATCGCAAAGCACACCGAGTTCGGCTGCTCTAGCGACAGCGCAGGTTCGGCTCCCAAGGGCAACACCCCAGCCAAATTGCTCACCGTTGCCAGAGTTCCGGTCTTGCCAATCAGTCCGGCGGGAAGCGCGCGATCGTGCAGTGTGCCCTGATCCACCGGCACAATCGGTAGAACGTCCTTGAGGCCCAAACCATGGGGCTTTAGCTGGTTGCCAATCACATCCATAACCCGGCAGGTCGCGCGGGGCGAGATCAGATTTTCCTCCCCTAATCCTGACCCATTAATAAACTTGACCTCCTCTGGCCCAACCCCTGTCTGCATCACCACGCCTTTTTCCATCGCCGCTGCACCGCCCAATAGATCCGCCAGCAACTCGGCCATGATGTTGTTGCTGTACATATTCATCAGCTTGAGCAATTCCTGAAGCTGAAAGGAATGGTGCTCGGCTACGATCGTCGCGCTGGACTTGTCGAAGCCTTCTAGAACCAGAGCCTGTCCTCGAATTTTGACCTGGGGCTTGGGCGTACCGGGTGGAAGTTGGCTGTATTGGGCCGTGACCTCTGGGCCCCAACTGGCCGAGTCTAGACCTTGGCGCAGGAGTTCGGCGGCGTAGTCGCGATCGCGCTCAAAGTTCATCACAAACACGCCGTCCACGACCAAATTACCAGTCACCTCGCGAATGCCAAGCTGGTTCAGGCTGTTGCCTACCGCCACCGCCGACTCCCAGACAAACATGGGATCAGCACCGCCAAAAAATACCAGATCTCCGTTGAGTACGCCCGCTTGAATCGGCCCAGTCACACCGACTCGGGTGATGAATTTGTAGTCTGGCCGCCATTTCTCCAGGGCCAATAGCGTCGTGGCAAGTTTGGTCAGGGAAGCGGCGGGCAAAGGCTTGGTGCCTTCGTGTTGGGCCAAGAGCGATCGCCACTTTGCACCCAAACCCCTTGGCGCGCAGCTTCTACGCCGGTTCCAGTCAAACGCGTTACATAGTCCTGAACCACGGTCTGGATCTTGGGATCTGGGTGGGTCTCATCGACCACGGTGTAGCGCAGGGGGGGAGGCTTGGGTGCAGCGGGTTCAAGCACTGCGGGGCGACGAAGTGCCCCATTCTGGGCATCCTGGCGGAGGAAGCGATCGCTCAGAAGCTTAGCTCCGGCCAAGCCCACCACCACCACGGTGGCCGCAGACAAAACTCTGCCGAAATTTAGATTACCCATGATGTTGGAAGCGCGCTGAAGCGCAGGGGGACTCAAAATTTGCTTCAGCATCCCTCATGATGCTCGTGTTGACAACACTCTTGTTGACAATCTCACTCACGAGACTGCTCGAGCGACCCTGTATGCGGGAGAAGCTGTACGCAAAGTCCTAGAGACTAAACCTGAGCCTTAGGAAAGTTAGGCAGATCGATCGCGGCCAGGGAAGCAATTTTCTTTTTGCTTGGGCGCAAGGGATTGACCAAAGGAGCAGGCCAATTTGCCTGGGACACCAAGTCGAAATTAGGCTCCGAGAGCGGCTCTGGGGTCACCGAACTCGCTGGCGAACCAACAGAGACTTCAACCAACAAGGGTTCAGAAGAGACAGACTCTAGTGCTGCCGCCACAAATCCAACCGGGTTGGGAATGGGGACAGTGGGCACAATGGGCGGAACAAAGGCGACTCGAGGCGAAGCCGACACCGGCAGGGTCTGGTTGAGAGTACCGCTCATTGACGAATCAGTTCCGGACTTGAGCTCGGCTTCTAGGTTGTCCGCGACCTGAGGATCAAACACCGGCTCAACGTTTTCCGCCACAACCTCGGCGTCATCATTCTGACCATTCGCCAGAGCCAAATCAACAAAATCGGCTTCATCCAAGGTCTGAGACCAAGGCTTAACTGGCTTGGAGCGCGGGAAAAAATCGTCCAAATGATCGATCGGCTCTACCTCTAGGTCTGGCAGATCAAAGCTGGTGGAAGAGACCGCAGAAACCTCGAGGCTTTTTTCGAGTGCAGCCTTAAATTGCAGCGTGTTACGCTGCTGCCGATTAAGACGGCTCTTCAGATCCCGACAGAGGCTTTCGGCTTGGAGCAGCTGCTGGGTTTGATCCGCGCAACGACGCTGAGACAACGTACACTCGCGCTCCATCTGGGCAATGCGTTCCTGGCTGGTTTCCAGCTGGGCGGTCATGGTCTCGGCCAAAATTCTCTGGCGTTGGCTCGACTTTTGAGCTGCCTCCAAGTCCCGCACTAGAGTTGTAATCTGGGCTTGGGCAGCCGTCAGTTCAGCCGTCCGAGATTCGAGTAGATTTTCCTGCTGCGCGAACTGTTGAAGGTGAGCCGCAAAGTCAGCTTGGCAATCAGCGAGGGAGCTCTCTAACTCGGCGATCCAGCCCATGATCTCTCGGTTTTGTGTCAGCAACTCTGCTGCAGTCGCGTGAGCCATGTCATCATCCGCAAGCTGAGCCACAGAGACAAAAGATACATCGGTGGCAGTGACATCGATCGTGGAATGGCTCGCTGCGGGACTATCTGCCGCAGCTTCCTCTCCTCTGTGCGGGGTGACAACTTCAACTTCTCGCTGCTCTTGCCTTTGGCCTTCCCTTTGCGTCTCAGCTTCGTTCATCACGACTTACCCACACAAATCTAAATGTACCGAATCTAAATGTACCGAATCTCAATGCATCGAATCTCAATGCACCGAATATCCAAACGTGCCGGAAGGGCAACATGTGCCGAAAAACACAAGACCCAAAAACGCAAAACCTTCACTAGAGTTAACTTCAGCCACAACCTTTCCTAGGATAACCTGGGAGAAGATATCTCTAGGTTATGTACTCGCTAAAGAAAAGATATGTACTAGCTAATATCAGAATCCGAAAATATCGAGCCGTAATTCCACTTAAATTTAGCCTTCAGAACCCTTCCGTTATTTTTCGGGTGCGCTGGCTCAATTTGCCTTGGCAACTGTCTATCTGACCGTCCATTTACGGATAAGCACCATGGGACTAGCTGAGCTTAGCCGAAAGCCCTAATTCTGTAAACCGCCTAATTCGGGGATAAATTGAGCGATCGCCCTCCATTCATGTGCGCAAAGACACGTACATCAGGGCTCACCTCCCCTAAACAAGTAGGTGCTCTCACCCCTCATCAGTTTTGAACCTAGGTGCCCAACAGTACGGTTTGGAGCAAATCCCGATGCATGAGGGCGCGATCGCGCAACGACTGTCGCTGGCTGGCCAAAAGCGGCTTTCCCTGGTGCCAGTGCTGTTGCCAGCTATTTTGAAGCTGCGCCGGATCTAAGGGCAATTCGGTTAAATTCCACCCCGGCAACTCGACCGCTTTCATCAGTGCATTCACCTTGGGGTCATAGCTCAATGCAGAACAAATACAACCTTCCGATGCAGCCATGATTAATCCATGAAGTCGCATGGAAATCGTTAAATCAACGTGTTGAAAAACACCCTTTAGTTGTCGGGGATCTTGACGTTCGAGAATTAGCGTCGGGCCACTTAAGCCCGCTTGAACTCGTTGGGCGATCGCCAAATCCTGCACGGGCTGAAACGGTAGCAAAACCACCGAAGCTTGGGACTCCGCTTGTAGCCCTTGAAGGGCGGTGATGATCGATTGCAACCGAGCGGGGGTCAGGCTCGGGTGGGGGCGCAGGCTCACGGCAATCCGGGGTTCAGGCAAGCTGAGCACGGCAGTGGCCGGCAGTGCCTCTAAGGCCCAAACCGGATCCGGCGCGAGCAAACAATCTACGTTCCATTGCTTGAGCAGCTGAGCGGAGTCACCATCGCGAACACTGACGCCGTCGCAGCCGGTAAAAATTTGTTTTGCCAGCCAACGCGTCAAAGAACGGTTGAGCGGGCCAATTCCCTGCCCCCAGGCCAGGGTACAAAGACCTAGCTGTTGAGCAAGACCCATCAGGCCCGCGTAGTAGAGCGGGCTAAAGGCACTGGAAGCATCTTGGATCAAACTGCCGCCGCCAAAGACAAAGGCTTGGGACGATCGCAACGCCCCTAGGACTTGGCCAGTGGCCTTGCGATCGCAAGCCTCCACGCCATAGCGCGATCGGGTTTGGGCCGGATTACCACTGAGCACCACGGGAGTCACCTCTGGGGGCAACATCTGCAACAACGTGGCCAAGAGTGCCTCATCGCCACCATTCCCCATGCCGTAGTAGCCGCACAACACTGCCCGCATCACCTGACTCCTCAAAATACCAAAACGCCAGAAGGCCAAAACATTTCCCGGATCCGAATCTCCCACTTACAATACCCCCAGGGGTTTCGTCTGGATACTCGCCCAAATACCACGATCAGTTCCATGCATGTACTGTCAATTCCCACTTGGATTATTCACGTCTCTAGCGTTTTGGAGTGGATCGCAGCCATTTGGCTAATTTGGCGCTATGCCGATGTCACAGGCAACGCGGCGTGGCGAGCATTGTCCTTTGGCATGATTCCGTCCTTGGTCAGCGCCATGTGTGCCTGCACCTGGCATCTGTTTGAAAATGCGCCCAGCCTGGTCTGGATTGTGACGCTCCAAGCTGCCATGACGGTGGTTGGCAATGTCACGCTAATGGTCGGCAGCTGGCAGGTGTGGCGATCGTCACAAGTCTCACCCTAGGAAAAAGCCGCATTCGCCCAAGCTTTTGCCCCAATACCCCAATAAACGCCTGCCCGATGCATTAACCCAATTCATTAACCGGTCAACCGCCATGTCCAAGGAAACCCTATTTGCCATCTCCCTCTTCCCCTACCTGGGATTTCTGTGGTTTTTGACCCGATCGCAACTCACCCCTCGCCTCGCGCTCATTGGCTTCTACATGACCCTGGTCTTTGTCGCCGTCACGATTCCTGCTGGGCTCTACGCCAAAATTCATTACGGTGACGAATTAGCCAACGTGGATTGGCTGCACGGCAGCGCCGAATCGTTTCTGACCTTGGCCAATATTTTGGTCGTCCTCGGCTTTCGTCAGGCGATTGAGCGATCGCAGTCCGCAGCTCCATCAGACTCCTCTAAACCGTCCAAACCCTCTGCCCCCGAGGCGCAGGAATCATGATTGCCATAGCAACACAGTCCAACTTTTGGCATTGGCAAGGCTGCCGGATCCGCTATCAATGCTCCGGCGCAACCGGCCCTGCACTAGTGCTCATCCATGGCTTCGGAGCGTCCAGTGCCCACTGGCGCAAAAATTTGCCCGATCTGGGCCAAGTCCACCGGGTTTTTGCAATCGATCTCCTCGGCTTTGGCAAATCTGACAAACCCACTCCCAATTTGCCCTTTTCCTACACTTTCGAAACTTGGGGGCATCTCGTTGCCGACTTTTGCCGTGAGGTGGTGGGTGAAGCTGCTGTCTTGGTGGGAAATTCGATTGGCTGTGTGGTGGCACTGCAGGCGGCTGTGGATGCGCCAGAGCACTGTCGAGGCGTGGTAATGATTGACTGCTCGCTGCGGCTGTTGCACGTGCGCAAACGGGCGACGCTGCCTTGGTATCGCAGCGCTGGGGCACCCATTTTGCAGGCGGTATTGGACTTTAGGCCGCTGGGTCAGTTTTTCTTTTCTCGTTTGGCTACGGCGCGATCGCTCAATCGCATTCTCAAACAAGCCTATGGCCGCAAGGAGTCGGTGACCGATGAATTGGTGGAGTTGCTGTTAGAACCGGCCTTTGACCCCGGTGCTCTGGATGTATTTCTCGCGTTTATCAAGTACGACAATGGTCCCCTTGCCGAGGATCTGTTGCCGCAAATTCGCTGCCCAGTCTTGATTCTGTGGGGCGAAGTGGATCCCTGGGAACCGATCGAACTGGCCCGTCAGGAATATGCCGATTTGCCAATGGTCGATCGGTTTGTGCCACTACCAGGACTGGGCCACTGCCCCCAGGATGAGGCTCCGGAAATCGTCGATCCGCTGATTATAGAGTGGGTTGCCAGTCTGGGCAGTTTGTAGTAGGGCTTAGGGACGCGGCGATCGCCCACTGTCAGGCACACTCACCCGCCCCCAAGCCTGAAATTGTTCCAAAACCACCCACCCAATTAGACAGCCGAGCCCATAGTAAAAAAATCAGCCCAGACAAACGTACTCCCTAGCAGCAGCTTTCCGAGCAACGTTGCCCGCATCGCTTGCAGCCAAGGCGGTTGCCACAGTTGCAACACCTCCACAACCGAGGTAATGCCAAAAACCCACAGGCTCAGCTTCCGCGCCGATACACGCGGCCATAGACCAGCAATGAAGAAGATCCAGGCCATTTCAAATAAGATATCGCCGCTACAACCTTTGACCCAGTCCTGTCCCCAACCGGAATAAACCTTGCTGGCCAAGCCCAGGGGAATCACCAGGAAGATACCCGCTGCACAGAGAATTTGAGTTGTGTGGCGCATTGTCATGGATTTTGGGCGAGGGGCCGAGAATATCAAGGAAATCTGAAGGAGATCTACAAGATCTGGACAGTGGGAAGTTCTTGAATTGCATAGGCACCAGAAAAGAAGGAAGGAACAGCCTCTAGCCAAAAGGTCCAGGACTGTTCGAGACTGGCTGAAATCACAACAAATCAGCTGTTTCAATTATGGAACTTTACGCGCGCCTAGAGCAAATTTTGGCCGAGTTGCACCCAGCCTTCAGGCGTGAGGCGACCTATGACTGGTTCATCATCCTGATATGGGGGTTGCTGCTGTGTCATCAAGCACCAGCGGTGACGAGCTACTTAAATGCGTTAGGTCTAGGAGAACACTGCTACGAGCAAGTGCTGCACTGGTTTCATTCGAGTGCCTTCAGTATCGATGAAGTGTGCCAGCGTTGGGGAAATTGGCTCGCCTGCCACAGCAGTGCTCACCGACTGCGGGGGCAATTGGTCTATGTGGGCGATGGCATCAAAGTGGGTAAAGAGGGTCGCAAAATGCCCGGTGTGAAAGGGATGCAC
>JAAUOP010000268.1 GCA_012034805.1 Synechococcales cyanobacterium CRU_2_2 | reverse complement strand
ACGACTTCATCGACTTTCTGGAGCGCAGCGGCCAGACGCTCTGGCAAATCCTGCCCCTCGGCCCCACGGGCTACGAGCATTCGCCCCTACATCATGAACTTCAGCGCCTTTGCGGGCAACCCCCTGTTGATCAGCTTAGAAAAGCTGGCGGCAGAGGGCCTGTTGGAGGCCGATAAACTAGCGCCCTTGGCCCCTGGAGAGCGGTCAGATCAAGTCGATTTCAATCGCGTTGTTCCCCACAAACGGCCTACCTCCAACAGGCATTTAAACAATTTCAACCGAGCCCCGCCTACGAAGAATTCTGCCAATCCCAGGGCTATTGGCTCGATGACTATGTACTGTTCATGGCACTGCTGGAAGCCAACGATGGCCAGGAATGGAACCAGTGGGAGCCCAGCATTGCCCGCCGGGAACCTGAAGCGATCGCCACCCAAACCGCAGCCCTAAAAATTGAAATTGCCTACCATCGCTTTGTGCAATTCAAGTTCTTTGAACAGTGGAAAGCCCTGCGGGCCTACGCCAACCAAAAGAACATCAAAATCGTCGGCGACATCTCCATCTACGTCTGCTACAACAGTGCCGATGTCTGGGCCGATCCCGACTGCTTTAAGCTCGATCCCGAAACCCTCGCTTCCCAATACATTGCCGGGGTTCCGCCAGATTATTTCAGCGCCACGGGCCAGCTCTGGGGCAATCCGATCTACAACTGGGAATATCTCCAAAAACCGGCTTTGAATGGTGGGTCAAGCGCTTTCGGGCGACGCTGGAATATGCCGACCTGGTGCGCGTGGATCACTTCCGCGCCTTTGAAGCTTACTGGCAGGTGCCCGGTGGTGAAGAGACTGCCATGAATGGCGAATGGATTGAAGCGCCGGGGGTGGAATTTTTTGAGACCCTGGGCGATCGCCTCGGCGAGCTACCGGTCCTGGCGGAAGACCTGGGCATCATCACGCCGGAGGTGGAGGCCTTGCGCGATCGCTTCGCCTTCCCCGGCATGAAAATCCTGATGTTTGCCTTTGGCAACGACCCCAGCAATCCCTACTTGCCCCACCAATACGTGCGCAACTGTGCCGTCTATCCCGGCACCCACGACAACGATACCGTCGTTGGCTGGTGGCAGCGGGCCAGCGCTGAAGAAAAACAGTTCCTAGCCCGCTACTTTGGCTATGAATCGCCGGAGCAGATCACAGAAATCAACTGGCTGCTCCTGCGCGCCGCCTATGCCTCCGTCGCCGATTTGGCCGTGGTTCAATTGCAAGATGTCCTGGGCCTCGACAACAGCGGACGCATGAATGACCCCAGCACCAATGCGGGGAACTGGCGCTGGCGCTATACGGATTCGGCGGTGCTGAGTGAAGCCCTGGCCGAGCGGCTGCGGGGGGTGACGCAGTTGTATAGTCGCTAGCTGACTGGCTGGTAGCTGTATTGTCAACGAGGCTATGGGAGAAAGAGCTGGAGGATGGGTGCGATTCCTTCGGAAGCTTGCGCAGCAATCGCACCCACAAGAATAACAGGCCTCTGGGATCATCAGTTCCAGCCAGCCGTTAGGGATAATAGAAGCAAAGCCACTTCCGTCGCCCCTTCACGTTCTCCTCCCCCAGCCTGGCCATGTCTCCCAAACTCACCTTCGCCAGCGTCACCCTCAAAGACCTCACAGCCGTCATCAACCTCCAAGAACGCGATGCCTTCACCCAAGCCTGGGTCGGCGCAACCCACATCACCCTCACCCCCGACGAGCAGCAACAGCTAGAACGCCTCAATCCCACCTGATCAACGAAAACTCCACCTCCTCAACGAGGCCACTCTCTGGGCCAGGGCCATCTACCCTATGTTGCTCATCGCCGAGCAAGGCAACGTTCGCGCCTGGTCTGAGGTGCCGCTCCAGGCTCGATACAGCAGCTTTGAAGCTGAGGGCATCGCCGATGGGGTGTTGGGCCGCAGCGTTGCAGGACGCCTGGAAGCGCCCTACCTGATCGTGGTCGAAACCAAGCGGGGCATCGAAAACCAAAACCCAATTTTTCAGCTCTATGCCCAACTGCTGGCAGCAGCCAGGCTCAACTGGGAGTTGAATGGCCGCGAGCCCCAAATACTGTTTGGCTGCTACACCATTGCCGATAGTTGGACCTTCGTCCGTGCTGTGGTTAGTGATATCGAGGGCGCACAACCGACCTTGCAGGTGGAAGCTTCACGGGAGTATCGCGAGACCAGTGATGCCGAAATCATCTTGAAAATTCTCAAGGGAATTGTGAATCACTTTTTGGCTGACCAAGCTGAATGATGCAATGGCCAAGCTCAATGGGGAAGCCTGGAGATGCACCAAGCTGCGAATACACCAAGCTGCGAATACACCAAGCTGTGAATAACGATCATCAAGGCTGATGCCTGTTTCTCCTCCGCGATGCTGCTCAGCGATACTGTCGATAAAACGTTTCATCCACAATTTCCGGAGCCTGGACCTGTCCCTGGCCGGTGCCGCAGCGCAGCGTGCGCACCCAGATTCCCGTAGCCCGGCTGCCCCAAGCATCATCGGCTCGCCCACCCAGCTCCGCCCCAAACTCGCCCTCCCAATCACTCACAAATCCATCTCCAAATCCATCCTGGGGAAACACATCCCGCTCAAAGATCACCTCCTGGCGCGCTAGGCGGCGCGGAGCCCAGAGAGATAGCCGTAGGAACGGGGTTTGGCTTGGCTCTTGGGCTGGAGCCTGGGCTCGAACCTGGGACTCTAGCTCAAAACGCATGGACAGGGGCACGGCGAGACGGTTCGCCAGGCGCAGATCCTTGTAGCCGTAGACCACCGTGGCATCGGAGCCCAGGGGGGCATAGCGGCTCTGGTCATCGTAAATATCTTGGGAGTGGGGGTGGCGCTCGATTACGGTCATGCCAGCCTGGAGGCCCAGCCAGTAGAGCATTCCCGAGAGCTGGCAGAGGCCGCCGCCAATGTCAGAGCGCAGGCGATCGCCCACAATCCCCCGAGCCTCCCCATAGCCCCGTCGCCGGGTCGGAGGTCCGACTAAATGCCAAAAGGACAGCAGTTGTCCAGGCTGGATAATGACATTGTTGAGGCGCTGGAGGGCGATCGCCAAGTTACGTATTTTTTGTGCCGAATGTTGGGTCGCGGGAACCGGCTGGACCAAGTCCCACTGGTGCTGAAACGGCGGACTGGTGCCGGGGGGCGCACCGCCGAGCCTAGCCTGGCTTGGCCGCGCAAACCTAGCCCAGTGGCCTCGGCGGCGATCGCGCCAGTGACGCTGCAAAAGACGGGCTTGGAGCCGGAGGGGGGCAGGAATAAACTGTTTCACGGGTGCTGTGACGGAACGCTAGGTTCGAAATGAAACTCCTCTGCACCCTGGGGCTCAATTGTAGGATAAGTCTGTCCGACCCAGCGTTACAGCAGGCCTTTACAATGAATTCAGAATGCCTGCGCCATCCAATGTCTGCACAATCTAAACAACCGACATACTTTGAGTTCGAGGCTGACTTCGTGGCGGCGCTGCGCTGCATTCCCATGCAGGTGCGCTACAACCTCGATAGCTGCGGCATCAAGCTCAAGCTAGAACATTGGAATCACTTCAGCCCAGACCAGAAGCAGGCGCTGGCGGAGAGCCCCTGCCAGAGCGCCAGCGAGGTAACAGCCTATGGCGATCGCCTCCAAGCCTGGGTCACGGCCCAAACCGGCTCCTCCGCCAAAACCCTCGCCATCGACCCCGAGCCCGCCTGGCTGAATGGCAATGTCGTCCCCGAGGTCGTCTTGGCCAAGGCGGAGGACTGTGGTCTGGCGATCGCCCCCCAACAGTGGCTGGAGCAC
>JAAUOP010000267.1 GCA_012034805.1 Synechococcales cyanobacterium CRU_2_2 | reverse complement strand
TGCCAACGTCCCCATCCTCACCGTTGATGGCCTCCACGTCGCCTATCCCCGCAGCCGCGATGGCAGCGCCCATGACCCCAGCGCCCCGGACTGGGCCTTGGAAAACATTAGCTTTACTCTGGAGCCGGGCCAGCGCCTCGGCCTGGTGGGGGAGTCGGGCTGCGGCAAGAGCACCCTGGGCCGGGCGATTCTCAAGCTGTTGCCGAGGGCAGTCGCGTGGAGGGCAAGCTCCAGGTGGCGGATTATGCCATTCCAGAGTTGGATGACCAGCAACTGCGTCAGTTTCGCGGTGAGGCGGTGGGGCTAATTTTTCAAGACCCCATGACTCGCCTTGACCCGCTGATGACCATTGGCGACCACTGCGTGGAGACGCTGCAATCCCATCGGCCAGAAATGACGAAGCGCCAGGCGAAGGCGCGATCGCTAGAATGCCTCGCCGCAGTCAAGATCCCCGCCGATCGCCAGAACCAATATCCCCACGAGTTCAGCGGCGGGATGCGGCAGCGGGTGGCGATCGCCCTAGCCCTCCTCCTAAACCCCAAACTCATCGTCGCCGATGAACCCACCACCAGCCTGGATGTGACGGTCTCTGCCCAGATTTTGGATGAGCTGACCCGGCTCTGCACGGAGCGGGACATGGGCTTGGTGATGATTTCCCACGATTTGGCATTGGTTGGAGAATATTGCGATCGCATCGCCGTCATGTACCAGGGCAAGCTGGTCGAGCTGGGCGAAACCAACCAGCTCATTTCCCATCCCCAGCACCCCTACACCCAGACCCTGCTCAACTCCGCCCTACTGCTGCAAAAAAACGCCGTCCAGGAGAATGAAGCGGCTGTTCTGACAGCATCGCAAGGCAGCGCCGCGCCGATCCTGCGACTGGAGATGGTCAAGCAACATTTCACCTTGGGCGGTAACCCCTTCGAAAAACTGTTCGGCAAGGGCAAGGACAACAGCATCAAGGCCGTGGATGGGATTACGTTCGGTATACAACCGGGCGAAACCCTTGGCCTCGTGGGCGAATCGGGCTGCGGCAAGAGCACCCTATCGCGCACGATTCTGCAACTGCTCAAGCCGACCTCAGGCAGCGTCGAATTTTTGGGTGAGAATATCGCCGCCCTGTCCAAGCCCGCCATGCGGCGGCGGCGGCGGGACATCCAAATGATTTTCCAAGATCCCAATGCCTGTCTCAATCCGCTGATGACCATCGGCCAGAGCATTGCCGATCCGCTGTTAATCCATAGGCTGGTGGTCAGTCCGGCGGAGGCGAAACAGAAGGTCGCCCTGATGATGGAGCGGGTGGGCCTGACGCCGCCGGAGAACTTCGCCGATCGCTTCCCCAGTCAGCTCTCCGGTGGCCAACAGCAGCGCGTCGCCATCGCCCGTGCCTTGATCACCCGCCCCAAGCTGATCATCTGCGATGAGCCGGTGAGTATGCTCGATGCCACGGTCCAGGCCCAGGTGCTGGAGCTGATGTTGGAGCTGAAGCGGGAGTTTGAGTTGACCTATTTATTTATTACCCATGATCTGTGGGTGGCGCGGTTCTTTGCGATCGCATTGCGGTTATGAACGGTGGCAAAATCGTTGAAATCGGCCCGACCCAGCAGCTCTTTGAAGCCCCCCAGCATCCCTACACCCAGCAGTTGCTCGGCGCTGCGCCCCTGCTGGCGCGGACGGCTTAACCAAAATTCTTGCTCCCAAGCGCCCCAGGTTGCGGCTAAAGTCCACACTGGCCCGGCTGAGAAACGACTGGCTGAGAAACGACTGGCTGAGAAACAACCGGCAAAAGCCGCCGCATTAGTGTCGATGTCAGCGGCATTGAGAAAGACCTAGAGGAATTCGCTGAGTTGGCTGGTATTCCCGCTGATGTGTGGGAGCAGATGCCGGATAGTCAAAAGCTGCTGATTCAGGTGCATGATTTGATTCGATCGCAGGGCTGGCGGATCGGCAACTTAGATACGGTGATCGTGGCTGAGCGTCCTAAGATCAAGCCCCATATTGCGGCGATGCGCGCTCGTCTGGCTGAGTCATTGCAGATTGCAGCCGATCAGATTGGTATCAAACGCCACGACGAATGAAAAATGGATGCGATCGGTCGAGAAGAGGGGATCGCCGCCTATGCAGTGGCTTTGCTGATTAAGACTAAAGTTGCAAGATTTTGCGGCTTTCTCCTCCCCCAAAACTTCTCCCCATCTCCAAACTCCTCCGCTATAGTATGGAAGTGTCAATCACGATAAAGCACTATGGCTGTTAATTTGGCTCACGATTCTGTTCCGTCAACAGCGCCTTCACTCAACGCCACAGCGCTTAGACAAGTTTTTGCCTCATTAACCGCCGAAAGTTGTCCCAAGTCCTACAACTTTCATATGCACACTGTCCACTCTGATGGCAGATTACAGCCAAATGCCTTAATAGAACAGGCGATCGCCATTGGTGTACAAGGACTCGCAATCACCGACCATCATACTATTGGTGGCTATCAAGCGGCAAAAGCTTGGTTAGAAGACTGGAGGTGGAATAATCCTGGTGTAACCATTCCTCACCTGTGGAGTGGTGTGGAAATTAATGCCAACCTTTTGGATATTGAAGTTCATATTTTGGCTTACTCTTTCCAGCCAGAACACAGCAGCATGAAACCCTATTTGCAAAGAAAAGCTACTACAGGCAAAGAATATCAAGTAAACAACGTAATTGCTGCTATTCATGAAGCCGGGGGATTAGCTGTACTAGCTCATCCAGCCCGTTACAAGCGATCGCATTTAGATTTGATTCCCGCTGCTGCTGAAAAGGGAATTGATGGCGTGGAAACTTTCTACGCTTACAACAACCCCAACCCTTGGAGACCTAGTGACTTTGGAATCACAACAAGTGCAACAGTTGGCTGGTGAATACGGTCTTTTTAATACCTGTGGTACTGATACCCACGGTTTAAGCCTACTCCAACGTTTGTAATCATGCAGGCATTTTTTCTTAACACTCCTGGTTCTTCCAGCCAGGGGGTAAATATTATTTTGGATTTTGGATTAAATGTCTTTACCACAAATCTTATCCAGCAATTTCTAACAATACTAACTGTCCTAAATTGATGTGACTAGTACCGCTACGCGGAATTCGGAATTCGGAATTCGTAATTCGTAATTACCTTTTCGCAAGGGTTACAGACATTTCTAATGGGTGGTTTATTTACGCCGAACTGTACTAGAAAAAATCTATTGGCTATTGTCTTTATTCACGATTGCTGAAATTGTGATAACAACCAAGCAACAACTTGACTTTGATTCATTTGACGAGTACGACGGAAAGCCTCTTCTAAAAGAGAAATTGCTAATCCTGGTAATACCTGAGATTGAGTGATTTTTCTACTACCACCGTTAGCAACAGCAAAAGCAATTACCTGGACATTCTGTACATCTATAATCCAGTATTCATCTACTCCTAATTCTTCATAAAGCAGACGTTTTTCACCTTTGTCATCCGCAAGAGAAGTATTCGCAACTTCAATAACCAAATTTGGGGGTGGATAGTTATCGAGGTTAATGATAGAAGTCCCCCAAGGAATCACATCGGCATTTTCACCAATGTAATAAGAAACATCAGGCTGTGCGTCATTAAAGCCAGTTTTACGGTAGGTACAATTATCCTTACCATTCAGAGGTATACCTTTGATAGCTGCGTAGTTACCAGCAGCAAGGATAACAATCGTGTGGTCGCTAGCATGGTCATTACCTACTGGTGGCATTTCAATCCTCATTTTATGATTGTAGTAGTAGCCCTTAGCTTTTTCGGGGGCAGTATTGTCTATTACTTGAATG
>JAAUOP010000266.1 GCA_012034805.1 Synechococcales cyanobacterium CRU_2_2 | reverse complement strand
GTATTTTGCCCGTTAGCCGTTTTTGGGGCTTTTGATCGATTAGCACCTTAAGTGCACTGCCCAAGCTTTTATAAGCATTGGGTAAAGAATAACCAAACCGGGTCGCCAGGGAAATGGCTTTTTCATCGGCTTCGGTGGCTTCTTTGAGAGTACGTTCTCCATTATTTTTTGGTAGAGTCGCCAGCCGGCAACACCAGACAAGCCCCAGTGCTAGCAATAGCAGCAGTCCATCTTGTACCCAAAGTTCGCCCACGGCTCCGCCTAAGCCGATCGCCAATGCTGCCATTTCCCATCCATCTCTCGGAATGGTGTCATTTTGGATGCGAGCCACCTCGTGCCAAAACAGCAGGTTCCGTTGATCCGTCGCCAATGCATCCCACTTTGCCAAATCGATTTGAATTTCAACCTGGTCTTTGCCGATTTCTTCACTCGTAATCAAGGGTGGGTTAACGGCGGCTGTGGTTTCAACCGTTACCCAACTTTGCAATTCTGGCGGGAGCAAGCCTTTGAGTCGGCGAAGTTCGCTCATTTCGGCGCGGGCGGTGGAAGTTGCGTAGGAAGTCATGAATCCAACTCAGGAAGATACAAAATAAGGCAGGATGGCTACTACTTCACATCATAGCGGTCGCGACTTCGATCGGATCTGAGCAACGCGCTGTTTTCTGCTGGGCTTATTCTCCTAGATGCCAGCCGATCGCCGCAAGTAGGGACTTAGCATTTGGGCACAAATAGTTGCAATTGAGGCAAAATTTACTGACCAAATTTCAAAGTTAGGTTGCGGTTTAACCCTCCAAGAGCGCATCCATGAACTGCGGGTGTGGTGTATTCCTGACCAGAAGAATTGAGATGGCAGCAGATTGGTGTCACGGTGATGAATCCAGGTTAGGAGCGTGAATGCAAATCTAATTTAAATTAATTCGTCGCAAAAAAGAGGGGATATTCCCCCAACTGGAATATCCCCTTTTAATAAACTCAATGATTTTTTGTCGATCGCAACCGCAAACTAGTCGTTAGACCATTCTTCACGACCCATCAAATCACCAATTTTGTCTCTGAGCAAAAAATTACAACGTTCCAGTTCATCCTCAATACAAGCCCACTCACGTGCAGGAATGTAATTGCAGAGAACATAAATAGGCTGTTGACGGCTGATCATGCCTCGTTGAACGAGATGACGTGCCTCATCCTGGATCATATCCAGGGAATATTGCATTGATTGAACCATAATTACCTGCTTAGACTCGACCCTGAAATTAGCGATTAACAAGAAAGCGTAAGATGAATCGGTAAAGCGTTTGTATGAGTGGATCTGTGCCCATTATATAGAAGACTTTGTAGCCCTATATACTGAACAATTTTAATTTTTACGCTAACGATTGCTTATTTATATTAATAAAGATTGCGAAAGTCAGCAAGTGTTGACAGCAACATTTTGGGACGAATGGGGACGATCGCCCCAAAAGTTTACCCTTTCTGAAGGTTTACTCAACAAGCTCAGATCCAAAGAAAAATCTCATTGATAGAAAGAAATTACATTTTGTAGCTTAGTAAACAATTGTATCCTGAATAATTTGCTTTTGTTGCGCCAGTTCGGCTGCCAATTGTAACGCTGCCTTCATACTGGTAGCATCCGCCAGGTTTTTGCCCGCAATATCGAACGCGGTGCCATGGTCGGGCGAAGTGCGAATGAAAGGTAGCCCGATCGTGGTGTTGACCGCTCGATCGAATGCCATCAGCTTCACCGGAATCAGCCCTTGATCGTGATAGAGCGCTAGATAGGCATCGGCAGGATTTGCACCATATACTCGCGATTGCGATCCATACCAGGCTTGACCGGGTTTGACCCAGAGGGTGTCTGGCGGGATGGGTCCCTCTAACTGGACAGCAGGCAACCGATCGCGCATGGCTTGCATCCAGGGAATGAGCCAGTCCACCTCTTCGCGTCCGAGTTGCCCTTGTTCACCGCTGTGGGGATTCAATCCGGCGATCGCAATGCGCGGGGTGGAGATGCCAAAGTCCTGATGTAAACATTCGACCAAAAGATTCAGTTTAGCAGTCAGCAGCGTGGGGGTGAGGGTGTCTGCAACCTGGCGTAGGGGAATGTGAGTAGTGGCAAGCAGGGTGCGAAGCGTCCAGTGGGTGTGGGGCGATCGGGCAACAAACAACATGCCAAATCGCTTTGCATTCGCCCGTTCTGCCAAAAGCATCCGTCTGCCCAGGGTAATGATGACCTGCGGCTTTCCAGGCAGATTTGGCAATGGGTGCGGTCACAATTCCTTGAAACTGACCGCGCAAACAGTCCGCGATCGCGGCTGTCAAATAGGCAAACTCACAGCCCCACTTGCCGCGCTTTCTTGCCCCAAAACAATTTGAGACTCCACCCCCAACTCAATCTCCAGCCAGTTCCAGTTGAGCCGGATCAGCCAGGGCAATGTTGGGATTGAGCTGTTGCAGGTGTTCGTAGGTTGCTTGCAACAGCGATCGGCTTCCCACTACCGTGACCTCACACAGTGCAGAGATCGTGGGATCTGCCAGTGCTTTCAATACGACTTCTGCCCCAATTCCGGCGGGGTCGCCGATCGTCATCAGCAATCTTTTTTTTCTGTCCCTTGCTGCCCAGTCGAAGGCGGATTCTCCATTGCTTGTCTCATCTTGGTAACGACAACGGTTTATATCGGCAAAGGCAGCGAAAATCCCATGACGACTCGTTTACCAACCTGGTTTACAATACTCCATACGGGCAAATCTTATGAAAATCTTTCTCTGATTTATCAATCGATTCAATCGAGCTGTCGATTAATACAGATCAGTCGAGATCAGTCAATCGAGCGATCGCCCCCTTACTTAACAGTTCAGGAGCACTCAAGTAATGCACGGTGAAATTTTTAATGCAGCATTTTTGTCCTTTTCACTGATTTTAGTGGGTCTGTCGGTGGGCTTCCTACTCCTCAAAATTCAGGGAGGAGAAGAGTAGGCAATAGTTACAAGGAAGGATGAGCCAAAGTGTTGGTCGTCCACTTATCCTTCCTGCTTCTCCTCCTCCTTATGATCAATGATTGTGGCGATCGCTTGATCGAACTTCGCTTCATTTGCCTAACTGACCGAACTCCCCCCCCACGCTTCCTGCGTGCAAGTTAAGTTTTGCGATTACGATTCTTCAGGATTTACAGAAAAGCGATCGAGCTTGGACGTTTTGGGCTTTGACAGCCAGACAATCCAGGTATTTTGGCAAAAGAGTGGCGGACTTTCCGAGTCGATCGGGGAATTTCTGATAAAATCTTATTAAAAGTTAAGAATCTGTCACAAAAACTCTCATGAATTTATTAGTTACAGGTGCGACTGGTACCTTAGGCAGGCAAGTGACTCGGCGCGCGCTCGATGAAGGGCACGATGATGCCGAGGCCGGGATGCAGCGTGCGCACATAGCGCCCGAGCCGCTCGACGGTGTAGTTGAAGCCTTGCGGCACCACCTTGGCCGTGGCGATGACGGTCACGACGATGAGGCCGAGCAGCGCAAGCACAAAGATCGAAAAGGCCGACATGGACGCATCTCCCGCAAAGCCTGCTTCCTTTCATCTAAGGATGAGGCGGTATGAACGGAAGCAAAAAGCGTAAACCGGCAGCCTTTAAAAAGAACGAATCAGGAAAACTGCCATCGCGCCGTCAAATCCAGCCCTGCAACTCGCGCCGGATCCGCTGCTGCTCGTGGAGTCGCTCTTCCTCGGATTGCATTCGATCCGTCACGGGTCCGCGGAGCTATCGCGAGTCCCGCGGGCCATGCGAAGCATCGCACAGGGACTTGCTGGAACAAGGAGATGC
>JAAUOP010000265.1 GCA_012034805.1 Synechococcales cyanobacterium CRU_2_2 | reverse complement strand
GGTCTCGAGGTTCGAGTGCCGCGTGCCGACGTCGTCGATCGCGACGCCGAACCCCATCGCGGTGTATGCCGCGAGCGAGCGCTTGAACGACGCGAAGTTCTCGATCGCGAGCCGCTCGGTGATCTCGAACACGATGTTCGCCGGCGTCAGCCCCGCGGCGGCCAACAGGTTGCCGACCTCGACCTCGATGAACGACGCGTCGTAGAACGACATCGGCAAGAGGTTCACGAACAGCCGGTGGACCGGCTCGAGCGTCAGCGCGCTGCGCAGCGCGCCGCGGAAGCACGCGCGATCGAGCTCGACGGTCAGGTCGACCTCGTCGGCGATCGCGAACAGCGTCGCCGGCGACTCGAGCGCGGTGTTCGCCGGCCCGCGGGTCAGCGCCTCGTACGCGAAGATATCGCCGCTGCCGAGATCGACGATCGGCTGATAGTTGAGCTCGAGCTCGCGCTGCTTGACCGCCCGTCTGAGCAGCACCTCCATGTCCACCAAAAACAGCAGCAGCAGTACAACGAGCGGAGAGCAGAGAAGCAGGAGGCAGCCAGGTGCGCGAGGTGTTAAGTGGCGCCTTTTGTTTGCTTTGAGAAGCCATACGTTTCCTGTAAGCGCAGGAAACAGGTGCCACAGGTGCTGGCACTGACGCTGCTGGCACTGACGCTTCTACTCGCACTGCTGCTGCTGGCAATGCTGCTGCTGGCAACGCTGCTGCTGGCAACGCTGCAAATGTCAGTTCCGCAAATCTAAATACTGCCAACGGGGACAAAGCCGAAATCGAATTTACGGATCTCCAAAGTTGCAAAATGGAGACCGAGCGGCTCGGCGCAGAATACAAGATCCTAAAAGAGGCATTCGATGCTGGAAAACTCCAGGGTTCAGCCCCAATCCAACCCACCCTCCAGCCCGATGAATGTGAAGCCTTCCTGGCCGCCGCAAACAGCAATATGCTGCCCAAGCCCCAACCTACGCAGATCAGACCGCCTGTGAAGCCAGCGGAGATCCCTGTGAGCGGGTAGAACCCAGTCGCGACAACAACTATATTCAACCCATCTATCGACCGATCTTCTTCGGTGGCTATTCCTACAACCCCTGGCTTCCCCCCGTCTACATCGGCAGCCAGCGGGATTATGGCAGCCACACCACCGTCATCTATCGCGATAGTAGTACTAGCAACTCAAACGGTTCTAGCAACTCCAATACTGGAGGGAGTCGCACCCCGACCTCGACCTCGGCACCAAAGCCACCGCGAAGTCCACAACCTCTCCATCAAGGCCCACGGCGACGCAGACCCCGACTAAACCTGCCCAAAAATCTGGCAGCAATGCCATCACAGGCAGGGGCACCTCTGGCTTTGGCAGTTCCTACAAATCCACGGGTAAGGGCGGCAAATAGTCCTGCCATGGCGGACCAGTCGTCCATCATGGGTACAACCAGCAGCCCAACCGCTCCCCAAATTCAGATAACCTAGCACTTTCCCAATGCGCCCCATCGAAATCAAACGCCGCCGCCATTGGCAACAGCACATTCGTGACAATGCCTATCAAGTTGATGCCCTAACCAACCAGACGATTGGCTATTGGACAGAAGCCCTGGCGGTTCCCTATGCCATTCAGTTGAGCGAGGGTGAAGAAGAGGCACTCAGCAAGGCGACGGAAGCCCTCTGGGAAATGAGCTGCGAGTTCTTTGGATCGGTTTTTTACCGAAGAATCTCCGGGTGCCGTTACATCTCGTCTCAAGACATTGGGGATTTTGCCGGAGTACCATCGGGCGATCGCCAGCTCCTGGGCGCGGGAAGCCCCGGAGGACTTAGAGCTGGCCACCCGCTTCGATCTGGCCACCCGCAACCAGGCCCTGGGAGATATTAGCGGCTCCGAACTAAGCATCAAACTGATCGAAATCAATGGCGAGACGCCCCTGCTGGGAGCTGAGATGGTTTACCAATGGAATTGGTTTTGCAACTACCGCAGTCAGTTTCCCTCGGGTGACAAGGCCCTGCCCCATGATGCCTACCAGTTCAATGAATATTGGGAAAAATCGCCAACCGGTTTCGGGTTTTGGCCAACGCCTGCGACTTCAAGGGTCGTGGGGTCTCCTTCCTTGTGGATGAGACCCTAGAAGAAGATCTAGAAATGGCGATGCAACTCATCCAGATTCTGCACGATGAAGTAGATGATCAAATCTACACCCAAATTGTCACTTTGCGCGATGACTATGATGAGGATGGAAAGCTGATCAGCCGAGGGATTGGTCTAGATTCCGAAGGTTACCTGGTGGATGGCCAAAACGACCGAATGCCAATTATCTGGAAGATCTACGACTGGCACAACATTCAGGCAGACATGGCTAGCGATCGCTCCACAACGGCCCTTGTCAATCGCCTAGAAAAGGATGACATTTCAGACCAAATTATTATCGAGCCATTGTGGAAACAAGTGCTCAGCAACAAAGGAGCCATGGTCTACATGTGGCAGTGGTTTCGCAACCATCCCACCTATGGACAGTACCTCTTGCCCACCTATTTCGAGACTGATCTTTCGATGGAAGCCACCCAGCTCGCGGTTGGAATTCACATTCGCAAGCCAATTATTGGCCATGAAGGCGTGGGCATTTCGATTTTAGATCCCGCCGTGGGCGATATCGAGGCCAAACCAGCCCTGGGCTATGGTGAGGAAGGCTATATTTTACAGGAGTTTTTTGAGCTTCCCGTGGCGGCGCTGGGTCAGCAGCGACAGCACTATATGATCGGTGCTTGGAGCGTGGATGGTGAAGCCGCAGGCATTGTGATTCGGGGCGATGGATCTAGAATTACTGGCCGCTACTGTACCATCATTCCCCACATTGTTGCTGGGGCAATTCAAGTTTAGCTCTAGCCTTGAACCATCCCCCCCACAAGCCCATGGGCACCCCCCCACAAAATCGCTGGAATCTAGATTCTGTCATTGGCCTGGAGCACCGGATTGCCCCTAGCTACTTTCACGCTGCCCCCGCCCAAGTCGCCGAAAACTTTGAACGTTTGCTGGCCCGCGATGTGTTTTCGGAAGCGGATGCCCAGTTTCTCTACGACTGGCTGCTCCACCGAGGCATCAGCCCTGGCTTTCGCCAGATGTTAGATGCTTGGCTAGAGGATGAGCTGAAACATTACCAGGGCCTGCGTCGCTGTTACCATGCCCTCTCCGGCGTTGCCTATGCCGAGATGGATCGAGAGGCCGCTGCCAGGGCAGCACAGCGCAATCTGGAACCGATTGAAGATCTGTTGGTGGATGAATTCAGTATCCTGCTGCTGTTGGCCTACGATGAAATTGGCAGCACCTATTCTTACCGCAGGGATCTGGCTGAGTTTTATGGTCACTTTGGTCGGCGATCGCCGCATCGGGCACCATTTGGTCAAAGATGAAGGGCAACATTTTAGCAACGCTGCCGAGCTGATTCTGGCGCTTTACCCAGGCCGCCTCAGGGATGTGCCTACAACCCTAGCCCGGTTTGATGCCCGTGAGAAGCTACTGGCTCGCACGGGCAGCTACCACGGCACCTTCTTTTTGGACCATGCCCAGGAGCAGGCGCGTTTCCCCAGTGACTTTAATGAGGTCACCATCCAGGTGATCCAGGCGCGGTTGGGCATTGCGGCGAAGCCCAGTTCGGAAAGGGTGAGACGGTTGTGGCAGTGGAAGCCGAAAGGCTGTGGGTTTGTGCCCGTGTGAATCGCCGGTGTCCCTTGGGCGAGCCTCCTAACGCACGTAGACCCAGGCACTCAACCCCAGACCAAACCGACATTCACCGGGGCCTATCCCCGCCCAGCAGGCTCATCCCTGATTCCTCATCTTCCGCCT
>JAAUOP010000117.1 GCA_012034805.1 Synechococcales cyanobacterium CRU_2_2 | reverse complement strand
ACCGAACAGAACACAGGTGCTGCGATCGCTCCAATCTACCCAGCGCGACAGCACATCTGCCCCGATCAACAACACCTTGCGGTAGGCCCCCGTGCGGATAAACTGGGCGGCGGTGACCAAACCGACCAAAAAGCCCGAACAGGCGGCGGTGATATCGAAGGCGATCGCCCCCGTGGCCCCCAGTTGCACCTGCACTTGTGCTGCGCTGCCAAACAAATCGTCTGGAGTGGAAGTTGCCAGCAGAACTAAATCCAGCTCCGTTGCCGCCATGCCTGCCGCTGTCAGCGCCCGTTGCCCAGCCAATACCGCCAAATCCTTGAGCCCCTGCTCCGGCGGCAGCAGGTGGCGTTCACCGATGCCCGTGCGCGTTCGAATCCACTCGTCGGAGGTCTCTACTACCTCCCCAAGGTCGTCGTTGGTCAGGATGGGCTCAGGGGAGGCCGATCCGCTTCCCACCAGCGCGATGCCGACCATTTTTGGGAAGCCAGCGGTTTGTTCGAGGTCAGCAGTTTGTTTGAGGTTAGCAGTTTGTTCGAGGTCAGCAGTTTGTTCGAGGTCAGCAGCCTGTTCGATTCCCGTAGGTTCAGTGCTCACATGATTTCTCCGTTTGGGGCAAAACAGCTCAGTTCGATGCCGGGTTCACTGGCATCGACCGAACGACCGGTCGAGATCGCTCCGGTCGCTCGCCAGCCACTAACTGACGGCAGACTCAGGCTCGACCGAGGTCACCCCATGAGCCGTGGACGGGATGGCTGACGCAATGACGGTCGATGGGCCAACGGCAGCGGCAGCAACGGTTGTTGCCGCTGCCACCACAGCAGGCTCTGGTTCGGTGCGGGCCTGGGCAGCCGCTTGAGAGGCCTGAATGGGAATGGCCATGCGGTCTAGAACTCGGTTTTCTACTGCCTCCTGAGCAAGACGAATGGCGCTGGCAAAGGAAGTCGCCTTGGAACTGCCGTGGCTGATAATACAAACCCCGGCCACACCGAGCAACAACCCCCCGCCGTGCTCGGCGTGGTCAATGCGCTGCTTGACCCGCTTGAGATTGGGCTGGAGCATGGCAATTCCGGCTTTGCCCCGAATGCCCCGAGGCAGCTCTTCGCGCAAAATGGCGAGCAGAACTTCGCCCACGGCTTCCGCAAATTTGAGCAAAATGTTTCCCGCAAAGCCATCCGAAACCACAACATCGAAGGAACCCGAGAGCACATCTCGGCCTTCTGCGTTACCGACAAAATTGATTTGTGGATTGCCCTTCAGCAACTGATAGGTGCGCAGCGCAAGGTCGTTGCCTTTGCACTCTTCTTCGCCAATATTGAGCAGGCCGACTCTGGGTTTTTCGACGCCCAGCGCACATTCGCTGTAGGCGGAGCCCATGATGGCAAACTGCTCGAGGAAGCCTGGACGACAATCCACGTTGGCCCCGACATCGAGCACCAGCACCTGCTTATCTGGCTTGATGGTGGGCAGAACCGCGCCGATCGCAGGCCGCGAAACCCCCGGCAACCGGCCCAGCCGCAAGAGCGCCGAAGCCATCACCGCCCCGGAGTGGCCCGCAGACACAGCCGCATCGGCCTCGCCGCGCTTGACCAAATTCATCACCACATTGATCGAGGCTTTGGGTTTGCGCCGTAGGCTACGCATGGGATCTTCGTCCATGGCGATCGCCTCTTCCGCAGGCACAATCGTCACCCCGTCCGGCAGCTCCCCTCGGCTACCTGCCTTTGCGAGCGCCGCCTGAATCTTCTCAGGGTCCCCCACCAGCAAAATCTCGACATCAAATTCTTGATGCGCCTTTAGCGCCCCGGCGACAATTTCATCGGGGGCAAAGTCACCCCCCATGGCGTCAACGGCGATTCGTGCTCGGTTGGAACCCATCGGCTAATGCTTCTGCTCGTGCTGTTAGAAACCTTCAAAATTCTATCAGAAGGGTTTCCGCGCAAGCGGTTTTCTTACGACCGTACATCTGTCCCAAGCATCGGCCCCGCAATACCCGAATCGACCTAGCGCATTTCATCGCCCGGTTCGACAATCCGCTGGAACAGATAGCCTGTGCCCCGCGCCGTCAAAATCAGCTCAGGGTTGCTGGGGTCATCCTCGAGCTTGGCCCGCAGACGGGAGATATGCACATCGACCACGCGAGTATCGACGTGGCGCTCGGGGGTATAGCCCCAAACCTCTTGCAAAATTTCGGCGCGGGAGAAGGCCTCGCCAGACCGACCGACGAGCAGCTCAAGCAAGCTAAATTCCATACCGGTGAGACGAATGCGCTCGTCGCTTTTGTAGACTTGGCGCTTGTTGGTGTCGATGCGCAGATTGTTGACCTGGATGACACCGGAACTCGGGATCCCAGAGGTGCTATTTTTTTCAACCCGGCGCAAAACTGAGCGAATCCGGGCCTCTAGTTCCTTGGGAGAGAAGGGTTTGACGACATAGTCATCGGCCCCGAGCTCTAGACCGGTGATGCGATCGGCCACATCTCCCAAGGCTGTCAGCATGATGATTGGAATATCCGACTCTTTGCGCAGCTCCTGACAGACGCCGTAGCCGTCGAGCTTGGGCATCATGACGTCTAAAACCACCAAATCCGGATTGTCACCTCGAAAAATCTCGAGGGCCTCTTCTCCGTCAGCAGCAGTCACCACGTCGTAACCAATCATAGACAGACGGGTTTCCAAGATGCGGCGGATGCTGGCCTCGTCATCGACGACCAGGATTCGTTCCTTATGGCTTTCCAAAACTCAAGCCTCCTTAGATACCTTTTCTGAGATATCGCGTTTGTACAAGCTGCTGATGGGGCCGTTTCCCGAGCCCATCGCCCACTAGGATAGGTAGGCGATGTTGCCACTGGCTCAAGGTTACGATTGGCTTACAAGAAACCGCTTACGAAATACGCAAAGCAAGCACGCCGTTGCACGCTTGTCCTTGAAAATTTTCGCCGAACCCTTTCGCTCAACGTTTTCGTTGAACCCTTGAATGATGGATTGATTTAGGTTGATTTAAATCAGATATCGTTCTTATGGTTAAGAATCATAGCTTATATTGAATATAAATGTAGGCCTGGAACCCCTGCCCGTCTTAGATTTCACGCTTTCTTAAGTTTTTAACTGAACTTAACAAAGTTTGAGCTCAAATCTGTAGATATTCAGGATTTTAAGTCGGCTAGAGTCCATCCGCCAGAACGGCTGTCAGGTCTATCGCAAAAATTATGGCGAGCATCCGATGGCAAAAAAGCAAAGTGAATACGTTTGCAGTGGATGCGGGGCAAAAACTCGTCAATTCTTTGGTCGTTGCCCTGAGTGTCATGCTTGGGGAACCATGCAGGAGCAGACCTTGGAAACCGTGGCGATCGCCCCGTCCTCCAGTGGCCTAGGCAACAAAGCCGCCCTGCGGGGCAAGCGGGCCGACCCCACGGAACCGGCTCGATTGCGGCGATCGCTCCAACTCTCCGATATCTCCGATTTCCCCCAGGCGCGCATTCCCTCGGGCTACAGCGAGTTCGATCGCGTCCTGGGCGGCGGCATTGTGCCGGGGTCCTTGGTGCTCTTGGGCGGCGATCCGGGCATTGGCAAATCGACGCTGCTGCTTAAAACGGCGATGCTGCTGGCGGATCGGCACCCGATTTTGTACGTTGCCGCTGAAGAATCTGGGCAGCAGATTAAGATGCGCTGGCAGCGGCTCGGGGGCAAGGTGCCGGAGGTTTCAAGTGAGGCGGTGACCTCCGGTCTTTATCTGTTGCCGGAGACCGATCTGGAAATGATTTTGGCGGAGCTAGAAGCGCTGCGGCCTCGCGTGGCGGTGATTGATAGCATTCAGGCGTTGTATTTTTCGGCGCTGAGTTCGGCTCCGGGCTCCGTGGCCCAGGTGCGCGAATGTACGTCGGCGCTGATGCGACTGGCGAAGCAACTGGAAATTACGATGTTGATCGTCGGCCATGTGACCAAGGATGGGTCGATCGCCGGGCCTAAGGTGCTGGAACACTTGGTGGACACGGTGCTGCAGTTTGAGGGCGATCGCTTTGCAAGCCACCGTCTGCTGCGAGCGATCAAAAACCGCTTCGGCGCGACCCACGAGCTGGGGGTGTTTGAGATGGTGTCCGAGGGCCTGGAGGAGGTCAAAAACCCATCAGCGCTGTTTATGGGCGATCGCGAAGACTACGCCCCCGGCTCCGCCACCATCGTCGCCTGCGAAGGCACGCGTCCCCTGGTCGTGGAGCTGCAAGCTCTGGTAAGTCCGACGAGTTATCCCTCACCGAGGCGATCGGTGACGGGCCTGGAGTTCAACCGCCTCACACAAATTTTGGCGGTGCTGGAAAAACGGGTGGGGTTGCCGCTGTCGAAGTTTGACGCCTATGTGTCGTCGGTGGGCGGGCTGAATGTGGGGGAGCCCGCTGCGGACTTGGGCGTGGCGATGGCGATCGTGGCGAGCTTTCGCGATCGCATTGTCAACCCAGAGCTGGTGATTATCGGCGAGGTCGGTCTGGGTGGCCAGGTGCGGCCTGTGTCACAAATTGAACTGCGGCTAAAAGAGGCCGCGAAGCTGGGGTTTACGACAGCGATCGTGCCCAAGGGCCAGGATCTGTCGGGGACTGGGGTGGAGGCGATCGCCGTCAGTCGTGTGGTAGATGCGATCGGCCTGTGTCTGATGGCGGCACCCAGCCCCTAGTTATTCAGGGGGAACCCTTCAAACTCGCTGCAGTCCAAGCCATCCTGCTTTCTTTAGGAATAATTTACTAGCGTTGGCTCATCCCTTAAGATTAGTGACAGATAAGATCAGTGACAGAGTCTTAAAACTTAAGTTTGCCGAAGGCAACGAAAATCTCCTAGGAGGATCAACGTATGGCGCTCGTACCAATGCGGCTGCTGCTGGATCATGCCGCTGAAAACGGTTATGGTATCCCCGCTTTTAATGTCAATAACCTGGAGCAAATCCTCTCGATCATGCAGGCGGCTGACGAAACCGACAGCCCTGTCATTCTGCAGGCCTCTCGCGGTGCTCGGAGCTATGCAGGCGAGAATTTTTGCGTCACTTGGTTTTGGCTGCCGTCGAAACCTACCCCCACATCCCCGTGGTGATGCACCAGGATCACGGCAACAGCCCGAGCACCTGCTACTCCGCGATCAAAAATGGCTTCACCAGCGTCATGATGGATGGCTCCCTGGAGGCCGATGCCAAGACGCCCGCTAGCTTTGAGTACAACGTAGCCGTCACCTCCGAAGTGGTGAAAGTGGCCCACGCCATCGGCGCGAGCGTCGAAGGTGAACTGGGCTGCTTGGGTTCTTTGGAAACTGGCCAGGGCGAAGCCGAAGATGGCCACGGTTTTGAGGGTGCCCTCAGCCATGATCAGCTCCTGACGGATCCGGATGAAGCTGTGGAATTTGTGCTCAAGACCCAGGTGGATGCCTTGGCCGTTGCCATTGGCACCAGCCACGGCGCGTACAAGTTCACCCGCAAGCCGACGGGCGAAATCCTGGCCATTAGCCGCATCGAAGAAATCCACAAGCGCTTGCCCAACACTCACTTGGTGATGCACGGTTCTTCTTCCGTACCCCAGAAATGGTTGGACATGATCAATGCCAATGGCGGTGCAATCCCCGAAACCTATGGTGTTCCCGTCGAGGAGATCCAGAAAGGCATTAAGAGTGGTGTGCGCAAGGTGAATATCGACACCGATAACCGCTTGGCGATTACGGCGGCAATCCGCGAAGCGGCAATGAAGGATCCCAAAAACTTTGATCCACGCCACTTCCTCAAGCCTTCGATTCAGTACATGAAGGAAATTTGCTCCGATCGCTACAAAGAGTTCTGGGCAGCGGGCAATGCCAGCAAAATCAACCAGAAATCGGTTGAATACTTTGCGGTGCGCTACGAGAAAGGTGAACTAGATCAAGTTGCGAAGGAAACCGCCGCGGTTTAGCCTTTGTCTTGACTGATTGATCCGCTGCGCTCGATCGCGGTGTGAGCAATCGAAATTACGTTTAGCCCCGACCATCCATGGCCGGGGGCTTTTTGTGCGATCGCACTATGATGAAACTAGATGCCGCTGTGCGTCGGAGCTCGATCTGGAGTTAAATTTATGGTTGCCAGTCCCCAAGCCCCAGCTTCCGCCCGCTCTTGCCTCAAAATTACCTGGGAAAAGCTCCCAGATGACTACGTTCTGCCGGATGATCCCGTGGATAATCTTTATCAGCCGATGCTGGCCGAGGCTTTGCGTGACGGCCTACGTGAAATCGGTCTGGCCTCAGACCAAACCTTGATGCCGACTAACTACGGCATTACCACCCGCGTCAACGATAAGGTTGTCGTCAAAGCGCCGGATTGGTCTTACATTCCCCAAATCAATACCCCTCTCGCAAACGTGGAGCGTAGCTATACGCCTGTACTCCAAGGTGATCTGCCTGTGATTGTGATGGAGTTTTTGTCGGAGACCGACGGTGGCGAATATTCCTCTAAACAAACCCATCCCTACGGCAAATGGTTTTTCTACGAACAAATTCTCCAGGTGCCCCACTACGTCATTTTTGATATTGACGGAGGGCTCTTGGAGTTTTATCGCCTGGAGGGAGCACAGTACAAACTCGAACAGCCCAATCCAGACGGTCGTCACTGGGTTGAGGCCATGGGTCTGTTTTTAGGCACGTGGCAGGGGAGACGGGATGAGCGGACGGGGTATTGGCTGCGCTGGTGGACTGACCAGGGCGTTTTGGTTCCCTGGGTGAGGGAGCGAGCCCTGCAGGAACAGGCTCGGGCCGATCAGGAACAAGCTCGGGCCGATCAGGAACAGGCTCGGGCCGATCGCTTGGCTGAGTATTTGCGATCGCAAGGCATCGATCCCAATGTCATCTAATGCCATCTAAGAATTGAAAATCTCGACAAAGCTGCACCGGGTCTTTCAGGCCTGTTGCGAGTCCGGTTTGTAGGTCAATTCTTCAGAGACATACTCGGGGGGTTCAACGTGAAGAGTGGGGCGGATGGGGCCGTAGCGATCGCTCAAATGCGCCTCGACCGCTTCGGTGATCCGGTGGGCGGTGGCGACGTCTTTCGCCTCGACGATCAAATGCATTTCGGCAAAGACTTGGCGGCCTAGCACACCCCGTGAGGCGATGTCGTGGCAGTTGAGCACACCGGGAACCTCCAGGACGGTTTTTTGGATGGCTTCGGGGGCGATCGCCATTTCATCCACCAGCCAAGGCAAATTGCTCTTGAGCACCTCCCAGGCGCTCCACAACACGAGCGCCGCTACCGGAAACGACAGCGCCAGATCCAACCACTGAATTTTAAAGGCCCAAACGCCGAGTAAGCCTGCCAAGACACTAATCGTGATCCAGACATCACTCATGGTGTGTTGAGCATCTGCGATCAAAATCGTGCTATCGAGGCGTTTGCCGACCCCTCGTTCGTAGAACGCGACGAAAATATTGATGCCCAGCACAATCACCAACAGCCAAAGCTCCGGCCCCCCAATCGTTAACGGCTGACCACCGTGGAGGATGCGAGCCACTGCACTTTTGAGGATTTCAAAGCAGGCAATCCCCAAAAATGCCGCGATGCCCAAGGCACCCACTGCTTCAAATTTCTGATGACCGTAGGGATGTTCGCGATCGGGCTCGGGGGTGGCCAAGTGATTGGTCACCAGGCCCAAAATGTTGTTGATGCTGTCGGTGACGCTATGCAGGGCATCGGCTAACAAACTCAGGGAGCTGGTCAAAAGACCGACCCAGCCTTTGATCAGCACCACCGCCAAGTTGAGGAGTAAGGTAATGACCAGAACCCGGCGAACGCCTTTGCGGCGGACGGAGCCGATGCGAGGGTGATCGAGATAAGGGTCGTGGGACATAGATGCGATCGCCTCTGGGACGAGTGAAAAGCTTGGACGGACGTGCGGAAGCCGAACGGCTCAGGCTCCTATCCTAGCCCTGCCTTGAACCACTCCCAGTGAAGAACTCTCACAATCGAGACAGGTTCGCAGCAGCTTCCGAACCGCTGTTCGCTTGACGATCGGCTGGCTCAGCTCAAGGCGAATCTAGGGGCTGGGCTGAAAGGGGGTGAAGCGACCGCCGAGGGACTCTACGATCGATTGGGTATTGGCCGCCATCATCTTGAGGTAGGAATCGCCCCTGCTGCCGGGAGCCCCGATCGAGTCTGAATAGAGCGCCTGGGGAGCCAGATTGACGCCCGCTTCTGCCGCTACGGTCTTGATCAACTGGGGATTGATCGTGGTTTCAGCAAAAATCGCCGGAATCTGGGCAGTGCGAATTGCTTTGACTAAGGTTTGAACGGTGCGGACGCTGGGCTGCTCCTCAGTGCTGATGCCAATCAAGGTGCCGATCAGCTCAAGGCCATAGGCGTGGGCGTAGTACTGAAAGGCATCGTGGGTGGTGACGAGTTTGCGGTTTTGGGCGGGAATCGTGGCGATTTGGGTGGTAATCCAAGCGTCGAGTTGGGAGAGCTGCGCGGTGAGCGTTTGTGCGTTGGTGGTGAAGGTGGCGGTGTCCTCTGGAGAGAGGGCAATCAGGGCATCGCGGATGGCCTGGGTCATGGCGATCGCGTTTTCCACATCGCCCCAAACATGGGGATCAGCTTGTTTTTGACCCGCGACCATGGCCAAGGGCTCTACGACCTCACCGACGGCCAGCTTTTGGGTCTGCTCTCCAGACGCCTGCATCAGCCGAATCAGCGCCGGTTCGAGATTAAAGCCGTTGTATAAAATCAGGTCTGCCCGCTCGATCGCCTTAGTGTCGTTGGGCACGGGCTCGTAGATGTGGGGATCGCTACCCGGAGGCAAAAGGCCGACCAGTTCAACTTCCTCGGCGGCGATCGCCTCCGTCAGATTCGCAATAATCGTGCTGGTGGCAACCACTTGGGGCCGTTCGTCCGCACGACTCAGACCTGGGGACGGATTGGCACAGGCGCAGAGGGTGAAGGCGATCGCCACCAGTCCAATCCCATCAAAAATTCTATCGAACCGAAGCTCGCCAGTGTACCTGCGGTCTCGCTGCAGCCAGACGAATGCCATTGCCCACTTGCCAAAACGGAACGCTTCTATCTTGACATATTTGTTTTCATATTTCTTTCATATTTACGGCAGATTCACGGCAGAGTTAGGGCAACCGTGCCGTCAAGCTCTGCCTGTCACTTCCCCGACCACCCACTGAGCTGTGGCTGGTGCCAGCAGCACACCGTTGCGATAGTGAGCTGTGGCCAGTAGGACATTATTGTAGCCGGGAAGTTTTTCGAACACCGGAGCAGGGCGGTTGTGGGGGCGGGGACGATAGCCAGACCAAGTGCGGACAATTTCGCCCTTGGCCAGATCGGGACAAAAAGCGATCGCCTTTTGCCACACGGCCTCTAGGTTGGCCTTGGCGATCGCCGCCGGATTTCCCTGGTGATCGGGCAATTCCACCGTCGCCCCAATCCAATAGGCTGCCGCCTGGGGATGTAGCTCGGCTTCGTCAATCCAGGGCTTGAGCAGCGGCACGATGTGGACATCGTCGCCTGTAATCACGGGGTGCAGGTGCTCATGGCCCAAAATCGGACTGGGCGTCCAAACTTGTAGGGCTTGGCCCAGAACCGGGAGAATTTCCAGGGGCTGTTGCAGCCGTCCCGTGAGCTGGCTTGAGCCCAGACCGGCCGCAATCACTACATAGTCAGCGGGTTGGGAATCTTCGGCCCAGCAAACCTGGGTACAGTGAAGCCCTTCCTCTGGTTCAACGGAATTCGTTAGGGATTCAGCTGGGGGTTCAGCGCGGGGGGGAGCAGCAGCGGTTTGGGCCAGGGTGGTCAAAAAGCCGTCCACGTCCGCATCAAACTGAAACCGGACGCCCTGCTGCTGAGCCGCCGTCACCAGGGCCAGGGTAAGAGCTGTGGGGTCAAGCTGGCGATCGCGCTCGGAATAAACCGCTCCGACCAATCCGGGAGCCTGAATCTCGGGAAATTGGGCCTGGACTTGGGCGGCGCTGAGCAGTTCAAGGGGAATGTTCTGGGCTTGACGATGGGTGAGGATCGATCGCCACTTTTCCGCCGAGCGTTCGGACGAATCCCCCTCCAGCAGCAGTTTCAAAATACCCTTGCGATTAAACGGAATATGCTGACCCGTAGCGGCTTCTAGCTCAGGCACCAGCTGCTCGTAGCGCTGCAAACCTTCCCAGCGCAAGCGCCACTGGCGGCCCTTCAGCTTATGGCTCACGACCCCCATGAGCACGCCCAAAGCCGCACCCGTAGAGCCCTGGGCTGGAGGCTGTCGGTCTAAAACCGTAATCTCTAATCCCTGAATTTGGCTGAGTTCGTAGGCCGTCATCGCCCCAATCACACCGCAGCCAATGACTATCACCCGAGTCACGCGCAATCTCCCGATGCTACAGGACTGACAAAAGCGCTCAGCCCCCATCCATAACACCCCAGAGCTATGGTTTTGCCAAGAGATTCCTGGGGTTTGCTAACAAAGAGGGTGAGACCCCTTTTGGGGATCATGCCTAGCTTTCTGCGTTGCCGCTTTCAGGACGGCGATCAGCGATCGGTTCAACCTCATGGGGCTCATCTGGGCTCGGCGCAGGCTCTGGTATCGGGGCCTCCGAACCGCCGAGGGACTCCGAACCGGGGTCAGTAAGGCGCTCTGCCTCAGGACAATCATCGGAAACAAGCGGCTCGCCGCCGTAGCGACTGACCGTTGCGAGTTTCTGGCTGATAGAACCAATGCTATCTAGGCGAATCAGCTCTTCCCAAGCGCAAACTTCGTCGTCTTCATCAATTTCGTAGCGCAGGGTGACCAAATCCCCTTCGATGTCTAGAATCTTCGCTCGCTCGATCCAGCGTTGCTGATCCCTCAGAAAGACCCAGACTTCGCGTTCATCACAACAGAGTTGATAGATCTTGCGGTGTAGCATCTGATTTCTTAGTTCCTAGACCAACAAAGCGTGTGATAGATGTTGCTGAAATTCCTTCGACCTGGGTAGGGCTTCTGGCGTTCAGACCTGGATCACAACTGGACGAGATTTCAACGAATGGAGCCACATGAGAGCCCTCTTGACTATACATTCAAAGGAACATGGGCTGTTTCCAGGAAGTCAGGCTCATCGAAGGTTAGGCCGATCGAAGTTAGGCTCATTCTAGTACGTTTACTCTGGATTGACCGCTGAGTGTTTTCTCTGCCTGCGTCTTAATACAGCGTTTTCCGGATTCGTTTCAGCTTTTTTAGGAGGCCTCAAGATGCAGCTTCACCTCAGTACGTGGCCCGAAGTGCAGGCCTATTTGGGGCGATCGCGCACCCTCATTCTTCCCATTGGCTCGACCGAACAGCATGGCCCCACGGGGCTGATTGGCACCGATGCGATTTGTGCGGAGGCGATCGCCAAAGGCGTCGGCGACGAAACCGGTGCCC
This sequence comes from Synechococcales cyanobacterium CRU_2_2, assembly GCA_012034805.1. Lineage (GTDB taxonomy): Bacteria > Cyanobacteriota > Cyanobacteriia > PCC-9006 > JAAUQQ01 > JAAUOP01. Next base: position 3,198 of record JAAUOP010000117.1, on the reverse strand, counting down.
TCGTTGGCCCGACGATCAATGTCGGCATGGCGCTGCACCATTTGGCCTTTCCGGGGAGTATGAGCCTGCGCCCCAGTACGCTAATTCTCCTCATCAGAGATTATCTGACGGGATTAACCCAGGCGGGATTTCGCAAATTCTTTTTTATCAATGGCCATGGCGGCAATATGGCGACGTTGAAGGCAGCGTTTTCCGAGACCTATGACCATTTGGCGCTGCTGGGGATTGACGGGGCTGAGGAGGTGCGCTGTCATCTATCCAATTGGTTTATGGCGCGATCGGTCTACACCCTGGCCAAGGAACTCTACGGCGAAGAAGAAGGATCCCATGCGACGCCCAGCGAGGTGGCGCTAACTCAGTTTGTTTATCCCGAGGCGATTAAGCGAGCGGAACTGAGTCCAGAGGTGGGTCGAGGCCAAAGCATTTATGGCGCGGCGGCGTTTCGGCGTAACTATCCCGATGGGCGTATGGGTTCAAATCCGGCCCTCGCGACCCCGGAGCACGGCGAGCGTTTCTACAAAGCCGCCGTTGCCGAAATTAGCGAAGCCTACCGAAAGTTCGCGGCTTAGAAACGAGACTTGTGTCAAACCGGCATCCTACGGTAGGGGGCTGTATTCCAGACCATCAGAGGTCGGGGACTCGCGAGGGCGTGGAATGCATGTCCCTAGGGTATTTCATCGGTTTCCGTTCTTGAGGCGCTGCGATCGCCCCAGCCAATCGGCTAGGCTAAGGGCAGCGACAACGTCCTCTTCGAGGTTTGCAGCTATGGTAACGCTATCCCCACGTCAACTGACGGTTCCGGTTGGGCAGAGCCTGCCGCTGGATCAGGTTTCCTGGCAGGATTTTGAGGAAATTTTGGGCGAGTTGGGGGAGTCGCGATCGAGCCGTTTGGCCTATAACGACGGTATTTTGGAAATCATGACGCCTTTGCCGGAGCACGAGTATTTCAAAACGGTGATGGGCGATGTCATTAAGATCTGGCCGACGAGCTGGATCAAGAGTATGAAAGCTATGGCTCAACGACTTGGCGAAATCAGGCGAGGGCGGCGGGATTGGAGCCGGACGATTGTTTTTATTTTCAACATGAGGCGGTGGTGCGGGGCCGGGTGGATCTGAATCTGCGGCAGGATCCGCCGCCGGATTTGGCGCTGGAAATCGATCTGACGAGCAAGTCGCTGGATCGTTTGCCGATTTATGCGCGTTTTGGGGGGCCGGAGGTGTGGCGCTATGAGCCGGGGCAAGGGGACCGCGAGGGGCGGCTGCAGCTCTTGCGTTGCGCGGAGAGGGGGATGAGTATGAGGAGGTCAATGTGAGTTCGGTTTTTCCGCAATTGCCGCTTCAGGAGTTGCCGGGGTTGATCGAACGCTATTGGTCTGAGGGGCGCAGGGCGTTGCGGCGGGCGGCGCGGGTTTGGGGGCGGGGGCGATCGCGGATCCAACCCCATAGGACGGCTGTTTCCTATCGTCGCCGCTAAAATCGATGTAGCTGTTATTACTTCAGATCACAGATTCATGGATCCCATTACTTTGGCGACAGTTGCCCTGACGCTGTTGGCGACGAAGGCGACGGAGAAAATTGGTGAACAGTTGGGGGAGGGGGCGATCGCCTCGGCTCAGCAGCTCATGGCGCTGTTGCAGCGAAAATCGCCAGACACGGTGAAGCGGCTGGCGGCGGCTGATGATCCTAATGTGATTGATGTTGAGGTGGTGGAGGAGGAACTGCGCCAAGTGATGGCGGCGGATCCGGAGGTTCGGGCGGCGGTCAATGCGACGGCAGCAGCAGCAAGAGCCGATGAGATGGCCTTACAGCACCTCACTAAGTTGGCGGAGAAGATTGGGGTGGTCAATCTGGGGACGGTTCAGAATCAGACCAATAACATCAATATTTGACTGGAGTCGGCGGGAGGGGCACCGTCAAAGTTAAGCACCCCAAACAATTTACCCCTGAGCCACGTGACGGTCTTCGTCGGTCGGGTGGATGACCTGGAGGCGGTGGATGCGCTGCTGAACCAGAGCCAGCAGGTGAATATTGCGGCGGCGGTGGGGCTGGGCGGCGTGGGTAAGACGGAGCTGGCGTTGCAGTATGCCCGCATTCAGGGCGATGAGTTTCCGGGCGGGGTCTGCTGGGTCCGGGGCGTGGAGCCGCTGGAGCCGCAGATTGTGCAGTTTGCTCAGACCCATTTGGGGCTGACGGTGCCGGAGCAGATTGAGAATCCGCTGGCCTGGTGCTGTCAGCGCTGGCCGGGGGAGGGGCCGGTGCTGATCGTGGTGGATGATGTGCAGGACTATGGCCCGCTGAAGGCGCTGTTGCCCACGGCGGGGCGGTTTCGGGTGTTGCTGACGACGCGGCGGGCGATTTTGCCGAGGGGTCAGCGGCTGGAGCTGGAGGTGTTGGTGTCGGAGGCGGCGCTGGAGCTGTTGCGGAATTTGGTGGCGGGGGAGCGGGTGGCGGCGGAGCTGGACAATGCCAGGTTGCTGTGTGAGTGGGTGGGGCGGTTGCCTTTGGGGATTGAGCTGGTGGGGCGGCATTTGGAGCAGCGGCCTGAGCTGACGATTGCGAAGCTGCTGGAACGGTTGCAGGGGCAACGGCTGGCGGCCCAGGCGCTGAAGCAAACCCACCCGGAGATGACGGCGACGCTGGGGGTGGCGGCGGCGTTTGAATTGAGCTGGGGGATGCTGTCGGAGGAGGGGCAGCGGCTGGCGGGGCTGTTGGGGCTGTTTGCGGCGGCGGCGGTGCGGTGGGATTGGGTGGAGGCTTGCGGGATTGGCTTGGCGGAAGAGGCGCTGGAGGATGCCCAGGCGGAGCTGTTGGGGTGGCATTTGCTCAAGCGGGGGGAGGCGGGCACCTATGGGGTTCATGCGTTGGTGCGGGAGTTTTTTTGCGGTGAAGCGGGGGGAACTGCCCGAGGCAGAGGCGCTGCCCCAGGGGTTTGCAGCGGCGATGGTGGGGATTGCGAAGACGATTGAGCAGGAGGTGACGGTGGGTGAGCGGGGGCGGCTGGTGGAGGCGGTGCCCCATTTGGAGGAGGTGGCGGCGCGGTGGACGGGATTGCTGGAGGGGATTGATAAATGTTGGTGCAGTAATGGATTGGGGCGGTTTTATCAGAGTTCGGGCCAGTGGGTGGAGGCGGAGCGGTGTTGTGAGCGATCGCTCGAAATCAGCAAGGCAGAACTGGGCGATCGCCACCCCGACACCGCC
>JAAUOP010000264.1 GCA_012034805.1 Synechococcales cyanobacterium CRU_2_2 | reverse complement strand
CACCGTGACCACACGAGGCCAAAAGCACATCCGAGAGTTGCATGCCCTTTTGCCGGACTGTCGGGCCGTGATGCTTTACTTTGTCAATCGGGGGGACTGCACCAGTTTTTCACCCGGAGATGAGCGAGATCCAACGTACGGCGAACTGCTGCGGCAGGCGGTGGCCGCAGGGCTGGAGGTTTTGCCCTGTGGTTTTGAGGTGTCGCCCCAAGGGGTGCGCTATCGGGGGCTGTTGGATCTGGTTTTATAGACATTGCTGATTGAAGCGATCTTTAGTAATCCGATCTGTCCGATCTAATTGATAAGCATACTCAAGCTAAACGCTTTGACAGAGCTGGACATCCTTCTCACGATTCACATCGGATTTCTACAGAACTTCGAGACTATAAGTGTTTCTTCCTTGTTGTTTAGATTGATAGAGAAGTTGATCTGCGAGCTTCAACAACATTTTTGGTGAACTTCCTGGATTTGGAATTGTAGTGGCGACCCCCAAACTAATCGTGATGCGCTCCGCTATCTCAGAAGAAAGATGAGGTATTTTCATGTCTCCGACTTGAGTAATAATGTTTTTTGCAACGCACTCAGCTCCGGCATTGTCGGTATTCGGCAAAACGACAACAAACTCTTCTCCGCCATAACGAGCTACTAAATCTAACGTTTTTCGAGTCGAACTTCTCAGCGCCTGAGCAATTTTTATTAAGCATTCATCCCCAGCCAAATGGCCATATGTATCATTATAGAGTTTAAAATAATCAACATCGCACATGATCAAAGACAAAGGCTTGCCAAGATGCGTTAAGCATTCCCACGCACGATCGAGAAATTCATTCAGCTGACGACGGTTCACCACTTGGGTGAGATCATCTGTTTGTGATAGGTGCTCCAGCTCTGTATTGGCGAGTTGTAATTGATGATTGAGTTGCTGTAGTTTAGCCGTTTGCTGCTCGATAATCCCCTGCATTTGTGTCATCACTTGATACATCTCAGTCGGATCGAGTATCTTCAACATTTGAGTTTGAGTTACAATTCCAGCTAATTCACCAGTTGGGTAGATGATGACCAATCGGCGTACATTTAACTCCTGCATTCGTTGATGAACATTCCAAAGAGAATCCTGAGGAGACATCGTAGAGAGTGGTGTACTCATCACATCTTGAGCAGCCACTTGAGCAAAATCTAAATCTAGTTGATGAAATCGTACAATATCTCGCTCAGTAAGGATCCCAATCGGCGATAAAGTTTGAGGATCAACAATAACAACACAACTAACTCGACAAATTGCCATCCTCTGAACAATAGCAAGGATTGAGTCAGTAGAGAATCCATGTATTACCTGTTGATTCATTACTTCCATCGCACGAACATACCGTAGCAAGTATTCTGGCTTGAAAAGGCTTCGGATGCTGTGAGGAGTCACAACACCCACAACCTGGTCTTGCTCATCTAAAATAGGAAGATGACGAATTCGATTCTTACTAAAGAATCGTGATAGTGCGAAAATATCTTCAGTTTCAGAAATTTTTAAGGTCATGACTTCTGCAGTCATCAACTCAGCTAATGTGCGATTTTCGACGAGAGTTATATTCGTTGTGACGCGGACAACATCTCGCTCAGTAAAAATTCCAATTAATTTCTGATTCTCAATGACAATTACACAGCTTGCTCGAACCTCCGCCATCCTCTCGATCGCATTTTTAACTAGGGTTGAGGGTGACAAGACCAGGAAGGAAGTTTGAATGAGTGTATCGAGACTTTCTTTCGATGCCATTATCCTTTCGGTACCATTATTTTACTGTGTGCTGCTACTTTTGTCCCAAGAGAATAAGAAGCCAACTTGAGGTATCCACTGAAAATGTCATACACTCAAACAATGACAATCCAAAATTCTCGTAGCACTTCCGCCACCCCCTGCGGGGTACTCAAATGCGGCCAATGGTTCCCTGGCACCGGTCGCACCGACAAATTCGACAGAAACCGTTGATAGGGTCGCAATTGCCAAGCTGAGCGATTCAATCCCCGCTCAGGTAAGAGCAGCAACGATCGCCCCCCCAAGGCTGACTAAACCCCGACGATCGCAAACAATCCGCAAATACCCCATCCCGCGCCTGCAGCGCAAACTTACTCGCCCAACGTCCATCTGCCTTCTCCTCTACTCCCAGCTCAAATACCCGTTCCTGTAACTCGCTCCAGCCCTCAAACTGCTTTAATCCCTGGGCCAGCGATCGCAACTTCGCCTCACTCGCTTGTGGCTGCAACAATTTCAAAAACGACAACGTACGATACAACAACGGAAACGTCAGCCCCGTCCAAATCGGCATCTGTACAACAAACGCTGGATCAATCAATGTCAAACTTCGTACCCGACCTGATGACTGGGCTGCCCATGCCACCGCCGCCTTTGCAGCCCAAGAATGAGCCACCACATGGGCCGAATCCCAGCCCTCCTGAGCAAACACCGCCTCCAAATCTCCGATCACTGCCAGCGGGTCATAACCCGCCTCTGGCTTGCTGCTATCGCCATGCCCCCGCAAATCTGGAGCGATGACCGTAAAGCGATCGCTTCGGCAGCTTCCGTCGGAATCGCCCAAGCTCTCGGCCACCTCCGCCCAAACCCAGCCATGGTCCCCCAACCCATGCAGTGCCAACACCCGCTCCGAATCGGCAGTTGTTGCATCGGATGCAGGCCAGAGCCAGTAGGCGATGGTCACCGCTCCAGCTGAGTCCTGGGCCATCCCCGCTGCCTGCACAAAACGCCGTTCAACCTGCCGCATACTCCTCCCTAAACAGCCTGATGCGAGCCGAAGCGTAGACTTGGCTCGGGTCAATACCGGAGGCCAGACTAGGGCAAATCCGTCTGACCCATGAGGTAGCGATCGCACTCCCGTGCCACACCGCGCCCTTCATTCAAGGCCCACACCACCAAGCTTTGTCCCCGGCGGCAGTCCCCAGCGGCAAACACCCCCGGAAGACGCGTTGTGTATTGCTCATGCTCTGCCTTGATGTTGCTGCGGCCATCGACCTCCAAGCCCAGAGCTTCCAGCAAAGGTTGCTCAGGACCAAGAAAGCCCATGGCGAGCAAAACCAGTTGTGCCGGCAAGATTTTCTCGGTTCCAGCGATCGGCTGTGGAGAAAAGCGCCCTTGCTCGTCTTTCTTCCACTCAATTTCAACCGTATGAACCGCTTTAATCTGACCGTCCAGATCTGGCTCGAACTTTGTCGCGGTGCGCAGGTAGGCACGCGGATCGCCGCCGAACATTGCCTCTGCTTCCTCTTGGCCGTAGTCCATTTTGTAAGTTTTCGGCCACTCCGGCCAGGGGTTATTCGCGGCCCGTTCCTCAGGGGGTCTGGGCATAATTTCGAGCTGGGTGATACTGGTGGCTCCATGACGGATGGAGGTGCCAACGCAGTCTGTCCCCGTGTCACCGCCGCCAATAATCACCACGTCTTTGCCAGCAGCAGACAAGAAATCAGGCCCAGGTTGACCGTCTAGAACGGCTTGGGTATTGGGCCGCAAAAAGTCCATCGCAAAGTGAATGCCCTGGGCGTCGCGGCCTTCGATGGGCAGATCCCGAGGCAGGGTTGCACCGGTGCAAATCACGACGGCATCGAAGTCGTTGAGCAAGGTTTGGGCCGGGATATCCTTGCCAATTTCAGTGTTGCAAACGAAGGTAATGCCCTCGGCTTCGAGGACATCAAGGCGACGCTGGACAACCTGTTGCTTATCCAACTTCATATTGGGAATGCCGTACATCAGCAGACCACCGGGGCGATCGGCCCGTTCGTACACCGTGACCCAATGTCCCGCACGATTAAGCTGGTCGGCGGCAGCGAGACCAGCAGGGCCAGAACCAAT
>JAAUOP010000116.1 GCA_012034805.1 Synechococcales cyanobacterium CRU_2_2 | reverse complement strand
CTTGGAGCAACCCGAAACCGTTTGGCGAGCTGCCGCTGGGAAATTGGCTCATTTTCGTAGGTCTCAATCACTTTTTGGCGCAAGTCAAGGGAGTAGGATTTCATTGCTATTCTGTTGGGTTATCCAGACTAATAACTGTATCCCTTAATTCTGAAAACCGCTATAACATTAAACTTCTGAATATCGTTTAAATGTCGGATCCAAAGCATTTATGGGGAGACGGTTTATATTTGTGATTGAGTTCGAGCGCATTACAAAAACTATTAAGGCGACTCAGCAAAGCATTATATTGGGGGTAAGCATCTTCTCGTTCCTTTTGGAGAAGATCGTACAAAGTTAGTTCTGGCTCTGGGGCTAAGTGATAATTATGAATATCTAAACCTGCTTCAGTTAAACGTGTTGCGGCGATCGCAATTAGTAGAGCGCCAACTGTATTTGAATGACCACTGTGAAGATCGCTTAATCCGGGTAATATTATTTCTGCTCCTGGCAAATCATTGATACTCATTATTGATCCTCCGCTCCTCGTTCTTCAAAACGATCGATGAAATTATCGACTCTGCTTTTAAGTACATCAGCATTAAGAGAAGGGAATCGAATTATTTCAGGTGCAATCGCCTCAAAGCAATCGCGCAGCTTACTCAGAGAAAATAACTTTCGATCGTACATGGCTTCAACATCTCTAATATCTCGATCAAATCCTCTAGAAAGTTTAGAAAGAGCTTGGGCTGTAAAATCATAGTGATAGAACAAAATTTGACCTCGTTTACCAATAAACACACTTCGATCGCGCCAGCCTGGAAGAGATGGTAAGAAGTCCTGTGGGGAGGCAAGTTCGATATTGATATTCAATTCTTGCTTGAGCTTGGCGATCGCTTGAAAAATTCCTAATGGTTCTGGATCTAGCCGAATATCTACATCCACTGTAGAACCGCGCCAACCAATCAGTAAAGCACTTGTACCACCTGTAAAGTAGATATAGCCTGGACCACGAGCTTCTTTGCCCAATGCTTCCATTAGTTGTTCGATTTTCTGAGGATCGACGCTCGATCGCATAGTTTCACACCAGTGCGTGTCAATACTTTCAATTTAACAGATCCCGCGTGGGCCATACCCGTTTGGAATTAACGATCGCTGACTTTGAATGTTGTGCCATCGCCGATGAACACGAATTCTCCATCATCCAGAAAGAAACGACAATTTACCTTAATCGTTGACTTAAACCAAAAGCACTGCCGCTCATCTTGCTGCTGCTTTGACTATTACCTCGTATTTGCTTTGCACCAAGCCATTTTCAAACTGTAGGGTCTCAAGATGGCGCAACCTAACATCGTAAGGAAGTGCGTTAAAAAGCGGAATCCCAGTGCCTATAAGGATCGGCACCTTAGTAATAATTAATCGCTGAATCAAGCCCTCATTAAGGAACCCTTGAATCGTCTTTCCACCATCAATGTATAGATGCTTTAATCCACGCTCTGCTAAACGGCGAACTACTTCTCGTGGTGGCGCACACATGGACTCGACTATCTTTGCGATATCGTCGGGGATATCCACGTGCCGGCTGCTTAGAACAACTACAGGCTTTTCACCATAAGGCCATGAATCGAAGGACAATGCCGATTCATAAGTATTCCGTCCCATGACAAGTGCATCTACTGAATCTATGAATTCCTGATACCCGTAGTCTTCTCCGCTCTCTGCATCTCCCCCATTGGGTAGCCAATCGATACCACCGTTCTCACGGGCGATGAAGCCATCAACGCTGGTTGCGATATACACAGTAGCTTTCATGTCTTCCTCAATGATGCTCTTATCGCATAACGTGCCCGTTCACCTGCTGCTATCAGCTTTTTAGGATTGTCAGCCCAACTCAGTCGGTGTGCAACGGGTTTATGGGGAGACGCCCCAAAAAAGTTAAGAGGAGACGACCCTGCATTGGGAGACCTATGCCTTACCCACAAGTGGTTAAAATGCAGACACAGAAAGGGTTTTGCAGAAAGAGCAAACGTTTTTTTCTCATCAACACCCTCTTCTTGCAAACCTCCGAACGGAAGAATAAGGGTTGCGCTTCTAGGGGATCCCAGATAGTCGCCCCTGGAGGGGAAAATAGGGATGATACTGCGAAGTCGCTGTGGCTGAATCCCTCTGCTGGAGAGCATCCCAGGACTTATGGGTAAGGCATAGTTCCTTCGATAGTAGGTTTATCCTATTTCTCTTTATCCTTTACATAAATGCACTACCTGCGGATTTACCAGCTTCAGGATGAGGGATATGGAGAGGTCGATAGCAGCCCTACATTTCCGCTGGTTCCTAAGGATTGGTTGTATGAGTTTTTGGCGATCGCAAAGCGAAACGAGCGGATTGCGGTGAAGGAGCTGCGATCGCGGTTTCAGTCAGACTCGGGATCAATCAATCCAGCATCCGACAACTAACCAACCGTTCCGCCAGTCGCCGTTGCTGGGTCCACCAAGTCCCACCGCTGACCCACTGGGCCGAGGGCAAATGGCCTCGGGGCGAGTCAAGGCTAAACTCCAAGGAATGCACGCCCTGGGCATTGATCCGCCAGCCCACCTGCTGACAAAATCGCCCGTAGTCTTGGCCCACCTGGGCATAGATTTGGGCTTGGATCGTGAAGCCAAAGCGATCGCCACTATGCTTACGCCACAGCACATCGACCCATTCCAAATCACCACAGGGAATCCGGCTCAGGTCGCCGATCGCGACAAAATTTCCCGGCTTGCCGATCGCAGCGGCCAAACACCGCCAGGTGACGCGATCGGCTTCGCGCCAATTTTGTTCACTCAGCAACTGTTTGAGCGATCGATAATCCACCTCCGTCAGATAATCGCCCCACTCGGTCTCCCGATCGAGCGTAATCGTCGGTGGTGCCTGGGCACGCAGGGGTGGCGGTGCTTTGTGGGTGGCAGCGTGGAACGAGAGGGCTTTGGCGGAGGAAAAGCGTTTGCTGATGGGGGTGTAGAGCAGGCGATCGAGGGTTTCGGCGAGGCGATCGCTCACGGGTTTATCCAGTGTCTCTCGCCAAAACCAACTGTCTTCCGCCGGGCTATAAAAGCTCAGCGGCGGCTTCAGCGTCATCAGGTAGAGGCAGGTCACGCCCAGACTGTACAAATCGCTGGCCGGAACAATGTGCCCCCGCGTTTGCTCGGGGGCCATGTATTCTGGGCTACCAATCACCGTTGCCGATCGCTGGAGCGCGGTTTGGCTCAGCAGCTTGGCGACGCCAAAGTCAATCAGCACCAGCTTGCCATCGGCCTTGCGGCGCATGATGTTGCTGGGTTTGATATCTCGATGAATGATCTGGCGTTGGTGGATAAAATTGAGGATGTGGGCCACTTCTTCCAGGACTTGCCAGATTTGTTGCTCGGCAAAGCATCCGTTGCGCAGCACCTCTTGGTGGAGGTCTTCACCCTCAACATATTCTTGGATCAGATAATGCTCGCTGCCCTGGGTGAAGGCCGCCAGAAGCTGGGGAATTTGGGCATGGCCTCCGAGTTCTTCCAGGTGGCTGGCTTCTTTGTAGAACAAATCTAGGGTTTTGGCTTCCAGGCTGGCGGCGCTGGAGAGTTGCTTGATCACACAAAGCTGCTGGGAGGGACGGTCTTGATCCTGGGCCAAAAACGTGCGACCAAAGCCGCCATGGCCGAGGGCGCGCAGGGGCCGATAGCGTCCCTTGAGCAGCAGGGGGGCACCGCAACGGCGACAGAAGCGATCGCCCTCCGCATTACCCTCAGAATTACAGTTGGGAATAATACATATAGTCATGACTCCCTTAGGTTACAGCGTCTCGGCTGCGTAGATGTGCAGCGATCGCAACAGACCGACAGATTTGACTTCGTAGGCCGGAATCACGCCGGATGGGATCAGGGGAAACAGGCTCTCGGCGGACAGCTCCGTCCGGTAGAGGCTAAACAAAACAAAATTTTGCCGCTCTGTTCCTCTGGAAATTAGGGCTTGGATCTGGGGCTGAGCGGCTTCGGACTCGACAAAACGGTGGCATTCCGCCTCTAGGGATTTGCCGATGAAAGGCAATTCCTTGGGACAGACATCGGTTTTGAGATAGCCACGGGCCTGCTCCACCGCAAAGGCTTCGTAGGCGGCGGGGCCGGGGTTGGTGAGGATGAGGCCCGTGGCTGCGCCCAGTAGCAGCAGTCCAGTGCCTAGGAAAAAAGATTTTGCAGCCATGGGTTGGTGGTGAACGTACTCTAATGCTATTATGATCGACGCGTGGCGAGCGTGGCCAAGTGGTTAAGGCAGTGGATTGTGATTCCACCATTCGCGGGTTCAAGTCCCGTCGTTCGCCCTTTTAATTGACTGAATAAATTGATCAATTTCCCGGCACTGCATTTGCCACGACTGGCCGCCCCGTGCGGGCCACCTGTTCGACCACGTCGGCGGCTTGCTGGACACCGCCACCGGTTTGGATGGTACGTTGCATCGCTTGGGCTCGGGTTCGGTAGGAGTCTTCTCCCAGCACGGTGGTGACGGCACGGCGCAGGTTCGCGGCAGTTGCCTGCCGAAGGGGAACCACGGCCCCGGTTCCGGTCCAGGCGATGCGGGCAGCCACACCGGGCTGGTCGTTGGTGATGGGAATGGCGACCATGGGAACACCGTTGCTGAGAGATTCGAGGGTGGTGTTGAGTCCGGCGTGGGTGATGGTGAGACTGGCGCGCTGCAACAGTTCGAGCTGGGGTGCGTAGCCAACGACCAGGGGAGAACCGGGCAGGGGCGGTAGGGTCTGGGGATCGCTGCCGCCGCCCAGGGCAATCACGAGTTGAGCATCCAGACCTTGACAGGCTTGGGCAATGGCTTCAAAGGTTTTAAACAAACGGTTTTGAATCGTCCCCAGGGAGGCGTAAATGAGGGGTTGATTCGTTAACCGCTCAAAAGGGAACTCGGCTTTGGTTCGACTGACCGGATTTGCCCAGGGGCCAGTGAAGTGAAACGTGTCGGGCAGGTCTGCACGCGGGAATTCGAAGGCCGACGGTTGTTGGGACACCTGGGCCAGACGGGAGTAGTTGTCGTTGATGCGAACCACGGGCGGCAGGTGCAGCCGGTGCCGTTCTGCATCGAGCATCCGACGCAGGCCTCGACCGACTTGGTCGAGGAGTTGATATCCGCTCCAGTTGCGGAGCTGAGCCCATCGGCTAGGGCTGTAGGGCCAAACCGTATTCAGAGGGGGGGCGAGGCGATCGCGGTTGAGCATCAGTGCACAGCAAACGCTGACAAAGGGAAGCTCGAGCTGATCGGCAATGGTGTTGCCGCCAAAGCAGGTTTGGTCAATCAAGAGCACCTCTGCGCCCAGCTGTCGGAGCGCAGCAGGCGCTTCTTGCAGGTACGTCAGGGTGACTTGAGTGAACAAATCTATTGTGTGTTTGAGCGCGGCAGTCCCACTGAGTTCTCCGAGTCGTTTGAAGCTGCCCGACATTGCGCCGAGCGGAAAGGCGGTTTCACCGATGGGGCAAAAGTCTAGACCAGCGGCGATCGCCGCTGGCTGCGCATCCAAAATGCCGACCAGGGTGACGCGATGCCCGCGTTGACGCAGCTCAAACCCCAGACTGGTCATGGGATTGAGGTGGCCGTTGGCGGCAGGGCACAACAAAACGAAATGGGTCATGAGGGTTGAGCGATAGGGCGGGATGGGGGCCGTTCTTCTATGGATTTAGGATAGAACATTCCACAGCGGCTCTGGGCCGAATCGGACAACGTCGGTGCAGGGCAGTTGGGTTTCGGCTTGGACTTGGGCGATCGCCCCTCCGCCTCAATGTCGCTCAAATGCTGCGTATTCAGCGCAATCCCAACGACCTTGGCCCCCGCGTAAGCTCCCCCCGCCCTCGCCACGGCTTCATACAGCTCAATCACGGCTGGCAAGGGGGGAATGGGGACGTCTTCGAATTTGCGAATTGTGGTTTGTCCGGCCCGATGCACCAAGATCAAGTGGGTCGGCTGGGAGCCGCGAATCAGCGGTAGCGTTGCTGTCGATGCGGGATGAATCAGCGAGCCTTGGCCCTCAACAAACACAATATCCGCGTCTTCGCCGTGTTTGAGCACCTGCTGTTCCACCGCGCCGCTGGCAAAATCCACCCGCACCGCATCGAGGGCCACGCCATCGCCGCTGATCATGATTCCGGCTTGGCCGGTGCCAATGAATTTAGACTTGAGCCCGCTAGCTTGAGCGGCCCGGTGCAGTTCTAGGCTGGTGGACATTTTGCCCACAGACATGTCGGTGCCGACGGTGAGGATGCGCTTGCAGGCGAGCGATCGCGCCCGACCCCGACCCACGCTCAAGGACGCGGGCTCTTGCCGCACATCCCAAATCCATTGATTCGGTTGGAGCAGAGCGGTCAGGGCTGGATCCTCGGCCATGGGCGTGTGCAAGCCATTGACAATCGAGAGGCCTGCTGCGATCGCCTGTTGAATTTCTGCTTGCCACTGGGGTGGCAGGGCACCGCCGCTGGGGGCAATGCCGATCAGTAAAACATCGGGATCGTAGGCGAGGGCATCTTGGAGCGAGGCGGCGATCGGTAGATCTCGGTCAATGCCCGTTAAGGAGCGAAAGTGATCTGCGGGGTCGGTGCAGTCTTGATCGATCGCCACGACGATCTCGCCCTGACGATAACGCGCCAGGGCCAGCCCGGTCTTGCCGTCATTGCCCTTAATCCCGTGATGCAGCAAAAGTGCAACGCGATAGCTCGGTAGAAGCATGGCTCTAAAGCTTCAATCTTAAGCTTCAATCTTAAGCTTGGGCTAGCCTTGAGGCAAGGCTCCGGGTCGCAGGTTCAGACTCAGGTTTCGGTTGCCGCGCTTGAGCGAGAGCGCGAGCGATCGCCCACGCGTCCTTCTCGGACTTGCTTTTGCAACATCTCGGAATCGGCGATCGCCGTGCCATTAACCCCCTCGATCACATCGCCCATCTGCAGCCCCGCCTCTGCTGCCGGAGAGTTGGGCATGACTTCCACAATCAGCACCCCTTGTGCTGCCTCAAGTTGGAAAGGTGCGTTGGGATTTTGATTAATTTCTTGCTTGACTTCTGGCGTCAACGTCACCATCTGAACGCCGATGTAAGGGTGCTCAACCTTGCCATTGGCAATCAGTTGTTCCGCCACCTGACGTACCGTATTAATCGGAATCGAAAAGCCCAGGCCCTGAGCCCCCTGCAAAATTGCCGTGTTCATGCCAATCACCTCACCCCGCGCATTCAATAGCGGGCCACCGGAGTTGCCGGGGTTAATCGCCGCGTCGGTTTGGATGTAGTCCACGCGCTGATCCGGAGCGCCAATGTCGGCACTGGAGCGGCCTGTGGCGCTGATAATGCCAGCGGTGACCGTGTTGTCGAGTCCAAGGGGATTGCCGATGGCGATCGCCCATTCCCCCGGCTGCACCTGTTCCGAATTGCTGAGTTTGAGCACTGGCAGATCTTGGCCTCGGATCTGAATCACCGCAACATCGGTGACGGTGTCCTCACCCAGTACCTTACCCTCAAAGGTGCGGCCATCCTTGAGCGTCACCGTCACCTTATCTGCCCCGTCAATGACATGGGCATTGGTCAGAATCTGACCGTTCTGACTGATGATGAAACCCGAACCGACGCCGCGTTCGGTGCGCTCGCGCGGCGCGTTGGCGAACGGCTCGCCAAGGAAGCGTCGCAAGAATGGGTCGTTGGAAAAATTGGGGGCTTGGGCCTGAACCGTGCGCGAGGCATTGATCCGCACGACGGCATCGCCCGTTTGGGCCACCACATCGCGAATGGTGTTGGAGCCGAAGGCGACGCTGGGGGCCAGGGCTTGATCCTGGGGAGAGGCTGGGACTGGCGTGGCTGGACGTGGCGAGGCTTGCAAGGCAGACGGTGAAGCCTGACGCAGACCGGGGATGGCGAAGGCGACTCGCTGGGTTTTGAGGGGTGAATTGGGATTCCAGGCGACGTAGGAACCGGCGGTGGCCAGCCCGGCGCTGAGGGTGGCGATCGTAAGAATAGAGGCGAGTTTGGCGGAAGCTTGGGGTTTCATGGCGGTGGGAATAATCGCGGTGGGAATAATCGCGGTGGGAATAAGGGCAGTTGGGTACGGTTTGAACAGCGCCCTGGCCAGGGCCTTGAATCGGTCTGGTAACTCGAGATCGGTCGGTTGGGGTGCGAGCGGTGAAGTAAGACATACCTCAAGATAGGCAGCCCACATGAACGCCCTGTGGCACGGAAATGACAAGATTGTCATACCGCTCGAATTCGCGAGGAAGCGACCCCTGATGCCTGACGATCTGCTAATTTTTCTGGGAACCATCGCTGCTTTTGTCCTCTTTCTATTGTGGTCTGCCGCAACGGAAATGGGTACTCAGCTGCCAAAAACTGGCCACTCACAAATTGGTTACCGAAAAACTGGCCACTCCCCAAATAGTCACCTGCCTAGAACCGGGGCAGATGCTGGCGCAAGACGTCCCAGGGTGAAATATCCCAGGTGTCAATGTGAGAGATAATTTTTTTGGCGGTGTTCAGCTTGATTTCGGTACTGCCCGGAATAGAAATGCGTGGCTTCCAGGGGAGTGGCGTCGTCCAGTGCAGCGTCCAGCGGGTTGTAATGACATCACCAGACTGTCCGAGTTCATGCACATCCATCACGGGCTGTTTAAACCACGTTTGGATGAAGCCAATCATGGTTTGGTAGCGATCGCGTCCTCGAAATGCCGTCATCGGATCCTTAAAATAGACCTCATCCGCATAGATATCGTAGGTCTGGTTCTCCGGAAACCGAGCATAGTCAGCCCGCAAAACCTCAAGCACCGTCATCGTTGGCACTGTCATCGTTGGCTGCCTCCACCCACCACATCTCGCACCCGGTAGATCGGACGATTTTGCGATTCGTGGTAGGTGCGCATTTGCAGCTCGGCTAGTAGACCAAAACAGAGCAATTGGACACCGCCAATGATTAAAATCGCGACGAGCATCAGGAGGGGGCGATCGCCAATGGCCATGCCCAAACCAAATTTTAAGAAGGTTAAATAGATCCCCAGACCCATCCCGGCCAAAATCGAAATCAGGCCAAATACGCCAAACCCATGCATCGGCTTGGTCAAAAACCGCTTCATGAAATAAATCGTCAGCAAATCCATCACCACCCGAATCGTACGGCCCAGACCATACTTGCTTTGGCCAAACTGGCGGGCGTGGTGACGCACCGGCAGCTCAGTAATCCGCGCCCCTTCGATAAACGCCAGTGCGGGCAAAAAGCGGTGCAGCTCACCATACAGATTCATGTCTGCCAACAGCTCCGAGCGGTAGGCCTTCAACGAACAGCCATAGTCATGGATCTTGACCCCTGTGACGCGGCCAATCAGCCAGTTGGCAATTTTTGAAGGCAGCAAGCGGGTCAGTGCGGCATCTTGTCGCTGCTTGCGCCAGCCGCTCACTAGGTCGTAGCCCTCGTTGAGTTTGTCCAGCAACATAGGGATGTCAACCGGGTCATTTTGCAAATCGCCGTCTAGGGTGACGATCGCATCCCCTACCGCATAGTAAAACCCCGCCGCCATCGCTGCGGTCTGGCCGTAGTTTTTGCGCAGCATCACCGCCTTGAGGTCATCTCGATCGAGGGCAAGGCGCTTGAGCAGTTCCACCGAGCCATCGCGGGAGCCATCGTCCACCAGGATAATTTCGTAGCCAAGGCCAGAGGCCTGCATGGTGGTGGCGATCGCCTCAATCAGGCGGGGGATGCTCTCCACTTCGTTATAAATCGGTACGACCACCGAGACATCCAGTCGGCGATCGCCCACCCGTGCAACGCCTTGGCGAGACAGGGTCGATACATTCATCGAGACATCCATTGCGATTGGGCCTATGGCGATTGGGCTGGGCGATTGGGCTGCCCCCGAGTTTACTGGTTCAAGGGGGAGGACAGCAACGGGGGTGGACTGAATGCGGTTTTAACCGGGCGGTATGGGCATGGGCATGGGCCCTCGGCGGGAGGCAAGGCGATCAGCAAGCCGGGTGGTTTCGGGCAGACGATACTTGGGTGTACAGCGCAGCACATAGGCGATCGCCGTCTCTAGGCTCACCCGGTGTCCCGTTGAGATAAACAAAGGTTGGGTGTTTGAGCGGCTCCGCAAAACCGCGCCGATGCGATCGCCGCGATCCATTAAGGGCACCCATGCCCCCTTTGCCTCCGGGACTGGTTCATGGGTGCCGACCAGCCGAGACTTACCCACTCCAATGGTCGGCTTATCCAGCAACAGGCCCAGGTGGGAGGCAATGCCGAACCGACGGGGATGGGCGATGCCTTGGCCGTCGCAGAGGATCAAGTCCGGATCCGTTTTCAACTGCTGAAAGGCTTTTAGAACAGTCGGCACTTCTCGAAACGAGAGTAGGCCGGGGATGTAGGGGAAGCCAGTGGGACTGCGGGCGATCGCCATTTCTATCAGCGCTAGATCGGGAAAGCTCAAGAGCACCACCGCCGCTCGCGTTGTGGCTCCGCTGTCTTCAAAGCCTACGTCTACCCCCGCGACGGTGGCGATTTCTCCCAGGCGATCGGTGGTGATGATTTGGGGCGCGAGCTGGTGTTGGAGGGCGATCGCAGCCTTGGCATCCCTAGGCCAATCGGTTAACTCAGGAATCTGCATGGTTAAGACCCAGAATTGCATCAAACCGCAACCTACACGAAGTTATCACCAGGGTCGGGGGCATTTGGTGCTTAGATAAACGAGACTAGGGACATCCATGGAGAAGGGACATGCCAGCTCGATCGCCCAAGCCCAAACTTGCGACCTCACCCAAGCCAACCCCGCCGGAACCCCAAGCCTCAGACAGCTTCGGTCTCTCCGACTTGATCGTCGAAGCCACGGGCGAAGTGCTGCGGCTGCTAGAAGACGACCTCGAAGGCTCGCACCACCAGCGCTTTGTCGTTCGTCTCAAAACCTACGATGTGTTGGTCTGCCACAACATCGATCTGTCACCGCGCATTGAGCCCTTGGCGGCGGGCGATCGCGTTTCCTTCAAAGGCGAATATGAATGGAGCGACCAAGGCGGAACTATTCACTGGACTCATAAAGATCCCAAGAGATGGCACCCTGATGGCTGGATTGACCATGGGGGCAAGCGTTATGACTAGCACAGCCATCGCCGCAACCGCCATCACCACACCCCTCACTGCCAAACATAAATCAGGCCAAACAGCACAATCCAAATGACATCGACAAAATGCCAAAACAGCGACGTCGCCTCCACGCCGAATTCCCCATTGTCATAGTTACCGGGAATAAACGATTTGACCAACATCAGCAGTTGCAACAGCACGCCGGTGAACACGTGCAGTCCATGGAAGCCCGTCAGCAGATAAAATATTCCCCCAAAGGTTCCGTCCGTGAGGCCAAATGCTAAACCTTGCCATTCCACCGCTTGGCCATACAGGAAGTAGCCGCCCATGGCCATGGTCAGCAGCCAAAAGGCGCGGAAGCCCCAGAGGTTTTGGTGATGCAGGAAGCGTTCGGCGAAATAAATCACGAAACTACTCGAAACCAGAACCACGGTGTTGATTGCAGGCTCACGGATTTCCAGACCAGAAACGCCTGGTGGAAGCCAAGTTTCGGCACCCGTTTTGTAGACGATATAGCCGACAAAAAAGCTGATAAAAATCACGCTTTCAGAGAGCAAAAAAATCCAAAACCCGACACGACGGTTGCCCAGGTCGTCATGCTCATGCTCACCATGGCCGAGGGAAGGGGCGGCGATCGCCCCCAGTTCAGAACGAGCATTGAGATCCAAGTTAGTGCTCATGGGTATTTCAGTATTTCCGGGTAACAGTGATGTCTGAAGAACAGATTTTTGGGAGTTGCTGACTGACGGGATGTTTGCCCTAGGGACGAACTGCGGTTCGTCCAGCTTTTGCAACAGCAGGCTTAGGAAGAAGGGTCAGCGATCGCCCCTACCGGCATCTGTGCCACCAAAGGCTCATCCATGCCATACCCATAGGGCCCAGACAAAACCGTCGGAATCACCTCAAAATTCTCCACCGGCGGCGGCGAAGAGACCAGCCACTCTAGGCCGATCGCCCGCCAAGGATTATCCTCTGCCTTCTCGCCCTGTACCCAGGAACTCACCATATTCAAGATGAAGGGCAACGTCGAAACCCCCAGCAAAAAGCACCCAAGCTGGCAATCACATTCCAAAAGGCAAACTCGGGATCGTAGGACGCTACCCGGCGCGGCATCCCTTGCAACCCCAGCGGATGCATTGGGAAGAAGTTCAAATTCGTGCCCACAAAGGTAAGTACAAAATGCAGTTTTCCGAGCCCTTCATAGTACATTCTCCCCGTAATTTTGGGGAACCAATGATAGAGCGCAGCATAGACGCCCATTACTGTTGCACCGTAGATCACATAGTGAAAATGACCGACGACAAAGTAGGTGTTATTGACATGGATATCGATCGGCACCGCCGCCAGCATAATCCCCGTAATACCCGCAAACACAAACATAACTAAGCCGCCCAGCGCAAACAACATCGCCGTCGTCAAGCGCAGCTTGCCACCCCAAATTGTTGCCACCCAGGCAAACACCTTGACCCCCGTCGGCACGGCGATCAGCATGGTCGAAAACATGAACAGCATTCGCATCCAGCCTGGGGTGCCGCTGGCAAACATGTGGTGCACCCAAACGACGGCGCTCAGGATCACAATGACGATGGATGAAATCGCAACGACTTTGTAGCCAAAAAGTGGCTTGCGTGCATAGACCGGAAACAGCTCAGAAAAGATGCCAAAAATGGGCAAGATAATGACATAAACCGCCGGGTGAGAATAGAACCAAAAGAAATGTTGGAAGAGGATCGGATCGCCTCCTTTGAACGGGTCAAAAAAACTAGTGCCCAGGGTCAGGTCAAACAACAGCATCACCGCGCCAGCGGTGAGGGCGGGCAAACCAAAGAGCTGAATGATTTGCGCACTCAACACCGTCCAAACAAAAATCGGCATTTTGAACCAGCCATGCCGGGAGCTCGCATTTTGACGATCGTCGTTACGATGTTGACTGCGCCCATGATCGACGAAATGCCAGAAAGGGCCACCGCCAAAATCCACAGGGTCTGGCCATTGATTAGCTGGCCGCTGGGGTTCTGAATGCTCGTGGGTGGATAGGCCCACCAACCGGCTTGGGAAGGGCCACCCGGAGCTAAAAAGCTGGCCATGAGCACAACGCCAAAGACCGGCACCATCCAGAAGGCGATCGCATTCAACCTCGGGAAGGCCATATCCCGCGCCCCAATCATCAGCGGCACCAGATAGTTAGACAAGCCTGCCAACACCGGGAACGTCCACAGAAACAGCATCACGGTCCCGTGAAGCGTGAACATGGCGTTGTAGACTGTGCGATCGACCAAATCAGCCTCGGGGGTAATCAGCTCACCCCGAATAATCATGGCAAAAAGTCCACCGACCAAAAAGAAGAAAAAGGCCAGGGTAATGTACTGAATTCCAATCACTTTGTGATCGGTACTGAAGCTAAAGAAGCGTTTCCAATTGTCAGGAGCACCGGGAAAGGGCTGCTCCAGGGGAGGGGTCAAAGGTTGAACGGAGAGATTAGCCATAGCAACTGAAATTAAAAAACTAAAATCGGAAAACTGGAATCAGGCAACGGGCAAAGCTAAGGGATGAGCACTGCCGAATAGTTCACCAGCGGAGGGGCAGCAGGGGGGACGCTGGGCCAGCCCGGTGGGTTGTCCTTCGCCATTTTGCGGCTGTATTCGTCGTAGGCCAAGTTGTAGGCGGGGGCCAGAGGTTGGGCGGCAGCAGTTGCCAGCCACTGGGCAAAGGCTTCCGGCGATTCCACCACCACATCAGTCTGCATCGCCGCAAAGTAGGTGCCGCTGTAGAGCGAGTCCCGCAGACGATAGCGTCCCTCCCGAATCGGCGTAAACTCAAACCGGGTGACTTCGTTAGGCACAATGTCTTGCTTGACGCGGAAGGCGGGAATAAAAAGCCCGTGAATCACATCTTCGGAATGCAACAGCAACCGCGATCGCCGGTTAATCGGCAAATGCAATTCAGTGCTGCTGACGTTGTACCCCGGATAGCGAAACTCCCAAGCCCACTGACGGGAATAAACTTCAATTTGGTCTGTGGGAGCCGCCATGGCGATCGCCTCGGACGCTTGGGCAACGGTTTCCCCCGTCAGGCCGGTTCCCAGCGCGCCGGTTCCAAGGCTATCTTGAAGCGGCGCTGGCTGGGTTAGCTTAGCGCTAGCATGGTCATGGCCAATGGAGGCCACCAGGCCCATCTGGTCGTAGACCTGGAAGCTATAGACCGCAATCCACATCACCAATGCCAGCGGAATCAGCGTCCAAACAATTTCCAGTGGCACATTGCCCTCAATCGGTGGGCCATCGCTGAAGTCGTACCGACCGGCACGCTGGAACAAAACCGAGTAGCTCAGCACCCCTAACACGCCCAAAAATACGAACGCGCCAATGGTGACCAAAAAGCTAAACAGAGCGTCCACCAGCACCGACTCCGCCGACGCCTGGGGCGGCAACCAACCGTAGGACTGTTGACCGATCCAGTAGCTGATTAGGGTGATGGCGATCGCCACTCCGGTCAAACTGACAAGGGTTTTAGGCTGCATGGGAATCTTGGGACTCTTGAATCGAGAATTTGAATCGAGAATTTGAATAGACCTCTTGCACAAACCAAAACCTTCACCCAAAATCCTCTCCCACTGGGGGAGAGGAGTTTGAAGTTGGCTCCCCTTCTCCCATTTTGGGAGTAAGGGGCTGGGGGATAAGAGGGCTGTTTTTTT
>JAAUOP010000263.1 GCA_012034805.1 Synechococcales cyanobacterium CRU_2_2 | reverse complement strand
GGGCCGTGATGGTCTTTGCCAAACGCGGGTACGATCCTGGCCTGCCCATCCATTACCAGGACTTCTTGACCACCCAGCGACTCCATTTGGTCTATCTAGATGAAATGCCCGACAAGATCACTGACCAATCACTGGAGGTCAGCCTGGTGCAGTTGATTGGGCTGAATCAAAAAGTGGCCTTCGACCGAGCCAGAAACATCCTGGAACAAACCCAAGCCCAGACCTCGGATGCCATAGAACAGCAACGGGTCTTAGAATGGGTGGTAACAGTCTTCGTTCACAAATTCCCTAAACTCAGTCGCGAGGAGATTAAAACCATGTTGGGCACTAAGGCAGAACTGAAGAAAACCCGCTTCTATCAGGAAGTAGAAGACGAAATCCTATCCCGCGCCGTCCTGCCGCTGCTCAAATCGGGGATGACCGTAAAGGCGATCGCCGCAGAATTGCAGGTCAGCGTCAAACGGGTGAACGAGTTCATCAAAATTGCTCAAGCCGAGAAATAGTGACAATGTTGGGAGGCACGGCTCTGACGCAAGGCAATTCAGCCGATGGAGATGTTGGGTACCAAGGCAGAATTAAGAAAACCCCCCTTCTGCCAGGAAGTTCAGGAGGAGACACTGGCCCAATTCCTGCCCATGCTGCTCCGATCGGGGATGTCGATCCAGGAAATTGCCAAGGAGGCTAATCTATCGGTCAAACAGGTTGAAGCGATCGCCAAAACCTGCGGAATAGAGGTTTAGGCGACGGGGAAAGGATCCGAGTCATGTTGGGTACCAAAGCCGAACTCAGAAAAACTCGCTTCTATCAGGAGACCGAGGAAGAAATCCATAGCGAAGTAATTCCGGTATTGCTCACATCTGGGATGTCCCTTAGCGAAATCGCCAAACGGCTAGATATTTCCGTTAAAAGGGCCAAGTTGATCGCAGCCAGCGCGGGCATCGAGGTTTAAGTTACAGCCATGTTGGGGATTACCAGAGAAGTACGGGAAAGCCAGTTTTATCGAGATGTTAAGCAGGAAGGGAAAGACGAAGTCCTGGGCCAAGTGGTTCCTATGCTTTTAGAGGCGGGTGTGGTCTGTGGTCTGTATCCTGGCGATTAGGCCAAAGCTGAACTGTGTAGTCTGAGCCGGAATCCTATTGCAAAATATCATCAACTTCGGCACCTGAATATCACGAACTTCGGCACCTGAATATCACGAACTTCGGCAGGTAAATAAAGGGGGCAAATTGAGCGCCGAGAGTCATGCTTCTACGCAATTCAAATGCGCGTAGAGGAACAGCATGGTAAGGATGCGCCAAGGAGCACAGTTAGATATGTCAAAAATGCGAGAAATCCTGCGACTGCATGAGCTGTCATACAGTCAGTGTGCGATTGCCCGGAGTTGCCGGGTGGCCCGTTCGACGGTGCAAGACTACCTGCGGCGTGCCAGCGCCAAGGGGTTGAGCTACAGCCAAATAGTGGAACTGAGTGATAGCGCGATTCTGACCCAGTTAGGGAAAGGCAAAGCGCCCGCGCCGAGTCCGATAGCCGAAGCGCGGTATGGAGAACTGGAACGGGAGTTGAGCCGCAAAGGGATGACCTTAGCGCTGTTGTGGCAGGAGGGGATTGACCGCGCGGAATGGCACTGTAGCTATGGCACGTTTTGCCGTCATTACAAGCAATGGCGTGGCCGCCACAACCTGTCGATGCGTCAGGTGTATGAGGGGGGCGACAAAGTGTTTGTTGATTACTGCGGCCCGACGGTGTTGATTACCCCGTCGGACGGTGGTGCCAGCATCACGGCGCAGATCTTTGTGGCCTGCCTAGGCGCGAGCAACTACACCTTCGCCGAAGCCACGGCCAGTCAAAGTTCAGCGGACTGGATTGGGTCACATCAACGGGCCTTTGCGTACTTTGGGGGTGTGCCGAAATGTGTGGTGCCAGACAATCTCAAGGCGGGTGTGAGTCAGGCTTGTCACTACGAACCCGGTGTCAATCGTCAGTATCAGGAATGGGC
Organism: Synechococcales cyanobacterium CRU_2_2; assembly: GCA_012034805.1. Taxonomy (GTDB): domain Bacteria; phylum Cyanobacteriota; class Cyanobacteriia; order PCC-9006; family JAAUQQ01; genus JAAUOP01. The sequence goes on along the minus strand of JAAUOP010000263.1, from coordinate 1,899 downwards.
GGCACATTATGGTGTGGCGGTGGTTCCGGCCCGCCCGCACAAGCCAAGGGATAAAGCCAAAGTCGAAAAAGCGGTGCAGGAAGTCGAACGTCAAATTCTCGCCCCATTGCGGCACGAGCGATTCACCAGTCTGAATCAACTGAATGCGGCCATCCGGCGCGGCTTAACCGCCCTGAACCAACGGTTGATGCGGGATTACAGTCAGACCCGCCAGGAACGGTTTGCCCAAGTGGACCAACCCGCCCTGCGGCCCTTACCGACTCAAGCCTTTGAAGTGGCCACCTGGAAACCGGCCAAAGTCTCCTTGGACTATCACATTGATGTGGGACGGCACTTCTACTCCGTGCCCTATGCCTACGTCAAGACTACCGTTCAGGTCAAAGTCACACCGCATTTGGTTGAGGTGTTTGCCGATAACCAGCGGATTGCCCTGCATGAACGCAGTGCCGTCGCCCATCGCCATTCCACCCTGCCGGAACATATGCCCCCAGCGCATTGGGCCTACAAGCATCAATCGAAACAAACGTTTCTGACTTGGGCCACCCAGAACGGGCCGCACACCTTGCGCCAAGTCGAGACCCTGTTTGCCCAGAAAGCCTATGAGGAACAGGCATTTCGCAGCCTCAAAGGGGTGCAGTCCCTGGCCACCCACTATGGCGCGGCCCGCCTCGAAGCCGCTTGTCGCGCGCCAATGCCCTCGGCATGTGTGGCTATCGACGCCTGAAAGCCATGCTCAAAGCCCAACTCGAAGATACACCCCTGGAACCGGAGACACCCCATACGGCACCCCAGTCCCATGACAACTTACGCGGCTCCACTTACTTCCAATAAATCCATCCCCTCACCCACCCGATAAAATCATGCAAACCACCATTGACCAACTCAAAGACCTGCGGCTCCTCGGACTCCTGGAGGCATGGCAAGCCCAAGGCCAATCCCCCACCTATCATGACCTCAGTTTCGATGAACGCTTTGCGCTCTTGGTCGAACAGGAACATCAGCGGCGGCTGAATCAACGACTCCACCGCCGTCTCCAACAAGCCCATCTGCCTTGCACCGTTGCCCTTGACCAAGTCGATTTCACCGTCTCACGCGGATTGCGCAAAACCCATTTCCTCGAACTGGCCCAAGGCAATTGGGTCAAGCAACATCTCGGTCTCATCTTGCTTGGCCCCACGGGTATCGGTAAGTCCTTCCTCGCCGCCGTCCTGGCCGATAATCTCTGTAAACTCCAGTTCACGGTCCGCTACTTCAAAACCGCTGACCTGCTGGTCGAAATCAAGTTTGCCAAGGCCGATGGTTCCTGGCCCAAGCTCCGTGCCCAATTGCGCGCCACCCAACTGTTAATCCTCGATGAATGGTTACGTGACCCGGTATCCACCTTTGAAGCCAGGGATTTGCTTGACCTGCTCGATGACCGCTATCGCATCTATTCCACCATGCTGGTCTCACAAGTCCCGGTGCCCCAGTGGCACGCCCAAATCCAAGACCCCACCATTGCTGATGCCTTGCTCGACCGCATTGTCCATGATGCCATCCGGCTCAATCTCAAGGGTGAATCGATGCGCAAGCTCACCAGTCCCCTGACACCCGCCCCCATTGATGTGGCTTGATACACCTGATTCTTCCTTTTCTCTTTAGCATTCTCATTTCAATTCGGTTTATTTATCTGTCATCATCATTTTATGACTCTCGATAACCGACTCGATTTCGACCCCACTAGGGTGCCGAAGTTGCTGAGATTCACCTGCCGAAGTTGTGATATTGGAGCATTCTACCGCGCCTTATTCCGGGGCTTATCTGGTGCGCTTAGGCCGTCGTCGCTGGGCGATTGAGGGCTTTTTCAAAACCATCAAACATCGCTTTGGCTGGGACAAGTTTGGGCAATCCACCCGCTTA
>JAAUOP010000020.1 GCA_012034805.1 Synechococcales cyanobacterium CRU_2_2 | reverse complement strand
GGCTGGGCTCGGGTTTGAGTTGCTTGTAATCAAATCCTTTGTAGATTCAATTGGAACTCACCATCCCCGCGAACCCGTGGGAAGAATGGGCGGCACGGGGAGACGTCTGCCCACGCACCAGCCTGAATTGGCTTTTGTGGCGATCGCCCCGACGGAACCTATGCGAGTTTTGCCATGGCCACATTGAGCACGAAGACAATGCCCAACGCGGCTGCCAAGAAGGTCATATCGTGCTTCTCGGAACCCATCGGAGTTTTCGACGGCAAGGTCTAGGACGTGCTCTTTTGGTCACAGGAATGATGCAGCTCCAACAGGCCGGGATAACGCTAGCCAAACTGAGTGTCGATGCGGAAAATCCCAATCAAGCTCAAGGGCTATATGAGTCGGTCGGATTTCGGAAACATTTTTCCCATCTAGTTCACACCAAACAGCTTCCGACTGCCCCCTTGCGCAGCGTCTGATTGGTCACCGTCTGATTCGGCAGCGTCTGATTGGGTACTGCCTCGTGGGATGGATCGGCACACCCTCGACAAAAATCCGTCAAGACTCCATAACCAGACCCAACAGCCTTCCGTTCAATTCCATTGGTATCCCCTTCCATGAACGCAGCTCAGCAACCCGCGATCGCCAGATTCCATCATCCCAGCCATCACCCCAGCCATCACCCCAGCCAGCACCGGGTCTTAGCCATGGCCACCGGAACCCTGCTCACAGCCACCCACTGCGCCAGCTTGTGGTTGCTCATTGCCACTGCACCCGCCCGCGCCCAGAGCCTGCCCAGGGTGGATCAAACCGAAGCCTGTGAAATCTTGGTAGCGGGCGGAGGTTTGGCGGGGGCAGCGACGGCCTACGAGTCTTTGCTCGCGGGTCGGACGGTATGCCTGACCGAAATCACTGATTGGGTCGGTGGGCAGATTTCGGCCCAGGGCACCTCGGCGCTAGATGAAGCCAAGAAGCAGCGATCGCTCGCCTACTTTCCCAAAGGCTACAACGAACTGCGCGATCGCATCCAAAAGCGCTACGGCACCCGCAATCCGGGCGACTGCTGGGTCAGCGTTTCCTGCTTTTTGCCCAAGGATGCCCACGCCGAACTCTGGTCTCAGCTCAAAGCTGCGGAGAAAAAAGGCCGGGGCAAACTTAAGTGGTTCCCAAATACTGTGGTCAAGGATTTGCAAATTGGGGTGGACGGCAAACTGATTGAAGGGGCGATCGCCATTCAGCACCGCCCTGCACCCGGTCAGTCCCTGAACGCCAAGCCTTTGTCCCAAACCCTAGAAGACGCCTATCGTTACGAGAACTCGTCACAGTTCACCAAAACCATCCTTAAATTTGAACCCAAACCGATGCGGCGACGGGATGCCAAAGGACAAACAGTAGACGTTCGAGACTGGTATGTTGTGGACACAACAGAGACGGGGGAACTGATCGCGATCGCCGATGTTCCCTACCGTCTCGGCCTCGACCCCCGCTCCTACCTCAACCCCTCCTCTGCCAGTACCACCGGCGACCCCTACTGCACCCAGGGATTCACCTACACCTTCGCCCTGGAGCGCACTGCCGAGCCCCAGCCCCAGCCGAAGCCCGCCTTTTACGATCGCTACGCGGCCTACTATGGTTACGACAAAAATCCCAACCTCTCCAGCTTCGACGCCGTATTCACCTACCGCCGCATTTGGGCTCCGGGCGGCTCCGCTCGCAAGGCACGCACCCCCAAGTTCAACGTCGGCCTGCCACAGCCGGGTGATATTTCGATGCAGAACTGGGTTTGGGGCAACGACTACCGACCGGGCACCGCGTCAGACAACCTAGTCTACAGCCGCGACCAGCTCCAGCAATCGGGTCAGCTCAGTCCCGGCGGCTGGCTCGGTGGCCTGCGCACCGTAACACTACAAGCGGGTGAAGAACAGTCTCTCGGCTTCTATCATTGGCTCACCAGTGGTACCACCAACTCCCAGGGCGACGCCCAGCTGAAACAGCCCGCCCCCAACCATCGACTGTTGCAAGGGCAAAACTCCCCCATGGGGACACTTCATGGCCTGTCCAAATATCCTTATATTCGCGAAGGTCGCCGCATCATTGGCCGTCCGTCCTACGCCCACAAATCCGGCTTCACGATCTCGGAGCTCGACATTTCTCGCCAGGACTTCCGGGCAGATTTCTACAAAGAGAACCTTTCCGCCCAAACCTACCGAACACTGTGGAACGCCCTCGCCGGACTGGAGGCCACCGCGGCCGTCGGCGGCAAGCTCGACCCGAACCTGATCAAACGCCGTAGCCGCTCGACGATCTATCCAGATGCCGTTGGCATTGCCCAATACGCGATCGACTTCCACCCCTGCATGGCCGAATCACCCTCCGAGAAACCTGGCAACCTCGAACGACCTGGAGCCCGCCAAGGCCAAGGCCAATCCTATCCGGCCCAAATTCCGCTGCGGGCGATGATTCCTCAAAAAATTGATAACCTGCTAGTGGCTGGAAAGAGCATCGCCACCAGCCACATTGCGGCAGCCGCCTATCGGGTGCATTCCTTTGAGTGGTCTTCGGGGGCAGCGGCAGGCACGGCGATCGCCCTCGCCCTAGAAACCGGCATCCGCCCCTATCAACTGGTGGACGATTTCCCTCGGGATGAGCCGCTGCTGCGGCAATTGCGCGATCGCCTCAAAGCAAACGGCAACCCTACCACCTTCCCCGACACCACGATCTTTAACGAAGACTGGGAGGCGTGGAACGTCTGGTAGGGCAAAGCTTTCGGCAAAGTTTTTTTGGCAAAGGGGAACCCCGATCTAGCTAGCGCATCCCGACCGAAGCGAACGAAAGCTTAACAAAATGATATAATTCATTGTCAGGCCTTCGAACTGGCTTAAGCAGTTTGGGGGTTAGCCGCTGGACGTCGTGCAAGCAACGTCCAGCGACGCTAGCTGGATCGGGGTTAAATCAACGTTCCATTTCCGCTGGGGAGAACGTATCCCTAGAGCAATAGCGCGGGGTTTATAAACCTGAAGCCTTTATATAAGCTGGCTTCATTCGGTCACTAGGAGACGTCCCAAGAGTCAGTAGACTCAGCAGATTGCACCCGAAACCGTATCTGCAATCACCATATCAAGACCCGAAACCCTCTTCTCTCTTCTTGATTTTTCTTTGTGTTTCCTAAGTAATCACTATCTTTGAATATGTATAAATGTGACGTATGAGCCCAACGTGAGTCTAACGCAACGTGCGTCTAACGTAACGTGAGTTTCTGGAAAGGGGTGTTAGCGCTGCGTTGCAGCTGGGCACTATAGGAAACCAGTTGCGATCGCCCCAGCGACTTCCGGTGACAGTCTCCGGCAAACGTTACCCCGCGACTTCCGGTGAATGTTATCCGGTGATAACTTTGGCTTCAACTCGCCTTTGCGCTTCACGCCTCTTTTTTGGCGCTCGCCAGCATGTTCACCTGCATGATGGTCTCTTGGTCTATTCCCGGTCTGTTTCATTACAGTCCCTTAGATCTACACCTCATACTCATGCGCGCATCTCATCCTCTCCAGGAACGCAAGCTTCAAGAACGGATCGTCACCTTTCTACAGCAGTACGCATCCGGCACGCGGGTTTTCACTCGCGTGGTCATGCGCAACAACCAGCCCGTGGTCTCTGGCCCCGATCTCCAAGGGGCCAACCTCAGCGGCACCGATTTGGAAGATATTGTTCTGAATGGTGCAAATTTGCCCCAAACCAACTTTAGTTGGGCCAATCTCCAGGGAGCAGACTTGTGTGAGACCAATTTGGCCTCAGGTAACTTCTGGCATGCCAAGCTCGGTCAAGCCAAGCTGAAGGGGGCAAAGCTCGGGGCAGCCTTTTTGGTGGGGGCCGATCTCACCGGAGCCCAGCTGGCCGGAGCTGACCTGAGCTACGCCAATCTCAAGGATGCCATTTTGAATGGCACCGATCTAGACGGTGCCATTCTGACCCAGGCGGTCATGCCAGATGGCTCGCTGCATGATTGACCATTAAAATTCAATTAAAATTCAATTAAAATTCAACCCTTGCCGTGCATGGCCTGACGTCGGAACGAACCGCCGTTCGTCCAGCGGTTTGTCTAGCTGATGCCCCTGGGATTCGATCAAGAGATCAAGCCCTCCAGGACAGCAGCGACGACTCGGTGGTCGGTGTCGTCGTGGAGCTGCTTCAGGAGTTCTCGGGCGCGGTAGTTGTCAAAGGCGTGGAGCGATCGCGCCAAGGCTGCCCGCACCACGGCATGGCGGCTCTGGGCCAAGGGCTGCAGGTGATCTAACGCTGCCGTTTGCATTTCGGTTTTGGCAAACTGCCCGAAGGCCAGCACCGCTGCTTCCTGGAGGGCCACATCTTCATCTGCGAGGGCCAGGCTACAAATCTTGAACAGCTCTAGCGGCAGGGGGAGAATGGCGATCGCCTCTAAAATGCTTCCCCGCACCAAGGCATGGGTATCGGCTCGAAAGGTGTTGATGATGGTGTTGAGCGCCATCAAACCAAATCGGCTCAAACTCAGCACTGCCTCAGCCCGCACCGAGGCTTCGGAGTCTTGTAGCAGGGATTCTAGGGCTTGGTAGGCCTGGGGCGATCGCTTCCGGCCTAGCCCAATAGCCACGCCGAGCCGCACCAAATATTCACCATCCTCCAACCGACTACACAGCAGTGGCACAGCCGTTGCGGTGTCAAAAGCCTGGAGCGCGGTCAAGGCGCGTAGGCGAGCTTGGAGCTCGGTGCTGGTCAGATCAAGTTTGATCTGCTCTAGATTCATGGGTTTGGAAGTCATAGGATTCAGGTTAAAAGCATCAACCTGGGAATAGCCGACGGGAGCTAAATAACGTAACGGGATGTTGGAAACAGTCATGAATGGGCCGCGATTCGTCACGGTTTGGTTGCGGTTGAGGCTGTTTTGCCGTTTTGTGGGTAACGGAAAACTTCAGACTGTGAAAATCTGTGAAGCGAGGGGTTTGCTAAGATACGGGTCTTGAGGCAGGCGCGTGAGTCATGAATATCTACCACCAGTTTATTTTTCCTCGCTTGCTCGATCGGATGATGCAGGGCGAGTCCTTCTCAATTTACCGGCGATCGCTCTTAGCAGATGTATCCGGTGATGTCTTGGAGATTGGCTTTGGCACGGGCTTGAACCTCGCGCATTATCCCTCCGGCGTGCGGCAACTCACCACAGTGGATCCCAACCCTGGGATGAACCGCTTGTCCCGCCCACGACTGGACGCCACTCCCATCATGGTCGATCAACGCTTGCTCAGCGGTGAAGCCTTGCCCATGGCCGCCGAGAGTTTCGACAGCGTGGTCAGCACTTGGACGCTGTGCAGTATTCCCAAGGTCGAGCAAGCCCTGGACGAAATTTGCCGAGTGCTGAGGCCAGGGGGCAAGTTTTTCTTTATTGAGCATGGTTTGGCGGCAGACGACCCAACGCTGCAACGCTGGCAGAACCGGGTCAATCCCCTGCAAAATTGGCTGGGGGACGGCTGTAACCTCAACCGGGATATGGCGGCCTTGGTGCTACGGGTGTTTCCGCAGACTGAGATAGATCAGTTCTACATGGAAAACCTGCCCAAACTGGGGGGGTACATGTATCGCGGCATCGCCAGCAAATCGATCGGAGGGGATGACTGAGGGGCGATCGCAAAATCTAGCTGCGTTGGGCCGCATTTCGGTGGGATCTGGTGGCAGGATGGGAGGGTGCACATCGGAACGCATCATGCAGATTTTAGATCCCTTGACTCCAATTCCCCAAACCCCAGACTTCGCCCTTCCCACTCCGGCAAGCCAGAACACCTCAGACGATGGGTTGATCATCGCCGGGCGTACCTTTCAGTCTCGCCTCATGACCGGCACCGGCAAATACCGCAACTTTGAGGACATGCGCCACAGCGTCGCCGCCAGCGGCTGTGAGATTGTCACAGTCGCCGTGCGCCGAGTTCAGATCAACGCCCCCGGCCACGAAGGTCTGGCCGAAGCCCTCGACTGGCGCAAAATCTGGATGCTGCCCAACACCGCTGGCTGCCAAACGGCCGAGGAAGCGGTGCGGGTGGCTCGCTTGGGCCGCGAAATGGCAAAGCTGATAGGGCAAGAGGACAATAACTTTGTCAAACTAGAAGTGATCCCCGATGCCAAATACTTACTCCCAGATCCGATCGGCACCCTAGAAGCCGCCGAACAATTGATCAAAGAAGGGTTTGCGGTGTTGCCCTATATCAACGCCGACCCACTGCTGGCGAAGCGCCTTGAGGAAGCGGGCTGCGCCACGGTCATGCCCTTAGGATCCCCGATTGGCTCGGGCCAGGGTATTCAGAACCTGGCGAATATTCGCATCATCATCGAAAACGCCACGGTGCCGGTGGTGGTGGATGCTGGTATCGGTACCCCGAGCGAAGCGGCCATGGCGATGGAGCTGGGCGCAGACGCTTTGTTGATTAATACGGCGATCGCCCAGGCCACCGACCCTGCCCGGATGGCCCAGGCGATGGGGCTAGCGGCGATCGCCGGACGGCTCGCATACCAAGCAGGGCGCATCCCGGTCAAACCCTACGCGAGCGCCAGCTCACCCCAATCTGGAATCATCGGCACCTGAGCCTCGGCATTGGGACTTTAAGATTCCGTCGTCAAGGATCTGTCGTCATAATGGACGGGGCGGTCTTAGGTTCCTGTTCGGCAATATTGGAACGGGGCAGGGTGGGTGGCATTTGCTCGGAGGTGCTGCCTGTAGCCTCCAAGAATCGGTAGGTCTCTGCTGAAATGCTTCGAATCAGATCTTCTGCGCGCAGATCTCCAGCGGAGCGCTCCACCATCGCCATGATGATGTATCGCTTGCCACTCGGCATATCAATCAGGCCGACATCGCCCACGGCCTTGCCGATGTTGCCTGTTTTATGGGCAATGGCGGCTCCAGGGCCTAGGCCCTGGGGCAAAAGTTCGTTGGTTTGGGTGGTGCGCAAAATGCCAAGGAGGCGATCGCGCGATCCCAGCGAGACAATTTCACCCTGATTAATGCGACCCATTAGGGTGACGAGGTCATTGGGCGAAATCGTATTAGTCCCCTCCACATCCGGCAGAAGGTTGCGAACCTGGGTTTGTTGCAAGCCCCAGGATTGAAACCGTTGGTTCAGCTTTGCGCTGCCCCCGAGGCGATCAATCAACAGATTGGTGGCCGTATTATCACTGATCCGAATCATCTCCGTGGCCGTCGTCAGAACCGAAAACTGCGTTCCGGGCGGCTGCAACTGCATCTCGCCCGCCTCCGCTGCGATCAGCTCGGGTTTCATGGTGAGTTGGTCATCGAGTTTGATATTGCCTGCATCAATCTCTTCAAACAGCGCAACCAAAATGGGCAGCTTGATCGTACTGGCCGAGGAAAACTGTCGGTGGGAATTAATGTCTAGGTAGCTACCCGTGTCCAAATCAACAATGAAAACGCCGACAGTCAGACCGGTGTTGGCTGAAATTCTCAGTTCGAGTTGGCTTCTGAGGCCCGACATTTCCCGAGTCAGGTTTAAACCGCTGACCTTGGGGGCCATGCTGTCTGAGCCAGTTTTTGAGCCAGCTTTTGCGTCGGTTTTGGAGGACTGCTCCTGGGCGGCCTCGCCGGTGTAGCGCAGGCTCGGGTCAATCGAAGAGAGGACTGTGCCAGCCAACACGCCCAGGCCAATCCCCACGATGAGCAGCCGCATGATATAACGCAGCGCCAAGACGATGGGACGGGGCTTGCGCGGTTGGCGACGTAGGGTACGGCGGCTGGGGCGAAGGGAGCGCAAGGGGATGTATGGGGATGGAGCAGTGGGCGCTGGTCGAGCTAGCACTCGGAGCGGGCTCGGCTGTTGTCCTGGGGAACGGGCCTGGGAACGCGCTGGAGCGGCCGACGGCTGGCGAGCTTGAGAATGCACTTGAGAATGCACTTGAGAATGCACTTGAGGACGGACTTCTGAGCGGGTTGCACGGCTGGCCAGAGGTTCGCTGCGCCGACGACCCAGAAAACCGAAGCGCGATCGGGCAGGGGCAGTGGGCTGCGCAGTGGCGTCCCGCCTCCGAGGCGCGTTCGCCCTGCGGGAGTCGGGCATGGGCGTTTTGGATTGCGATCGCACGGATTGCGGTGCAGATTTCGATCGCAACGGGCGGCGGCGTTTGCCACTGCGTCCTACTTCTTTTTTGCCATCAAAGGCCATAGAGAGCCACCAATACCTTAGTCAAGCTGCGAACGAAGCGAACAGACCCTGGCTAGAGCCTCATACGGATCAGGCCCCATCTGTTTGGGCAAATTCCACAACCTAGGGTTGTTGTTCCCTTTCATAGCAAAAAAAACTGAAAGTCCATCAGGGGGACTAACAAATGTTCCTGGGGAGGAGGCAACCTTGGGTTCTCAAGACCAGTGGAACCCTGGGGGTGATCATACCTTAAGTATCCGCTCAATACGGAACCCGCTCGATACGGACGTCCGGGTCTAGGGACGGAGGGTTTGGCAGCGCAGAGCCCATTCCATTTGCCTTAGAATACCCCGCAGCATCCGGACTTCGTGGCTAGAGGGCTGGGAGCGGTTGCCTAGATGTCGGAAGCGTTTCATCCGGCTGGCTGCCGTGTGGGGATACAGATAGCCAATCTTGAGGAGAACCCCCTGGAGCTGTTGATATAGAGCTTCGAGGCTTTCCTGGGGTGCGGGGAGCGCGGAAGGCGGTATTGGAGCAGAGGCGATCGCGATCTGCTCACTGGCTGCTAGCGTGTCAATCTGAGCGAGCTCGTAGCAACAAACGGCTACGGCCTGGGCCAAATTCAAGGAGGTGTAACCAGCGTGGCTGGGAATGTGGAGCAGTCGCTGGGCGTAGTGGAGTTCTTGGCTACTGAGACCGTTGTCTTCTCGGCCAAAGATCAGCGCACTGGTTAGGGGAGGGACGGTCGAAGATTGCACCAGCCATGGCAAAACCTGGCGGGGAGATTCGAGCCGCATCGGAAAGTCGTGGTCTAGGCCGGTGGTAGCGATTGCTCGCTGCACGCCCACGAGGGCTTCCGGCAAGCTCGCGACACAATTGGCCTGCCCAAGCAACTCCCCTGCATGAACCGCCATCATTCGGGCCTGATCGCACCAGGGATCGCACTGGGGATTGACCAAAACAAGCTGGCTCAAACCAAAGTTCTTCATTACCCGCGCTACGGAGCCAACATTCAGTGGCCCAGCGGGCTCAACCAGGACAATGCGGATGTGGGCCAGGGATGCCTGAGCCGCCTCTGCACCTGGGTATGGGTCGATCGCAGCAGAATCAGGTGTCACAGCTCAGGTCGCTTCCGGGGTAGCGGTAGCATTTGTTTTTTGACGAGCCCCGGCAAACCACTGGCGGTCGATCGCAGCAGTGACGATGTGAGACAGCAGACCGAGCGGCCCCGCAAATAGGCAAAGCAAAATCGAGTGCCGGCTCCAAACCCCGGTGCGTTGGCCTTCCCAATAGACCCAGCGACCGGCGAACAAATCCATCACCAAAAAATGCGTCCAGCCCGTGGCCGCAGCCGTTTCTTCGCCAAAAAAGCGAGCGATGTCTGCGAGCTTGGGGTTAGCGAGCGCAGCAGCGCTGTCTGCATTCAGGCTGCCAGAAATAAGGTAGACGTAGAGCAGGATCAGCGGCACGAAATAGAGCATGGAGGACATGATCTTGCGTGTCCAATTCCAGTTGGGCAGTAAAATCATCAGTGCCCAGAAGGGCAGCACCGCCGCGTTGGAAAGATTAAATAAATCTGCAGTGTTCATGACGGGTTGGTGGTTTGGGCAATCGCCCCTAAATTCAGGTGTTAAGCTCGACACAGTGCTCAAGAGGGTTATTCAAAAACGTGATGCGGCATTGGGTAAAATCGCCCAAGGCATCGCTAACACCTCTGCCCTTCACCTTCACTTCACCCCCTAAAATCGCGACCATGACTCCCCACGACTTAGGCATGTTGACCCTGTTTCTTTCTCCCGGACTGCTTCTGTCCGTGATTATCCTCGCAACCTTTTCTAAGGGTGGCTAATGGCCAGGGGGGCGTCCTGACTGCCGCATCTAAAACACTGACTCGAGATCCAGAGCTTTTGATCCCCCTTCCTGAAGCAGTTGCAAAATCTTAGAAAGTTGATACCAAATCAATACTGCGGTTAAAACTGTCATCGCGGCTGAGAATCCGTAGGCTCCCAGGGTTCCGAAGCCAAAGAATTCGACACCGGATGCCAAGAAAACGCAAATGCCGATCATCATGCCCAGAAAGGGCAGACGCAGGGTTACCCCCCGCAAAATTTGGGCTAGATCGCTCTGCTTTTCCTTAGCTCGAGACCAGTCTTTGACTAACTGTTTCAGAGTTGATTGAAACGCCAGACCGGAGGTGATAGCAACGAACAGACCAAAGCAGAGCATGGCATAGTGGGGTGTGGGATATCCGTACATGATGGGTTTGAGTCAAGGGTGAAGGTTAGGAAAGGCTTGAGACTAGGCAAGACTTGAGACTAGGCAAGGCTCGAGACAGAGAAAGGCGACCACGTTTTGAGCGGCCTGACAGTCTGGCTTGAAATATTTCTTTACGAGCTTACTTCCTAATTATAGGTTTTAAGAGGCCCGCAGGTTGCTTGAGGGAGCGGGACGCATCTTTAGGGAACGCGGGGGATTTGATTGGTTTTTCTATTGGCTTTGCAGATCGGGTAAAAGACCGGCAACGCGATCGCGCGAAAAATCTGCCAGACTATTCACCGCCGTACTCCAGAGCCGCTGGGGCTCGAACTCGTCTTTCACCAAATCCCAGAGCCGCTGCACTTCGTGGGTGTGAAAGCGATCGTCTTCAATCAAAGCCAGCAACACTTGGCGACGAATGTCGGTGGCTTCCTCCGAAACCAGATATTGCAGCCCCATTTGTGCCGTCGGTAGCAGGTCAAAATTGCCATCGGCACGGGCAATTTGAATCAGATTTTCCAAACGCTCCCAGCAAAAGGCCCCGTCCTTGAATAACACCTCCAGCAGTCGCCGCCGCAGTTGCGGTGACTCGCCGGTCAGCAGGCGCTTGGCGACATAGGGATACGCCACTTCAACGATTTTGAAGTCGGGATTGACGCTCAGGGCCAGCCCCTCTTGGGTGACGAGCGATCGAATAATCAGCGCAAACTTTGCTGGTACCCGGAACGGATAGTCGAACATCAGCTGCGAGAAGCGATCGGTAATCGTTTTGAAATTGAAATCCTTGACGCTTTCGCCCATGACATCGCCAAGAACAGACTCGATCGCCGGAATAATCGGTCGGATGTCAGTGCCCGGTGCTAAAAATCCCAAATTGACAAAATCTCGAGTCAGGGCGTTGTAATCCTGGTTAATCAGATGGACAACCGCATCCACCAAGGTTTCCTTGGTAAATTCTTCCAGCTGATCCATCATGCCAAAGTCGATGTAGGCCATACAAGCACCCATCTTTGACTCGGGTGCCGCGAGGGCAAATAAATTACCCGGATGCGGATCGGCGTGGAAAAAACCAAACTCCAGCAGCTGCTGAAGGCCAGCGATGACGCCGACTTTTACGGTTGCGTCAGCATCTAGTCCTGAACAGCGCAGTTCAGAAGTGGTGAGTTTACAGCCATGGATCCACTCTAGGGTTAGGACTCGGGTGGAGGTAAACCGCCAGTAGATCTTGGGCACTTTAACGTGGTCATGGCCTGCGAAATTGGCAGCAAAGCGCTCGGCGTTGCGCCCCTCGTTGACGTAGTCGATTTCTTCAAAGAGCTTGGTGCCAAACTCATCCACAATCAGCGTCAAGTCGTGGCCCAGGTTCAGCGGCAGCAGCGGCGCAAACCGACCAGCGGCCCAGCGCATCAAACACAAATCGCAGGTCAGCTTCGGCACCAAATTCGGCCGCTGCACCTTGATGGCGACTTCTTCGCCGCTGAAGAGCTTAGCCCGATAGACCTGGCCCAAACTTGCCGCTGCAACGGGATGAGGGGTGATTTCACGGTAGGTATCTTGAACCGATGCGCCCAATTCCCGCTCGATAATTTCGAAGGCCAGCGGGTCTGAGAAGGGCGGCAGCTGGTCTTGGAGCTTAATCAGTTCGCTGAGAAAATCGGGCCGGATGAGGTCGGGCCGAGTGGAGAGTGCCTGTCCGACCTTGATATAGGTCGGGCCGAGCGTCGTCAAGATTTTGCGGAGGTGCTCGGCGCGGGCTGGGTTGGCGGTGTGTGTGGAGTGCGGACGACCGGGCTGAGGGGGAGAGCCGGTCGGGTCGTCGGGTTCAGAGGAATGATCCGCTAGCAACCAACGATCCCAGAAGAGTCCGATCACAAAACCGGAAAAATACCACAGAATCTTGAGGGCGCGACCGATCAATTTCCAGGGACGGCGGCGGTAGTAACGGGCGATCGCCTCTGGATCGTAGGAGCGTAACTGCTGGTTGAAATCCATTGCCGCCTTTGTTTGCCTGATTTAGTGCTGTTTTCCTAAGCTTCTATTCCCCACTATAGTTTAAGAAATCGGAGACAAACCTTAACTTCTCGCAAAGAAACCCCCTTGGACAATCCATCCCCAGTGCGAGCAGCCCACGGACAGCCCGGTGATGGGCCGAACTGGCTGCCCCAATGCACAACGCCGCTATTGTCGCGTTTGCTGGACTGCTCCGCCCGAGCTGCAGCTGAATCCACCGCTGGATTTCACACCCCAGGTCACCACGGACGCGGCGTGAGCCAAGGGTTGCGATCGGCCTGGGGGGATGCGGTCTTTGCCGCAGACTTGCCGGAGCTGCCGGGATTGGACAATTTGTTTGCCCCAGAAGATGTAATCGCCGCCGCTCAGCTCCTGGCAGCGGAGGCCTTTGGCAGCGATCGCACCTTTTCCTGATCAACGGCTCCACCGCAGGCATCCTCGCGGCGATTTTGGCCAGCTGCGGCCCCGGCGACAAACTGCTCCTCCCCCGAACCGTTCACCGTTCAGTGATTTCGGGTCTAATTCTCAGTGGAGCCCGCCCGATTTTCTTGCTACCGGAAGTGTGTGGTCGCACAGGTCTTGTCGGCAGCGTCACCCCAGCGGCGATCGCCCAAGCCTTCCAAGCACACCCCGATCTCAAAGCCGTCTTGATAGTCTCGCCCACCTACGAGGGGATTTGTGCAGAAACTGGGGCGATCGCCGCCCTCTGCCATGCCCAGGGAATTCCGCTTCTGGTAGACGAAGCCCACGGCCCCCACTTTGGTTTTCATCCTGACTTACCTGCCTCAGCCCTGAGCCAGGGTGCAACGGTGTCGGTGCAATCGACACACAAGGTGTTGTCGGGGTTAACCCAGTCTGCCATGCTGCACCTGCGGCCTTGGGATCCCCGAAGCGGTGAATGTTTGATAGATCCGGGCCGCGTTGCCCAGGCGCTGCAGCTGGTGCAGTCCAGTAGTCCGAGCTATTTGCTCCTGGCGGCTTTGGATGCGGCGCGATCGCAAATGGCCACCCAGGGTCATGCCCTAATGACGCAAACCCTGGCCTTGGCAAACCAGGCCCGCGATCGCCTCCGCCAAATTCCCGGCCTCCGCGTCTTCGAATTGCCCCAGCCCCAGCCAGGGTTTGCCCAGCTCGACCCCACCCGACTGACCGTGGATGTGAGCGCCCTCGGTCTGACGGGGTTTGAGGCTGATGAGATTTTGAACGAGAATTACGGCGTGATTGCAGAGCTGCCGTCGTTGTGGCATCTCACCTTCATCATCAGCCTGGGAAATAACGCGGTAGATATCGAACAATTGGTGACGGGGTTTGCGGCGATGGCCGAACGGGCTTGCGACAAAACATTCCACGCAACATGCCAAGAAACATTCGAAAATCAATTTGATCCGAAATTTGGACTGTGGAGAGAGATTGCGATTGGTGCCGAGCTAGGCCTCTCTCCCCGTGAAGCTTATTTTTCTGCAGCTGAGACGATCGCCCTCCCAGACGGCATCGGTCAGATCAGCGCCGAAACCGTTTGCCCCTATCCACCCGGCATTCCAGTCTTGCTGCCGGGGGAGCGGATTGGGTCAGGGGCGATCGCCTATCTTCGCAAGATTCAAGCCGCAGGCGGCATTATCAGCGGAGCCAGTGACCCCAGCCTGGAGACCCTGCGAGTGATTCGCTAACCCACTAGCCTCGATAAATCGAGGTGTGGCAGACTACATAGAGTTAATCTTCTGTGTGCTCACCCCCAACCAGGCCTCTAAAATTGAATCTCCACAGCCTCATTTCCATGTCTGATTCTGCCGCTGATTCTGCCGCCGAGGCCGCCGCCGAGGCCGCCGAAGTCACCGAGGCAATCTGGCCCTATCGCACCCCCGGTATTCCCGACGACCACTTTGAGCGGTTGCCAGGTATCCCCATGACCAAGCGAGAAATTCGGGTGCTGATTCTGGCCCACCTGCGGCTCAAGCCCAGCGCGGTGCTGTGGGACATCGGTGCGGGCACCGGAACGATTCCAATTGAAGTGGGACTGCTGTGTCCCCAAGCAACGATTGTTGCGGTGGAGCGAGATGAAGACGTCGCTAGTCTGATTCGGAAAAACTGCAAGCGTTTTAAGGTGAGCAATGTTGAAGTGATCGAGGGCAGCGCCCCCGACTGCCTTAAGACCCTCAAGCCCAAGCCTGACTGCATCATCATCGAAGGCGGACGCCCGCTCAAGGACACCTTGGCAGAAGCTTGGACACACCTCAAAAGCGGGGGCCGCCTCGTGGCCACAACAACCAGTTTAGAAGGACTCTACGCCATTTCCGAATCCCTGGCCGAGCTGCACGCTCGCAATATCGAGGTGGTGCAATCTGCGATCAATCGTCTTGAACAGCGCGGCATTCGCCAGAGCTTTAGCGCTGTGAACCCAATCTTTATCTTGAGTGGTGAAAAATTTTGAGATCGCGGATTCAATCACCTGGTGCTTAGAATCGCGACACCCCCACCCAATCGACCTGGGCAGGTTGGGGGTGTTCACACGAAAAATTGTGCAAAAGTAATCCTGGAGACTTTACAAAACCATCCGCCCTCCCTTTTGTCCAACTCCCTAGCGCCCAACCTGCCAATCTCCTAGCACCCAACCTCCCAACACCCGAACTTCAGTCCTCTATTCGTCCATCTGCCCTATGTTCCGAACTCGCATTCTGAGCGGCATCGTTGTGATTTCCATTACGCTTTGTCTGGGCCTGTTGGGGGGCTGGTATTTCACGCTGATGATTGGTGTGCTGGTGTTTTTAGCGCAACAGGAATATTTCAACTTGGTTCGGGCCAAGGGGATTGAACCCGCGACTAAAATCACAATGGTCGTCAGTCAGGCTCTGATTTTGGCGTCCTATGTTGGGCCGGATTTTGCGGAGCCCATTTTTGCAGTATCGGGGACATTTATCTGTTTCTATTTGCTGTTTCAACCCAAACTAGCGTCGATCGCCGACATCTCTAGTTCCATCTTGGGCTTGTTCTATTGCGGCTTTTTGCCGGGGTACTGGGTGCGACTGCGCGGGCTCGGGGGAGCGGAGTATCACAATTTGCCGCTGGAGGGCTATTTCCCCTGGCCTTGGCAAGGTATGGCGTCGCTGCCCCAAGGGCTCCTGGTGCTCCTGTTGGCGATCGCCTGTGTGGCCGCCTCGGACATCGTGGCTTATTTTTTGGGTAAGCTCATTGGCAGGACGCGTCTTTCGGAGATTAGTCCGAAGAAAACCGTTGAAGGTGCGGTCTCTGGCTTTGGGGCCAGTGTCATGGTGGGGGGGATCGGGGCGATCGCCTTACAATGGCCCCTGGCACCGCTATCGGGCGGGGTCTTGGGTTTATTCGTCGGCATTACCAGTTTGCTGGGGGATCTAACCGAATCGATCATGAAGCGGGATGCGGGGGTCAAGGATTCGGGGCAACTGATTCCGGGACACGGTGGCATTTTAGATCGGATGGATAGTTATGTGTTTACGGCTCCGCTGGTGTATTACTTTGTAACGCTGGTTTTGCCGTTTTTGGAGACGTTGTAGGACGGGTATGAAATCGGATTGGAGCATCAGCGGGAATCACGGTTTGAAGCACAGAGCTGGCTGGCTAGGTTTGGGGGTAGCGCTGATCGGGAGTGGGGCGATCGCCCCCCGGCTCTGGCCGAACCGGCTGCAGTTTTTCAGCCCTACATCCAAGAGATGCTGCGCAACATGCCGCCGGGGTTTCCAGTGCGGCTACCCTCGAAGATTTTGGTTGAGGGCAATTATATTTTGCTCAATGGCGAAGCGGCTACACTGCCGCTTAAGGTCGAGGTCTACGCTTCCCAGACGCCCCTGAGTTTGGTGGTCAGCTTACTCTCGTGCGATAGTGCCCAAACGCGATCGCCCTGTGTGTTTGGCACGGTGACAACCGATCGCAGCAGTGCGCCCCATGCCCAGCAAGAGCTGTCTCGCCACCGAAAACAGGGCGATCGGATCACGTTCCGTCCGGGGGTGCAGGGCTATTTAATCGACAGTGCCCGCAGTCGCAGCAAATCTCCTAGTAAATTTTCTTCGGTGAGCTGGCAGCAGGACAACGCCATCTATACCTTGAGTTTTCCGGCGACGAGCGAGCGCCAAGACCTAATTGACATGGCTGCATCCATGGCCCTCAGTCCGCCCGTTCGTGCCCAGCTACCGCCGTCCATTCCCGCCAGCACCATCCGTCGGTAGGTGTTCGAGATGCGTTTGCGATTGTGGCCATTCTAGCTTCAACGGCAACTTGCCTAGCCCCACGCCCATGCCAGCAGCCAAGCCCAAGAGCCCGAGCAGCGCGATCGCACAGGTTTGCCCAATTCCTAGGCGGCGCGATCGGGGTTTCTCCCGCGAAGGGTTTGTGGCTCGAGGGAGGGCTTTTGCCTCCGACACGGTGGCACTGGGGAGATCTAGAACTGCAAGCTCTGGAACCGCAAGATGGGAAGAAGTCGAAGCCATCGGAGCCCAGGAAAAATCAATCGGGCTGTCCGGATCCGCTTCGCCAGGTGCCAGGGGGACAAGGTGATTGAGAGATTGGAGGGCGATCGCCGCCGAAGCATACCGATCCACGGGCCGCTGGGCCAGCAGCTGTCCCAGAAATTTTGCTAAACCGGGCTGCAGCTGCAGCGACAGAGACCAAGTCCATTGGCGGGTTTTCGGATCCCTCAGCATCCGGGGATCTAGGCCGCTGAGCAGCGTCAGCGCCGTCGTTCCAAGGCTATACAAGGCAGGCTGAAAAAAGGCTTCTCCGGGCTGCGCTGCGGTCTGCTGGATACCGCCGCAATCTACCAACATCGGCCAACCGTCCCGGCGCTGAATCACAACATCCGGCGAAACCGATCGAGGGCTCAGCCCTTGGCCCTGGAGATAGTCCAGGGCTGACAACATCTGCCGCAACAGCTCCACCACATCCGCCTCTGCGAGAGTCTGGCCACACCGCTGGCACGCTTGTAGCCAAGCTCGGTAGGTTTGTCCCTCCACATAATCTTGCACCACAAACCAACAGTGCCAGCCCTCGATGTCCTGGCACACCAGCTCGCGAAATGGGGCAAGGTTGGGATGATCCAACTGACAGAGCAGATTCGCTTTGCTAGCAAACCAATCCTGTGCCTTTTCGAGATCAAAACCGCTCAGCGATGAAATTTGCGGGGAAAATTCCTTGAGGACACAAATTGGGTAGGAGCCCTGATTAATGCCTGGGCCTGCACCTGGGCCTGCACCTGGGCCTGCGCCTGGGGTCGATCGCCGATCTTCAGCTAAATAGGTGCGGCTTGGGCCTTCCTGGCCGAGCAAGCGCAGAATACGATAGCGATCGCCCACCCTCTCTCCAGGCAAAATCACCGGAGCAGCCCTCAGGGATGCAGAATCGCAAGCAACCGAATTCGCAGATATGACCATAGGGCAGATAGGGGATTAAGCTCTAGATTACAATTTGGGCTTCTGATTCGGCTTTCTCCAAAATCTGGCAATCAAAATCTGGCAATCAAAATCTGGCAATCAAAATCTGGCAATCAAAATCTGGCAATCAAAATCTAGAAATAAAATCCGGCAATGAACACGATTATTCCTGTCCAACTTCCCCAAGCGTCCTACGAGATTGCGATCGCCCCCCATAATCTCTCCCAGCTCGGTGCTTGGCTGTCCGGGAAAATAGCCGATCAAGCCCCGATTCAGCTCGGCCAAAAACTGCTCCTGGTTTCTAACCCTGAAATTTTTGCCATCTACGGCGAGCTGGCGCTGCAATCCCTCAGCCAAGCGGGATTTGATGTCGCGACCCACCTGATTCCCGCCGGAGAGACCCACAAGCATCTGGGCTCGATCCAAGCGCTTTATGACAGCGCCCTCAGCCACAAACTCGAGCGTTCCTCAACGATGGTGGCCCTGGGCGGCGGTGTTGTTGGCGACATGACGGGCTTTGCAGCGGCAACCTGGCTGCGGGGCATCAACTTTGTCCAGGTTCCCACGTCCTTGCTGGCGATGGTCGATGCGGCCCTCGGCGGTAAAACTGGCGTCAATCATCCTAAGGGCAAAAACTTAATCGGGGCGTTTTATCAGCCCAAGCTGGTGCTGATCGATCCGACGGTGTTGAAGACCTTGCCCGATCGCGAATTCTCTGCCGGTATGGCTGAAGTGATTAAGTACGGCATCATCTGGTCAGTGGAATTGTTCGAGTCTCTGGAAAACAACCCTGCCCTTGCTCGCTTCAGCGATGTCAGCCCAGACTTGCTCAGCGCCATTTTGAACCACTCCTGCCGAGCCAAAGCGGACGTCGTCGGCAAAGACGAAAAGGAAGCAGGGTTACGGGCAATTTTGAACTACGGCCACACGGTGGGGCACGCGGTTGAAAGCCTCACGGGCTACAGTGTGGTCAACCATGGTGAGGCGGTGGGTATTGGCATGGTGGCGGCAGGGGCGATCGCCCTCAATCTCGGTCTCTGGGACGCCAAATCCCAGGGGAGACAACTCGCCCTGATTCAAAAAGCGGGGCTGCCGACCCAGTTACCACCCGGTATCCAGATTGACGCCATCATTGCCGCACTCCAAAGTGATAAAAAAGTCAACGCGGGCAAAGTCCGCTTTGTTCTTCCCCAGGCCATCGGCTCGGTGACTATTACAGACGCCGTCCCCCAGGAGATCCTTTGCCAGTCGCTCGCCAACCTGGCAACAGGCGTGGAATAAGCCCGATGAACTAACGACAAAAGCCATCACCTGAGAAATTCGGAGGGAGTAGATGTTGATTGGGCGCGGGTTTGGCTGGGGCGATCGCTCACCCCCCCAGCCGATCCAGATGCCATACCAGCGCCCGCAAACCCAGGCGATAACTATCGGGGCCAAACCCACTAATCTGACCCATGGCCACTGGGGCGACATGGGAATGGTGCCGAAACGCTTCGCGCCGGTACAAATTACTAAGATGGACTTCCACCGTCGGCAGGGAAACACCTGCGATCGCATCCCTCAGGGCAACGCTCGTGTGGGTATAAGCGCCCGCATTGATCAAAATTCCACTGTGTTTTCCCCAGGCGGCATGAATAGCGTCTAGCAAGACGCCCTCGTGATTCGACTGAAGGATCTCCAAACCCACCCTCAGCGACGAAGCATCCGTTACAAGGTCTTGGTTAATCTGCTCTAAGGTCGCGCTACCATAAACCCCTGGCTCACGACGGCCTAGTAGATTCAAGTTGGGGCCATGAACTACTAACAGGCTTCGCTTAGCCTGGGAAGCGGGGGATTGATTACCATCCACTTACCGATAACGCCGCCGATCGACGGGAATAGGAATCAGCTCCGCTTCCGGCTCCACCTCAGGCCCCAGCAGCGCGTCCACGATGCGTCGCGCCCAGTCCCTGATCTTTTCCAGAACCTTATCGATATAGTCCATGAAACAGATAACTCCTTGCACAATAGCCCGCTCTTCTGGCTCTAGCTCGCACTCAAAGGATACTCGCCGGGAACCGAACACACGGGAGGTGAGTTCAATCACTTCGCCATTTCGTGTAAGAGTGATGATAACGAATGTTTGCCGGGTTACACAAGGGTGACAGCCTAGCTTTTTATAAAGTGCGCGAAAGTGTAACCAGCTATGCTAGTGTGGGTAACTGTGGACAGATAAGGGTCGATGCCCGAGTGGTTAATGGGGGCGGACTGTAAATCCGCTGGCTACGCCTACGCTGGTTCAAATCCAGCTCGGCCCACCACAAAGTGCCTGGGCAGGTTCAATGATGACCTACTCTTCGAAATAATGCTCTCGTCAAGCTAAGGTTATTGGCCAAGTTTTAAGTTCTTGGGTCAAGAGCCATTTTTTTGAGGTAGCTTTTTTGTTAGTACCAGTCTTTGAAGCTGAACTGGATATTTGAGACTGGGTTGTACCCCAATGGGGAGACACCCGATGCCCGTGTAGCTCAGCGGTAGAGCACACCCTTGGTAAGGGTGAGGTCATGAGTTCAATTCTCATCACGGGCTTTAGTTTTTTAGTTCCCTAACTATGCTATTACCATTCTGGTAGCGGTAGCGTGGCTGGGACGCGTACTCGTGAAGAACAAAGCATTAGGGCTTGAGCGATCGATAACCCATTGGCAACAAAGTCCAATCGCAATAAAGTCGGACTTTATTCGTTCTCATGCAGGTTTTGCGAAGTCTTTAACATATCCATCAGAGGTTACCAGGAATCGCGGAATAATCTTGGTATAGAGCCTTATCCATTCGACCTAGAAAGATGAGGTTTATCGCCCCTTGAACGCCATCAATTCTTGATCTGCGCTTATTGACAGTTATCTACCCCTTGATTTACCTCTTCATCCATGGCTTTGACTTTCTTGATGGTTTTGCACGGCCTTATGACTGCGTTGACTGGGGTATTGTGCTTTTTGTGCTTTTTTTTGCTGCTGGAGTGTATCGCCGCTCTAGTGCCCGGTGCGGTTCAGGCATCCAGTTCAGTGTCCAGTTCGAGAGAGCCTAGCCTGAGTTGCCCGAGTTGGCAGACAGCAAGCTTGGCTGTTTTGATGCCTGCTCACAATGAGGCCGCTGGGATCGCCGCCGTACTGGGGCAGCTGCTACCGCAGCTGCGGCAGACGGATCGGCTGGTCGTGGTTGCAGACAATTGTACGGATGAGACAGCAGCGATCGCCCGTGCCTGTGGCGCGACGGTTTTGGAGCGACAAGACGGTTCCTGCCAAGGCAAGGGCTATGCCCTGAACCATGGTATCGACTACCTTGCCCAGGATCCGCCGGACGTAGTGGTGATGCTGGATGCAGATAGTTTTGTCAAGCTGGGGGCACTGCGATCGCTCACGGAGACAGCGCTGGCCACCCAGCGCCCCGTTCAAAGCGCCTACATGATGACCCTGCCAGAAGGGGATGCTCCGATTTCTTTGGCCAGCCGAGTCGGCGTCTTCGCCACTCGAATTCGTAACGTGGTGCGTCTGCGAGGCCTGACCCGTTTGGGATTGCCTGTGATCCTCACCGGAACCGGCATGGCCTTCCCTTGGTCTGTGCTGACCACTGTCGATCTGGCCAGCGGCAGCCTCGTGGAAGACATGAAGCTTGGGCTTGATTTGGTGTTGGCGGGTTATGCACCCCTATTTTGTGCAGAGGCAGAAGTCACGGCAGTCTTGCCCCGCAGTTCGAGTGCGGTAGCCAGTCAGCGCAAGCGTTGGGAGCACGGACGCTTTCAGGTGATGCGCTGGTATTTGCCCCTACTCCTGACAGCGGCAGTGCAGCAACGACGGCTTGGCCCGCTAGCTCTGGCGATCGATCTCTGTGTTTTGCCCTTGTCTTTGCTCGTTATCTTGGTTGTGGCCGCCTTAGCCGTTGCGTTGACATTGGCAAGTCTGAGCGGTTTTGGGCTCTCGGCTGGCTTGGGGAGCCTAGCACTAGCCGCGCTGAGCTTGGCAATTCTGTTGAGCTGGGTCAAATTTGGTCGCCAAGACTTACCGGTGCGTCAGTTTGCACTGATTCCCCTATTTATCCTTTGGAAACTGCCCATTTATCTCACCTTCTTCTTGAAACCCCAACAAAAATGGATCCGAACCGAGCGGGAAATTCTCTAGAGCACTGGGGCCTGTCCCTGAAGGCACAGACAACGAATAGAGCTTACTGTTTTGGCCCTGTCGGGTTTCTAGGGTTAGAGTTCCAGAGTTTTGAATTTCTAGGGTTTTGAATTTCTAGAGCTTTGAGTGTCTCAAGTTTCGAATTTTCGGAGTTTTGAGCGCCCCAGGTTGGACTTGAACCAACGACCGACTGCTTAGAAGGCAGTTGCTCTATCCACTGAGCTACTGGAGCCAACGAAGAACCCAGAGGCTCTCCTATCGCTGTCGCTATCGTAGCAAACTCTGGACTGGAGTTTGTGCCCAAAAGTCAAAAGCCAAAACCTTGAGAATTCATTTGCTTTGACCGGTTGGTAAACCCTTCGAAGCGCAACTAGTCTAGGTTCTCCGTGTTACTTTAGGAGAGAATGCACTCTTCTAAACTCCGCCCCCATGCCCCCTCGGAAACTATCCGCTGCTGATAAAAACGCAATTGTTGAGCTTTATCGTCAACCCGGTGAAACAACGGGAACGGTCGCCGAGCAATACGATGTCAGCGTGAGTACTATCAGTCGTCTGCTGAAGAGTGAGTTGTCACCGGCAGAATATGACGTTTTGGTGAAGCAGAAACGATCGGGCGGACGAGAGGCCAAGCAGAGTACTGAGGATATTCGTGGCACGGTGCGATCGCGCAGAACCATCAAAAAAGGGACAATCACAACCCAGGCCAAAACGGTAAAGAAGGGAGCTACAACCGTTAAGAAGTCAAAACTCACGCCAATTCCTGAGGCATTATCCCCGGTTGAAACGGAGAAGCGAGTGGAGGAGTTTGGGGCAATGGCTGAATCCCCACCGCTGCCCCCTGTACGACGTCGTCGCCGCACGCGCACCACGTCGGGTGAGCACAGCCTACAGCTGGAGCTGGTGGAGGCGTCGGAGATTGCAGTGGTAGAAGGTGAAGGTACGGAAAGCGTCAATGATAGTCCACCTGTGATTGTGGCTGTTCAATCCGTAGACAGAGCTACAGGCAAATCAGTGATTAAGCCTGTGGTGCAGCTGAAGCCAAAATCGGTGTCCCCAGCAGCACCTCAGATGGTCACTGCAGTAGTCGCTGAAATTGCTGATCAAACCACCCAGGGGACGATCGCGGCAGCGGAGGATTTGGAAGAAGAATTGGGTCAGGCACTCGAGGGAAACGCGATCGATGAGCTGGAGGGAGTTGATCTCGAATTAGATGAAGAAGACGATGGGTTAGACGAAGACGACCTAGACGATGAGGGAGATGACGAAGAGGGGGATGACGACGAGCTAGATGAAGAGGAGGATGACGATGAGCTAGACGAAGACGACCTAGACGAAGCCGAGCCCGTAGGCAAGCCCAGACAACGGCAGCGAAGTCGATCAAAGACTGCCCGAGCAAACGCCGATGAACCGCTCGAAATTTTGCCCATTGCCGAAGCCGATCTGGCACGGATGCTGTATTTGGTGATCGATCGCACTGCTGACCTCATTACCTTTCCGATGCAAGAGTTTCAGGACTTGGGTCAGGTGCCTCTGGCAGAGGAATCTCTGCAAACCTTACCGGTGTTTGACAATCACCGAGTGGCGCGTCGTTTTTCAAAACGCAACCAGCGTGTTATCAAGGTTCCAGATGGACGCCTCTTAGCCAAAACTGCCCCCTGGCTGGAAGCCAAGGGCATCACTCGCTGTTTGCTCGATGGTCAGGTCTATTCCTTGGAAACCGCGCCTTGAAGTAGCACCGCTCCGACCATGCCGACGATCGCGCAAAAGGCCAGTAGGATGCCCACGGGAATTTTGATCAGGGGGAGCGAGGCGATCGCCAAGGTCACCGTTGCGTAGTTTTGGATGGCGAGGATGGCGATCGCCCCCACCCAAAACGCGCTGGTTAATACGGCCAAAAACGGTAGCAGGGTTTTCATCAGTTTTTTGCGCATATCGGTTCAAGCCCAGTCCGGTGTTCAATTCAATGTTCAGTTAGACCGGTCACTCAGTCCGGCATGGACAATGCTAGCTGATAGATTTGTCGGCGGGGTAAAGACCTAGCCTCGGCGAGCTGGCGGCTGGCCGCAGAGCGGGACATCCCCTGGGCCAGTAGCGCGGCCAGTTCAACTCGAATCTCGGTTTCAGACAGGGTCTGGGGTTCTCGGACTGCGCCCGCGACAACCAGCGTGTATTCCCCCTGGGGTTGGCGGGTTTCGTGGAGAGCGATGGCCTTAGCCACTGTCCCGCGCCAAAATTCTTCGTGGAGTTTAGTCAACTCGCGGGCTAGGACAAGGGGGCGATCGCCCCCCAAGACAACCTGCATGTCGGCCAAGGTTGCCCTCAGTCGGTGGGGCGACTCGTAAAACACCAGCGTGCGGGTTTCGTCCTTAATCGCCGCTAGGGCATCTCGGCGAGCCTTGGGTTTGGCGGGCAAAAATCCTTCAAACGTAAACCGATCGGTGGCCAAACCTGCGGCGCACAGGGCTGTGGTGACTGCGCTAACACCGGGAATCGGCACCACCGCAATGCCCGCCGCGATGCAGGCGCACACCAGATCGGCACCGGGATCAGAAATCAGCGGAATGCCAGCGTCGCTGACGAGGGCGATCGCGCTGCCGCCTACCAACCGCTCAAGCAGCTCGGGAATCCGCTGACTGCGATTGTGCTCGTGATAGCTAATTTGGGGCGTTTTGATCTCAAAGGCTTGGAGCAGTTTACCCGTGTGGCGAGTGTCCTCCGCCGCAATCTCGTTCACCCCCTTGAGAATGCGCACTGCCCGAAACGTCAGGTCTTCTAAATTGCCGATGGGTGTGGCCACCACATAGAGGGTTCTGGGCTGGGGATCTTGGCTCATGGATTTGAGGGATGGGATGTGAGGTCAGCAATCGTAATGGGCAGCGACGCATCGAGCTGCCGTTGGGAAAATTGCCCCGTGCCCCGCAGTAAATCCAAGAACAAAAACACGGCTGCGGAGTGGAGCACCGTCTTGAGCATGACTGCGCCGATGCTGCGTTCAAGCTTGACCGGCAGAGGCCGCACTTCCACCCCCTCCGGCAACGGCAGCGCCGCCAATCGGGGCAAAACCGCGACGCCTAAATCCTGAGAGACCATGCTGACAATGGTCGAATCCTCCCGAATGCTGTAGGCTTCCTTCAAGGGCTGACCGGCCCGTTGCCAATGTTCTCGCACCACGGGTGTGCATTCTGCGTAGTTCAGCAAAATAAAATCGCAGTTTTCCAAATCCTGCCAGCAAGGTTGCGTAGACAAGTGGGCCAGGGACGGCGGCAACAGCAAGACAAATTCATCCCGAGCAATTTCCCAGGTTTCTAGATCTTCAGACGATCGCGGCAGTGGAATCAAACCCAGATCGACTTTGCCCTCCCGCAGGGCCTGCTCGATCGCCGTCGGGTCATCTTCCATCAGCGATACCTCCACGAGGGGAAACCGACGCCGAAATTGGGCAATCAACGGCGGCAGCAAATGGGTTGCAGCGCTGCGAAACGAGGCCAGGCGAACCCGGCCACCGTAGAGACTTTTCTCGCGATTGATCGTCGCGTCAATTTTCTCGCGGGTTTGCAAAATTTGCTGGGCATAGGGCAAGATGCGTTCGCCCATGGGCGTGGGGATAGGCCCCAAAACGCCCCCGCGAGAGCAGTGAGACGCCAAGCTCGGATTCGAGGGCGGCGATCGCCCGACTCACCGCCGACTGAGAAATTGCCAGCGCATCCGCCGCCGTTGAAAAACTCTTGTGCTCGACCACCGCCAAAAGAATGTTGAGGTGAGTAATGTTCATGGGTAACACCTATCCCGATTCTGCATTGATGTAGCGCGCAATCTGTGTGGTTAATTTGAAATCACTGGGATAGGTTGGGTATGGATGGGTCAAGTGCCGATTCAAGTGCAGATCTTAAGTGCCGGTGCCGATTCAAGTGCTGATTCGAGTGCTGATTTCCAATGGAGCGATCGCAAGGAGGCCGCAACCATGTTTGAAATGATTTCTTACGAAAAATTTAGAGATACTCCCAACGTTCGTTTTTTCAACATTACGGTTCCTGGCTCCAACGCGCGTGACTTGGTCTATCACGATGGCCCTGCCATCAGTCCTAACAATACAGAAGCGGGTCACTGGCAGTTCTACCTTCATCCTGGCCAAGAAGATAATTTGTTGGCTCTCAGCGGTGGACGAACGTTTTTCTTAGTTAATTTTGCCTGGGAAGTTCCATTCCACATCGTCCGCCTCGAAGCCAATGGCGATATTTTACGAATTCCGCCGGGGACGTTTCACCGCTCGGTCTCGGATCCTGGTGGTTCGCTGGTGATTAATCAGGCCGTGCGTAAGGCCAAGGCAACCGTTCAAAGCGAATTTCGGGTCTACAACAGCGGCCAGATTCCCCGGCTTTGGGAGGCGACGGTGGACTATGCGCCGCCGCCACAACTTCACGGTCTCAGCCGCGAGGGCATTGCTCAGCCTGCCCGGCTGAAACAGGATGCGGCCTAGGGCGATCGCTGAGCGTAGACAAAACGGAATGGATACCATTTGGGCATTGCCTGGGTGTTGTCTGGGTGTTGCCTGGACATGATTTAGCGCCATGATTGAAGTCGCCATCGCCCCAGCCCAGTAGCTTGGGCGTCAGGGAAAATGCTCCGGACAAAAGAAAAACAATATGTACTTATTGATACTGTGTAGCCCCGTGAATCCATGCTCGCTTCCTCCTATTGGCGTCCGGTCGTGTCCCTGATTCCGTTGGGGCTGATGGGAGCTTGGAGCTGTTGGCAGGTTTCTTGTGCGAGTGAGATTGAGGCCGAACTGGAACCGGCAGAATCGGGTCAAGTGGGTTCGGGGCAAGCCGGTTCGGGGCAAATCAGCTCGGGCGCATCCAGAGGGTCTCAGACCCTGGCTCAAGCCGCTCAAGCCTTTGGGGATGACCAGGCTTTTGAGGATGACCAGGCTTTTGAGGATGACCAGGCTTTTGGGGATGACCATTTTCAGGCCCAGCCTGAACCGATGATGCCAGAGCTCGAATGGTCGGATGGTGTCGCCATTCCGATCGGTCGCCAGACTCGAGTGACCGGAGGCGTCGCAGTGGAATCGACCGCAGACTGGGGTGAGCCGGTAGCAGGGAATTTGCGGCGAGATCGCTGGAACACCCAAGCAGTTCTCGGTCTCAAGCATCAGTGGCAGGTTCGGCCCGGCATGGAGGCGGAAGTCTCCTATGAACGCATCTTGGGCGACATTCTGGGCTCATCTTCAGGGGGCACAAACCGGGTCAAGGCCAATCTCGACTACCAGATTCGACCCCACTGGAGCAGTTCCGTTCGGCTAGAGCAACGGATGGGTCGCCAAGCGAGCCAGTTGCGGATGAGCGCAGGGGTGATCGGGCGACTGTCCCCCAGACTGACGGCACAGGTGTATGCACGGGGCGATCGCCAAACCGACAAAGACCCCAGAACCCAGATTCGAGCCGGATTATCCTATGCCTCAGAAGCACAGAATCCCGCTGGAGAAGCGCTGCTGGCGGCCCAGTTCCAGTACGAATATCGTCAGCGCCAAACCAGTGCCCACCTGCTAAAAGCCACCGCAACCTACCGACCGAGCGATCGCTGGGAGCTGAGCGGCAGGGTGGGAGCGCGCCACCAGGAGGGTCGCAACGGAGCAGTCTTGGCCCAGGTGGGGCTTAGCCACCGCCTTTCCAAGCGGCTGGATTGGGGCGGAGACCTGCGCCTGCGGCAGGAGTTTGGCCGGGGTGAGGCAGGGGGGCTGGGTGCAACGGTGGAAATGGGCTACCGGCTCAACCCTCGGGTACGGCTGTCGGCAGGCTATGCTTTGGGTAAGACGAAGGACGAAGATTTTCGGCGCAGCCAAGCCTCAGGCCCCTACGTGGATCTTCAGCTCAGGTGAGGGGCGGCAGATTGACCCCGTCTAGCTGAGCCGTTCGCTAAACTGAAAGGGGTCTTTCGCTCGCCATCGTTAAGACATTCGTCGAAGCTCACAACGGGGTGGTGACTGTAGAGAGCGAACTCGGTGTCGGCACAACATTCTGGTTTACGCTCCCCGGACGAAAAATGTAGCAGCAACGCTTAACCGGGCTCTGCATCTGACCCAGCGGCGTCGTTTGTTTCTGGGACTTCTGCAAAATTATCTCTCCGCTCAAAAATATTGAGAATTTTCTCTTTGCCAATCGGTGAAACTTTGAAGATCTTGACAAGCCCAGTTTTTACGACAAAAAATCCTGTCGCTGGACTACCTTGTCTGAAGATTTGTTCATCTTTTTGCCAGGTTTGGGGTTGGACGATTTCGCATAGGCGGAGTGCTTGCGATCGCGCGAGTCCGTGAAAAACCGTCGTCTGTAACCAATCAGACAGATTAGAACTATGCGCATTCATTCTATGTCGCTACGATTAGGCTTTTGTGGTTGGATTGTAGCGATCGACAGAAAGATTGCTGCGACCGTGAATGATGATCGTCACAGGTTAATACTTTGTCAGCTGGATATACAGGTATAAATACACATTCACGTCATTTCAAGTCAGCGACAAGCTTAAGGTTTTCTACAGGTTGCTCTTGACTTCAGTCAAAGTATTTCCGCCGCGATCGGTTTAGCATGAAAGGCGCTCTTGGTTCTTCATGGATGCAGTAGACAGTCTGGCTACGCGTCCCTGAGGATATCGTCCGCTTGAAGCAATCGCGGCTCTGTCAACCGGTGTGCCCTGTACAGCCTAGCAAAAGGCTTAACGACCTGACGACTTCAGCTTTGGATGAGTTCCGACAGCGTGGGTCGGTCGCGTCTGATGCTGACCTTGGGGAAGAACTGTGTGGGCCGATGGCCGACTTACAGAGACGGATAACGCCAGATCTTGCTTCAAATAGGGCTGCAAGAGCGTGCGCCAAGCGTTGGACTTTTGCCGGTAGTCCGCCGGACAACTCTCCGCCCGTTCCTGGGGCAGCCAGTCATCACCGACCAGGCTGGCCCAGGCTTTGGGGTCGCTGCCGTAGACAAAACAGCTCACATTATAAAACCGCTGCATGTCGAGACCGTGGTCGTCCCAAAACGGTAGCGCCTTCCAGTCTGCGGCATCGGCGGCAAATTGCCGCGCCCCTGACAACGCGGCCTCACCTTGGTCGGCTTCCAGCAGCATGATGGCCGCAAATTCGTCCACAGCATCCTCTTCGCGCCCGGTGACCGGTAGATCCCACTGGTCAATCAGCACATGCCCCAATTCGTGGAACAGCGTGAAGAGTCCGGCGTGAAGCGCGGCATCTTCGGAACGGGTGCTGTCTGGGGCAAAGCGATCGACATAGCGCTGCATCAGCTCATAGCAAATGCCAATGGCCCTGCCGTCGTAGTAGGCATCGGCAGACCCGCATTCCAAAAATTCGACATTGACGTTGCGGGGCAAGCTGATGGTTTTGTTGAGATCGGCGGCAAGGGTTTCAAAGAGACGCGATCGCTGCAAATCTTGCCGCAGGGGCTTGAGTTTTTCAGCTTCGACGGGCCGATAGACAATGTTCACGTTGCCCCGATCGACGATCGCCGCATTCACCTGGCTACCCCGCAGGGCATTGCCGAGGGTGAGGAGGCTGATGTAGCCGAGCGTGGCCAGGGTTGCAGCGGTCGCTAACGTGCGCGGAATCGTCATACCACATTGAATTCGAGTCGTGATTGAGGTCTGTGTGTAGAAAAGATTCAGCGACCGCCTTCCCCATTTCGACCTAGGCTTGGGGGTTAGACGCGTCTTTACAAAGCTGTGAATTCTATGCCGAATCCAACGGTTCGAAACTGGCTTGAACCTAGCTTAAAACCGAATCAATGCAAGCTAAATGCAGGTTCAATACAGGCTCAAATACTGATTAAAATCTGATGAAGAATCAATAAACAATCAGGTTTCCGAGAGAGGCTTAAAGGCATTTACATCTCGGAAAAAACAAAAAATAACCTCATAAATACGCTTTCCGGATTTTCCTCTGAAAAGCAAATCCAGATTTCGCTAAGGAATCCCCCGGAGATCGTAAAAGTTTTGACTTTGGCAACTTCAGCAGCATTTCTGAGGCCATAGTGAAACCGAACAAGCAGCTCTCTAGTCATTTTTCCATGAAGCGAACCACAGTTCTTTCCCTTGCGATCGCCACCCTCACCGGCATTTTAGGCCACAGTTTTCTGCAGAAGCCGCCAGTTTAGTTCCCGGCAACCTCACCGATGATCAATTCAGAGCCTTGATCAGCAGTGGCGAGTTCACCGAAACCTTCGTCACTTCTGCCCGTGTGGGAGGTCGATCGACCTACGAATTAGGTGTGCTCAATCCCCAGAATCATTTGTTGCCCGATCGCCAAGCTCAGTTTGCCTGGGTCTCTGGCCAAGTGGTTAATTTTTCCCTGGAATATGACGGTTCCGTCGTTAAGTACAGCGTGGGCAATCAACTCCTGAGTACCACGACCTTCTCCGGACGCGCCACCGATTTGTTCATTCGCACCCGCGCGGCGAACCAGAGCTCGATTCGCCTCGGCAACCTGATGTTGACAGACGCCACCGGTGCGCTCTCCATTGCCAATACAGGCTCGGCGGGTAGCGACGACTCGGATATCGACTATGTGCGCCTGCAGGGTCTCACTGGGCCGTTCACCATTACGGGCAGTTCTGTGATGTCCTGGACAGGAACCGCACCGACCCAGTCTGCACTGATCTATCAGTTCAAGGTTGGGACGTCCACAGCGGTACCCGAGCCCGCTAGCTTGGCGGCGATCGCCCTGATCGGCGCAGCCGGACTCAACCTGCGTCGCCGGTCTTTGTAGTTGCAGTTGTGATTGCAGTTGCAGGTGTTATCGCCGTTGTCGTTGCCGTTGTCGCTGCGGGTAAAATCAGCATCGCATCCCCAAAGGAATAGAAGCGATAGTCCTGGGCGATCGCCTCCTCATACAGCGCCAGCAGCCGCTCTCGACCCACCAATGCACTCACCAACATCATCAAACTGGACTTCGGCAAATGGAAATTGGTGATCAAACCATCTACCACCTTCCACTCGTAGCCGGGGTAGATAAATAAACTCACCTTCCCCCGCACTGGCTGGAGCGTTCCAGGCCAGTGCGGCTTGGGTGGCAGATTCGATTGGGCCGCGCCTTCGAGCGATCGCACTGCCGTCGTGCCCACCGCAAAAACTCGCCCGCCCCGCGCCTTCGTGGCCTCAATTTTCGCGACCACTTCAGCGGACACCTCCACCCATTCCCCATGCATTTGATGATCGGTAATCGTTTGCGCTTCCACCGGACGGAAGGTGCCAACGCCAACGTGGAGCGTGACGAAAGCCTGGTCAATTCCTTGGGCTTTGAGTTTCTCTAACAACTCTGGGGTGAAGTGGAGACCCGCCGTGGGGGCTGCCACGGCACCCACAGGGTCGCTGTAGACGGTTTGGTATTGCTCTGCATCGGCTTCAGAGCGATCGATGTAGGGCGGCAAGGGCACTTCGCCCAGCTTTTTGAGCGCGGTCCAAAATGTTTCACCTGGGGCCGCCTCAAATTGCAAAATGCGCCCGCCCGTCGGTGCGTCGGTGCTGAGGATCTGGGCGGTGAGTAGCGGTGGGGAAACCCCTGGGGAGGGTGCTAATAGGGAGGGTGCAAAGGCGATCGCCATCCCCGGTTTTAACCGTCGCCCCGGCTTGACCAAGGCCAGCCAGCGCCCCGGCCCTTGCTCCTCTAGCAACAGTACCTCGACCTTGGCCCCGCAATCTCCGCGAGCACGGAGCTCTGGGGCGATCAGCTTCTGGCCATAAAGCCGAGCCGGTAACACCCGCGTATTGTTCATAACTAGCAAATCTCCCGACTGCAAAAACTCGGGTAGATCTCGAAAAACTCGATGCTGCGTCGTTTGAGCCTCTACCACCAATAGCCTCGAGCGATCGCGCGGCACCGCTGGGTTTTGGGCAATGTTCGACTCCGGCAGGACGTAGTCGTAGTTGGCAAGCTGAAGATCGGCAAGGGGGGGACTAACAGGTGACAAATCGTGAAAACTTGATTTTGAATGGACTAGTTCTATTTTCTCAAAGTACGCTCAAAGCAGCGCATAATCTCTTAAACTCCGATATCTCAGTTCACCCGAGCGCGTCAACCAGAGGAGTTCAACCCAAGAACGATGGCATCTCCCTACAAGTTTCTCTTACTCACCACTTTTTGGCAGCCACAGGGTTTTCCATTTGGACTGGCATTCAAATTGCCAGAAGCAACCCGACGCCGAAGTTGCGCCCGCCACAGCCTAACCCTTCCACCGTCAGGCCCAGCGTGCCAAGTCAGGTGCTAGCACCAATGCGATCTCGAGGGAGCCAGAGCAATCGGGCGATCGCAATCTCGAGATTGAAGAATGTACCATTACCATGGCCCAGGTGAATGACCCCCAGCCCCCCCTGAGCATCCGCGATCGCCCCTCACCCAGCGGAGCCATCGTCAGCGAAGCCGACCATGGACAAATCATCGACATTGCGGGCACCCAAGGCGAATGGTTTGCCGTTACCAACCCGGTACAGGGCTGGGTACCGCGATCGCTCACCGAGTACAACTGCAACATCAAAGTGGCACGGGTGAAGTTTCCGCGTGGTGCCAGGTCGGTGGATCTGGCCAGCAACTTTGTCGGAACGGGCAACCATCAGTACAAGTTGCGTGCTAGCAAGAACCAGACGATTACGTTGACCAATAAAACCGGCCCCATGCCCCAGCTCAAGTCACCGGGCAATCGGGTACTGTTTGCTGGCCCCCAGGAAGGTGACCCGGCCAGCTGGTCGGCACGACTGCCTGAAGATGGTGATTATCTGTTGCAATTGGACTCGAATTTTCGCGGTTATAGCTATGCGTTCAACGTAAAAATCGACTAGCGAAGCGTGGCCCATGAAGCGTGACCCGTGCAGATTAACCCGTGCAGATTAACCCGTGCAAATTAACCTAGAAAGATTGCCCCCCTGACACCCAAGGGGATCAGCCTCCTTTCTGTGGCTTAACCCAGGCGAACAAACCGAATCGGTTTGTCGGTTTTGGCGATCTGAATCACACTCATGGGATTGATGGTTTGCCAGCGTCGTGTGTAGGCGAAAACATAGACCCAAAGTGCCTCTGGCGTATGCTTGAACCGTCCAATCGTCAGACTCTCGCGAAAATATCCCTCGCCCCCAAAGACCGCCAACACCAGATTGGCTTGAAAGTTAACGCTGGGCAAGTCCATCACATCACCGCCGTGGAGCCCCCACAATCGGGCCATGTCTTCCAGCCCGCGAAAAACATGACAACCCGCTTGGGGATGGGGCGCGCTCCAGTCCAGGGCAGTATGGGTTCTGGGGCAAGGAGAAAGCTGGGAGCGAAGCGCGTGGGACACCTGTTCGGCAACGGGGTGATTGTCCATAACGGGGTGGCTGTCCATGATGGGGTGCCCCTCAACCCCTGGGAACGCTGTTCTGCGCTCAGTCGTATTCACCACCGTGTTTACCATTTTCCCAAGCTCCGCTACTAGACTGGTTCGCTCTCTTGAATCCAGAATGCCCAAGGAATGCAGCCTTTCCAGAAACCGTTTGCATTACCTTACAAAGCTTTAAAAAGTCAGCGAATCTCTACACAAATCGCTTCAGTTGAACCCGATATCGCTGTTTTTTTGTCACAGAAACCTCACCGACGCTCAGCCGCCCCTTGCCGCGAATGGCAATTAAGTCCTCTGGTTGCAGGACGTAGCTAGATTGGCTGATGGTTTTCCAATTGACACGGACGTCGCCGCTGGTGATTAAATCTACCATTTTGCTGCGGGACATCCCGAAGCCTGCGGAGGCGATCGCGTCCAGTCGCATTGAAGCTTCAACGGTTATCATTTCCTTGATTTGGGGCGGGCGTACCCTGAGGGCATCGAGTTCGATTTTTCGCGTCTTCACCTTAACGGATCGCACCTGTACCAGACTGAGCTCCAGAAATTCCACCAGCTCCGGAACCACGATGGCCTGGGCACCGCGATCGCCCAACACCACAATGTCACCCACCTTGTCCCGCACCAAGCCGGTGCCCAACAGCGAACCTAGAAAATCTCGGTGGGTCGCAGAATCGAACAAAAAATTACCGGTCATTTCGAGGGCTGCCACCTCAACGCAGGAGAGATCGAGGGGAAGGTCGACGCGGGCGATCGCCAGCCGCTGACGTTCGGCTTGGGGATAACCGCCCCAGCCCAGCACGTTGACCTCAGTCAGTCGGTCAAACCCACGGACGGCCTCTGCCAGCTCCGGCGGCGACAAAAAATCGGTGACGGTAACTTCCCACGTTTTGATCGCCTGTTCCGCCTTGTCGATCACGCGGGACACCGCTTCGCGGTTTTCGACACCCTTGAGCAAATCATCCTTGGGAAGCATAAAAACCCGTTATGTCCATTTATCCCAACTCATCGAAATTATCCCAACCAATCGAAGTCACAGGTCTCTAATCAAAAACATCAATTTCCTCAGGCTTAAACTTGCGCACAGTCAGAGCCACCTGATTAATCAACATTTCCTGGCCATTGACCGCCAGCAAGTATTTGCCTGCTGCAATGCGATCGCCATACCCACCGTCCTCCTCGCCCTTAAAAATCAGCGTCGGGCCACCGCCAATGAAAAAGCTGCCCATCGCCCCCCGATCGCCCCCAGCAGTCCCCCCACCAGATGATTTCCCACCTCACCTGCCCAGGCAAAGGTCTGAAGCTGGGTCGATAGGCTAAACCCCACCCCACCCAAAAAACCAAACGGTGTCAGCCAGACTGCCATACGCTGAGCCTGTTTCCGGGCCTTCAGAACTGGATTGACCAAACCAAACTCCTCTGGCGTCTTGAATCCCCGGCCCAAAATTTCAATTTTGTCCATGGGAAATGATTCTCCTTCCAAGGCCAGATAGGCCTCCTCCGCTTGAATGCGATCGGGCAACACCACCACCAAATAACCCATACGTTACGTACACCCAGCTTCTAAATACAGCAATTCATCTGAGGCTAATCTGAAATGGGTCTGAGAATAAGTTTGACTCAACATCACCCGATTCACCTTGATCTTACTGAGTCGCTGCAAGCTTGACCGCCGCTTTGTCCTAAAATGACCTCTGGATCAGGCTGCGAATGGTCACCCGCTATGGTCACTCGCTAATGTCCCGCGAATTGGCGTCCCGTGAACATCAAGTTCCCTGAAACGTCACATTGCGACGAAACATGACCTGCTGCGAAACATAGCCTTCGGTCAAACGCACCCGACCCACCCCGATTCCCTCGCCTGATTCTGTCACCATGCCAAAGGTTCTCGTCTCCGACTCCATCGATCCCGTGGGGATTGAAATTCTCTCTCAGGTGGCCCAGGTTGACCTAAAACCGGGCCTTTCTGAAGCAGAACTGATTGCTATCATCTCGCAATACGACGCGCTGATGATCCGCTCAGGCACCCAGGTGACCGCTGCCGTCATCGCCGCCAGCAAACCACTCAAGATTATTGGCCGTGCCGGTGTCGGGGTGGATAACGTCGATGTGCCTGCCGCCACCCGCAAGGGCATTGTGGTGGTCAACTCGCCGGAGGGCAATACGATCGCCGCCGCCGAACATGCCATTGCCATGATGATGGCTGTCTCCCGCTACATTCCCGATGCCAACCAATCGACCAAGGCAGGCAGCTGGAATCGCAAAGATTTCATGGGCTCTGAGGTCTACAAAAAGACCCTGGGCGTCGTCGGTCTTGGCAAAATTGGTGCCCATGTGGCCACCGTCGCGCGGGCCATGGGCATGAAGCTAATCGCCTACGACCCGTTTATTGCGGCGGAGCGGGCGGAACAGTTGGGTTGTCGGCTGGTGGATCTGAATCTTTTGTTCCAAGAGGCAGATTACATCACGCTCCATGTGCCCAAAACCGCCGAAACCGCGAACTTGATCAACGATAAGACGATCGCCCAAATGAAGCCGACCACTCGCATCATCAATTGCTCCCGAGGAGGGGTAATTGACGAAGCGGCCCTGGCTCGGGCAATTGCCGAGGGGCGCTTGGGAGGAGCCGCTTTGGATGTCTATGACAACGAACCGCTAGAGGCGGATTCGCCCCTACGCCAACTCGGCAAAAATGTGATCTTGACGCCTCACCTGGGAGCCTCCACTGCCGAGGCCCAGGTCAATGTAGCAGTGGATGTGGCAGAGCAAATTCGCGATGTGCTGCTGGGTCTGCCTGCGCGATCGGCGGTCAATATTCCAGGGCTACATCCCAGCGTCCTCGAAAAAATGCGTCCTTATCTGGAACTGGCCGAAACCCTCGGCAACATCCTCAGCCAGCTCGCGGGCGGGCGCATTAACCAACTGACCGTGCGGATGCAGGGAGAACTGGCCCAGAGTAATAGTCAGGCGATCGTGATTGCTTCGCTCAAGGGCCTGCTGTCCCAGGCGCTGCGGGAGCGGGTGAACTATGTCAACGCTGCCATCGAGGCCAAGGAGCGGGGCATCCGCGTGATTGAAACCCGTGACGAAAGCATTAGCGACTATTCCGGCGGTTCGCTCTCCCTGGCTGCCACGGGGGAACTGGGTGAGCATTCCGTGGCGGGGGCATTGCTCGGGGATAGAGAGATCTTTATCACTCATCTCGACAATTTCCCGATCAACGTCCCGCCCAACAAGTACATGCTGTTTACCCGCCACCGGGACATGCCCGGCATTATCGGCAAGATTGGCTCTTTGCTCGGAAGCTTTAATGTCAACATTGCCAGTATGCAGGTGGGCCGCAAAATTGTTCGGGGTGAGGCGGTGATGGTGCTGAGTTTGGATGATCCATTGCCCGATGGTGTGTTGACCGAAATCGTCAAAATTGACGGCATTCGCGATGCCTATACGGTGAAGCTGTAGGAACTACGGCATCGGGACAGACTTGAGGTCAACTGTTAATCAGGGATAACCATGGCACAGGGTTGGTGGGAAATACAGGTGCTTTGTGAGCCGCTGCTCGAAGACATCGTGTCGTTGCGGCTGGAGAAGTTCGGCTGCCGAGGGTTTGCCAGCGAGGTCCAAAGCGGGGCTCAAGGTGAGGTGTATCGGGTGCGAGGGTACGTTCCCCAGGAACAGGTGCAAATCCTGGATCTAGGGGCGTTGGCGGTGTGGATCCAGCGGGATGCGATCGCCGTCGAGCAACCGATTCCCCAGGTCTCCTGGCAGCGCATTGACGACGAAGATTGGGCCAGTAGCTGGAAACAGCACTGGCAGCCGGAAGAACTTGGCGATCGCTTTCTCATTTGCCCCGCCTGGATCGATCCACCGCCTAGCGATCGCCTCGTCCTCACCTTGGATCCGGGCGCAGCCTTTGGCACCGGAGCCCATCCCACCACGCAGCTTTGCCTCGAATCCTTAGAAATGCGTCTGTCCGACCTCAGCCCAGGGTTGCGGCTAACGCTTGCCGATGTTGGCTGTGGCTCGGGTATTTTGTCCATTGGAGCTGTACTGTTGGGAGCACACCGTGTCTATGCCATGGACAATGATCCCCTGGCAGTGAGTGCCACCCTCTCCAATCGCGATCTTAACCAGATTTCCGAGGCCCAGATTACGGCGGAGCGAGCCAGTGTCGAGCGCCTCATCGCTCTCGACGCTGGGGGCGTTCTTCTGGACGGCATTATTTGCAATATTTTGGCCGAGGTGATTGTCGAGATGATCCCGACGTTTTCGGCGGTGGCGAAGCCTGAGACCTGGGGGATCTTGAGCGGTATTTTGACCACCCAGGCCAAAATGGTGGCGGATGTGCTGGAGCAGGAGGGGTGGATTGTAGCCACGCTGTGGAAACGCAAGGAGTGGTGCTGCTTTAATATTCGCCGTACTTAAATCTCCGTTTGGCCAATCCAGGTTTGGCGTCACACAAGATTCGATTTCGAGACGAGGAGAATTGATTTGAGCACGAATTCGGAAACCCCCTTGCCCGAGAGCCTGCGCTTGCTGGTTACAGGTGGGGCTGGGTTTATTGGTTCTAATTTTGTCCACCACTGGTGTGCCGCGCACCCACGCGATCGCGTTGTTGTCCTCGATGCGCTTACCTACGCAGGCAACCGCGATAATTTGGCGGCTTTGGGCGATCGCGAGCAATTGCGCTTTGTCCAAGGCGACATTGGCGACGGGGAGCGGGTGGCCCAACTGCTTGAACAAGAGGCGATTACCACGGTGGCCCATTTTGCGGCAGAATCCCATGTCGATCGCTCGATTTTGGGGCCTGGAGCCTTTATCCAAACCAACGTTGTTGGTACGTTCACCCTGCTCGAGCAGTTTCGTCAGCATTGGCTCGCCCACAACCAGCCCAGCTCGTTTCGGTTTCTGCACGTTTCCACCGATGAGGTCTATGGCAGTCTGGGGCCAGATGATCCCGGCTTTTGCGAAACGACGCCCTTTGCCCCCAACAGTCCCTATTCGGCTTCCAAAGCAGGCAGTGATCACCTCGTCCGCGCCTACTTCCATACCTATGACCTGCCGACGCTGATTACCAATTGCTCTAACAACTATGGCCCCTTCCACTTTCCGGAAAAGCTCATTCCGCTCATGATCATCAATATGTTGCTGGGGAAACCGCTGCCGGTGTATGGCGATGGCCAAAACATCCGTGACTGGCTTTACGTGGAAGACCATTGTCGGGCGATCGAACGGGTCATCCAAGGGGGTAGAGCGGGCGAAACCTACAACATCGGCGGCAACAACGAAGTCAAAAATATCGAGCTTGTGAACACCCTGTGCGATCTGGTGGATGAGCTTGCACCAGACCTGCCAGTGCGCCCGCCCCAGAACTTAATTGAATTTATCAAAGACCGCCCCGGTCACGATCGCCGCTACGCCATCGATGCAACCAAAATTCAGCAGCAGCTCGGCTGGGAGCCCCAAGAAACCCTGACCACAGGCCTGCGCAAAACCGTGGACTGGTATTTGGCCCACCGCGACTGGTGGCAACCCCTACTTTCCGAGGCCTACCAAGACTACTATCGGCAAGTCTATGCGGGGCATTGAGCCGAACCTTAAGTTAAACCTTGAGACCATCTTGGAGCTGCTTTGGGCACGATTTTAGAGACGCGCTTTGAGAACTGTCACACTATCCTCTAGCAAACAATAAAGTCTCTGTCATTTTGGAGAAGTCATCGCGTTCCGGCCCGGTTTTCTGGGTCGAGTCGCTGTCAATCAGCCGCTCTAATCCCCTAGAAAGTCTGGCAAACTCAGACTATGCTAGGATTTGCTGGTGGTTTGAACCGGTGATTAGAATGCTGGGTAGTTCGGTGGTTATCCGGCAAGCTTGGGGTCATTATCCAGTGTTTGAGGAGATTTGAAGCATGTTTAAGTTACGGAATGGTTTACGGAATGGTTTGATGTTGGGCGCGGCGATCGCGGCGATCGCCTCCACAGCAGGTACAGCTCAGGCCCAGGCCAAGCCCTACAACGACTACAACTACATCGGTGGCGGCATCAGTGACGAGGGTTTCGTCGTCAACGGTAAGGTTCGCGTTTTTAATGCGGTATCGGTTCGTCCCGCCGCAATTGTGGATTACGATTTCAACGATGCAACGTTCTTGGTGCCGGTGACCTACGATTTTCGTCCGTTCAAGGTGGGTGGCTCGGATCTACTCCCCTTCGCGGGCGGTGGTATTCGGGTTGATACCGAAAACGACACCAATTTTGGCGTTCTGCTGACTGGCGGTGCCGACTACAGATTCTCAGAGCGCTGGACGGCGAATGGTTCGGTCAACGTCACCTTCATTGACGATACAGATATTGATTTCACGGCGGGCGTTGGCTACACATTCTAGGGGCTAGATCAGCTCCGACACAAACCTCCAGACGAGAAAGGGGTAGATGCTGACACATCTACCCCTTTCTCACTATGTTTTCGCTATGAATGAAAGCCCCTAATCATCGGAGTGGGTTCTTACCACATGCCATTGATTGGCTGAACACTGGGCTGGAAGGATTCCACCGCGACTTGACGGTTGCCCTCAGCACCGGCCCACATGACTTGCATGCGCTCTTGACGGCGTGCTTCAACTTGGGAGAAGCGAGCATCTAGGGTCTCGTTCGCGACTTTGGCCTTGGACTTTGCTTCGACCGTTTGGAGCATGGCGACGACTTTGTC
This sequence comes from Synechococcales cyanobacterium CRU_2_2, assembly GCA_012034805.1. Classification (GTDB taxonomy): domain Bacteria; phylum Cyanobacteriota; class Cyanobacteriia; order PCC-9006; family JAAUQQ01; genus JAAUOP01. The sequence continues at coordinate 12,262 of JAAUOP010000020.1, read as the reverse complement.
AATGCCGGCATAGGTAGACTCGCGGCGGCGCAGTTCGTTCACGTCCACTTGAGCATCTACGGGATAGTTGGCAACAATCTCCAACGGGGTCAGAGAGTTGTCCTCTTGCAGGGAGTTGATGATTGCGGCCCGCAGAGCTTGCTCAGCGTCGTCGCTGGTGCTGCGAGGCATGATCACTTCAGCCAAGTCGGCCAGCAATGCTTGGCCTTCACCTGAATTGAACAGGGCATCCGCAGAGGCGAGATCGTAGTCAATGGTCTGGGTGAGGAAGCTGCGTGCGGTTTCAGGCTCGACATTGCTCGCAGACAAAACTAAGTGCAGGCCGCCTTTGGAAATCCCTTCATCTGCCAACAGATTGAGCTCGTCTAGGGTGACCGACTGGTGCAATGCACCATTAATCATCGTCAGCGCCTCAGCTGCGCTGGCAGAAGTCGGCACCAATGCACTCAAACCCAAACCTAGCAATACAGCAAACTTAGCAGAAAGTTTCATACTTGCAAATCCAGTGTTACATCTACACGTTGGGAGAAAACGGTGAAGAAGCAGATGTCGAAATTTCAATCAAATCGCCGACAAACCACTTCTTTCTCGTTTGCTCTTAAAGGGATATTTCCCGGTTTATACGGGATTAATTGACAGAGAAATCACTGAACTTATAATCTCTAGGCGTAGCAATCTTATGGTCTGAGCTTGAAAATTAGCATTTAGTAATTAAGGCATTAAAATCGAGCAGTCAAATGAATTTGAATTCTTTGTAAAGTGCTAAATCTATTGGTCTAAGTGGACAGTAACTGAGGGGTTTTTATCTTCTAGAAAGATTTTTTCTGGGATTCAAATATCTAGCTTGAGCTATGCCTGGGTTAGAATTCGATCGCCATACAAGGGTCGAACTGCACTCGTCCGGCAAGCACGCAAACTGCTACGATCGAACCACTGACCGACGCTTGCCACTATGCCCACCGCGATTACCCAGATTATTTTTGACCTAGATGGCCTTCTGCTCAATACCGAAGACCTGCACGCTAGCGTTATTCAGGAAATTGCCGCACGTTATGGCAAATCCTATGGCCCCGAGGTCAAAGCCCAAGTGGTCGGCAAGCGAGCGCTGGAGTCTTCCCAGGCGTTGGTAGACGCGCTGGACTTGCCCCTGACGGGGGAAGCTTGCCGAGCAGAACGCCATCGCATGATGCGCGATCGCTACTCCCAAACCCAGCTGATGCCGGGTGTCGAACGCCTGACTGGCTATTTTCAGGCTCAGGGCATTCCGATGGCGATCGCAACCAGCTCCCATACGGAGAACTTCCAGCTCAAGACCCGACACCACCAGAGCTGGTTGCAGCGGTTTCGCACCATTGTGAAAGGCGATGATGCGGCCCTAGTCCGAGGAAAACCGGCCCCAGATATTTTTTTGCTGGCGGCCCAAAGGCTCGGCGTTGAACCCCAACACTGTTTGGTCTTTGAAGACTCTCCTGCAGGGGTGAGCGCAGCACGCAGCGCTGGCATGTCGGTGGTGGCGATTCCGGATCCCGACCTCGACTTGTCACTGTTTCAAAAAGCACATCAAGTGTTGCCGTCCCTAGAAGAATTCATGCCAGAATATTGGAATTTCGAAGCAATGATTCCGTGTCTATAGAATTGAATTGGTAAAAAATCTAATATATTTTTGAGGAAAATGCGGAAAACAGACACTGGGCTGGAACAATGAGGAGGAGAAGCTCAGCCAGGAGGACGGCGGAACCTAACACAGGAACAAAGAGAGTTTCTAGGCTATAAACGGACTCTGTCAGCAGTAGGATCGCAAAGGAAGCGAAGATGTAGGTTGCTGCAAAGCTCGTGGCTGCGACCCAACCACTAGCGATCGCAATCCCGCTCATCACCAAGGCAGCCCCGCTGATCAAAAACCAGCTGGCAGGCGTATAAAACCGATCCGAGCCCTGCAACAAGATCGTCTCGACGATCGTCAAGCTGAGGACGACACAAAAAAATGCTGCCATCGTTCCGACACCCCATTCAATCTAAAAATACAGAAGAAAGTTAAACAAAGCTGGCGAACGAAACTTGCTGACTCGAAGAAACCTTCCGGCGTCCCAGATCGCTATCAAGACCTTGGGTGAAATTGTAGCGTGTTTCCCGATCCGCAGAAATGCTGAATGAGGCTTGCTTCTTAAGGAGTTGATGAATTTGTAGAAGTCGCTTTTTTTATACTTAAAAATCAATAATGTCGGCGTAGTCGATCTGGAAGCAGATGAAATTGTACCCACCACCAACTTGATGGGTGATGCTGTTGGTGATTATTTTGGCATCAGCAATCCCCTCTCCTACAGTTTGGTTGCAGGTTCAGGGGCTGGTTTTAACTACCCGCTCGCCAAGAGCCTCAACATTGCTGCGGCTTGCCTGGGTAGCGAGGCCAATGTGGCAGGTAATGATGTTGGTCTAGCCGGGAGTGACAAGCTGACGTTTACTCCAGGTGATAAAGTCACCCTGGCCGCGACCTATAACTACGCCTACTACTCAGCCGGTGGTGCTGGTGCTGGGGGAAGCGAGTCCTATGGCGTGAATGCTTTTGGCGTGAATGCTGGTTACGTCATTGTCTCCAAGCTGAACATTTCTGGCTGGGCTGGCTGGGGCTTTTCGGAGTCAAAAGATAGCAACGATGATGGTGATTTGTTCAATTGGGCTGTGCGGCTGGGCCTCCCGGATCTGTTACGCGAAGGCAACTTTGGCGGTTTTTCGGCATGGCGGTTTTTCGGTAGGTGGTTTTACCAGCAACACAGATGTGGGTGGTACAAACTTCACGGAAACCAATGACGTTCCGTTGCTAGCGCAGGCGTTCTATCGGATACAGCTGAGCGACAATATCAGCGTCCAGCCTGGTCTGTTCTCCATCGCGAATCTGGGCGGTGATAGCGACAACGACAGCGTTTGGATTGGTTCGCTGAGAACGAAATTTAGCTTCTAATGTTTAGTTTCTAAAGCGGTGCGATTTTGATTTCTCACGATCACACACAACTTGCGGGAGCATTACGAAGGTAGTGTTCTCGCTTTTTTATGAGTGATTCCCCTGTCGTTGAGATTGTGGGGGCAGCGATCGCCGCCCCCACAATTTTTGACGGCTTCTTCGAAGGATAGATTTAAGCGATTAAACACACTAGCGTAGCAACGGCTAATCGGAAATGTCAGTAGAAAACATCATTGACACTCCTCAGCCTGAAGGCGTGAGGATTCTTAGTTCAGCGACTAAACTTAGATTAAGAACCTTGCGACACTTAACCCAGAGGTTCAATCTCCCTAAGCGTCTACGACCTCAAGGATCGAAGTTCCAACGTGCCCCGTTGTACTTATCCCGCGATTTAGGATGTTGATCGCGGCGTTATGGTCTCTATCCATCTCACAGCCACATTTGCAAATATGAGATCGGGTTGATAGAGATTTTTGACCATTGCCCCGCAACTACTGCATTCTTGGCTTGTGTAAGCTGGGTTAACTGCAATTGTGACCCGGCCAAACACTTTGTCGAAGTATTCTAAGAACACTCTGAACTGATACCAAGATGCATCGCTTATTGATCTCGCTAGGCAGTGGTTCTTAACCATGTTGGACACTCTCAAGTCTTCATAGACCACTACATCGTTTGATGTGATTACGCACCGCGCTAGCTTTACAGCGTGGTCTTTACGTTGTCTACTTATTTTGAGGTATCGCTTACCCAGAACCACCCTAGCTTTCTGACGATTAGAAGAACCCTTTACTTTCCGACTTACTAAACGTTGAGCCAACTTCAAGCGGGCTTCACCTTTACGCAGAAAGCGGGGATTCTCAATCGTCACACCATTAGAGTCGGTGTAAAACTCTTTTAAGCCCATATCCAATCCGATCGTTTTACCAGTACCAGAAAGCACACCTAAGCGCTCCGCTTGAACACAAAATTGGACGTAATACCCGTCAGCCCTTTTCACTAATCGGACTCGCTTGATCTGCTCAACTCCATAGACACTAAGGTCGCGAGTTCCTTTCAGCTTGAGCTTGCCGATACCACATTTGTCGGTGAAGGTAATGGCCTTCCGGTCTTCTGAGAGCTTCCAGGAATCGGTTTTGTACTCAACAGACCGACAGTTCTTCTGAAAGCTGGGATACCCGAACTTCTTGCCTTTCACTCCTTTCTTGCAATTGTCATAGAAGCGAGAAATGCTAGCCCACGCTCTTTCAGCACTAGCTTATCTTGCCATAGCGCCTAACTTATTTGCAAAGTCAAACTCCTTAGCCCAGATAGCGCAGTACTTAGAAAGGTCAAGCCAAGACTTGACACCACCGTCCATCCAAAGACGGATCGATTTATTGCGAATGAATTGACAAATTCTAATCGCTTCATCGATCGCTTTGAGCTGTTCAGTTTTGCCGTAAGCTTTGAATTCAAGAACAAGCATTTGTGTTTCTTCCTATGCATCCTATGCTAATATGCCCGTCATAGGATGGGCGAGAGATCTGCAAAAGATATTTGAAAGTCTCTCTAGAAAGGGGAGGCTCTAACCCCAATTTTTTGGTAGGAAACAGCCATGAGCGATCGCCCCAAAATTATCGTGCTCGACGATGATCCCACCGGTTCCCAGACCGTCCACAGTTGCTTACTCCTGCTGAAGTGGGATGTGGAGACGCTTCAGCGAGGACTCCAGGATGCATCACCCATTTTCTTCGTGCTCACCAACACGCGAGCGTTGCCTGCAGTGGAGGCGGAGCGGGTCACTCGGGAGGTTTGCCGCAATCTCAAACAGGCGATCGCCGCCACCCAAACCGAGACTTTTTTGGTGGTGAGTCGTTCCGATTCGACGTTGCGGGGCCATTATCCGGTGGAAACGGATGCGATCGCTGCTGAACTCGGCCCCTTTGATGCCCACTTTATGGTACCGGCCTTCTTTGCCGCAGGGCGGGTCACGATCGACAGTACCCATTACATCGACACAGACGGTCAGCGCATTCCGGTGCACGAGACCGAGTTTGCCCGAGATTCAGCCTTTGGCTACCATCATAGTTATTTGCCCGATTACGTCGCCGAGAAGACCCAAGGCCGTATTGCTGCCAACCAAGTCTGCCGTTTGACCCTGGCTGACCTCAGGGGGGCTGACCTCAGGGGGACTGATGCAGAGGGCAAGGGCAAAACGCCGTTGGTGTCGCTACTGATGGGGTTAAGCCATGACACTTGCGTCGCAGTAGACGCGGAGATCCAGACTGATTTAGACCAATTTTCCCAGGCGGCGCTGGCTGCCGCTGCTGGAGGTAAACGATTTTTGTTCCGCAGCGCCGCGAGTTTACTCACGTCCTTGGCGCAGCTGCCGCCCCAGCCGGTACCGCCTGAAGCCATGTCTGCAAAGGCGCTATCTGGCGGGAAGCGGGGGGATTATCCGGGCGTTGTGCTGGTCGGGTCGCATGTGCACAAAACAACCCAGCAACTGAGTGAGTTGCTCAAGCTCTCTGATGTGACCGGAATTGAGGTGGACGTGGCTCAGTTGCGGGAGAGCTTTGATCTGGGGTTTGATCTGGGGTTTGATCAGGAGTCTGATCGGGGGGACTCGGGGGCTGCATCGGGGTTTGAGGTGCTGCGCCAGCAAATTTCGGCTCAGGTACAACAGGTTTACGACCAAGGCCAAACTCCGGTTGTCTACACAAGTCGGCAGGAGCTGGCGTTTGCCACCACCGAGGCCCGGTTGGCTTTTGGCGTTGCGGTCTCAGCCTTGCTGATGGCGATCGTTGATCACCTCCCCCCAGACATTGGCTTCTTGATCAGCAAAGGGGGCATTACCTCCAACGACACCCTGAGTCAGGGGCTGGCGCTGACCCAGGCACGGTTATTGGGCCAGATTATTCCAGGGGTTTCGGTGGTTAAAGCAGAAGCGACCCACCCGCAATTTCCCCATCTGCCTGTGGTGCTGTTTCCAGGTAACGTGGCGACGCCCAGGGGGTAGCCTTGGCCTATCGTCGTCTGCGTCCACTTTGAATTTGCCCGCTTTGAATTTGGGCCATCGGGGGCTTTAATTGAGGGGATATTCAAGGACATTTTCTATGACAACTGCAATTACCCCCCCCTCTGCTTCTATGCCTGACTTTTGCGCGGGTATCCAACACTTTGGAACGGGGGCCGCTGAGCTGGAGGCAGAATGGACTCAGTCGGGCCAGAGCGCGGCGATCGCCCCCGGTCAATCTGCGATCGCCTCGCCCTCGGATCCCGCCGCCGTCTACCAGACCCTCTTGGCCGCCGACGCCCTGCGTTATCTGACGCTGCAGGTGACCGCCAGCAAGGAATCAGGGCATCCGGGCGGATTTGCCAGCATTGCCGACGCGATCGCCGCCCTGGTCATGCTGGGTTACAAAAATCTGATTACGGAAGTGGGTCACCATGCCCCTGGTTTTTATAGCACCGTGTTTTTGGACAGCTCCCTGGAGGCGATGGGGATTCGGACGGTGGGGGCAATGTGCGATCGCTTTCGCGAAACCCACGGCTTACTCGGTCATCTGTCGGGCCAAATTCCGGGCCTGCTCAGTCCGGCAGGACCCTTGGGCCAAGGCCAGCACTTTGCCATGGCCGGGGCAAAGCTGCACCCCGACACCTTGTTTCCCGTCACCATCGGCGACGGCGGCCTGGGCGAACCCTACATCATGAGCAGCATGGGCCATTTCCACACGGCCTATCCCCAGGCCACCAACTTCCTCCCGATTCTAGTTTGGAACGGATTTTCTCAGGAACACCACAGCATGGTTTCCACGAAGAGCAATGCGGCCATGGTGGCCTACTGGGAGGGCAATGGCTTTGAGCAGGTGATTTTGCTCGATGCCAAGGACTACGATGACGCTGGCCAAACGGGCGACTATGTCGATAGCACGGCTTTTTCGCGATCGCAGCGGCTGGTGTTTACCCAGGCGGTGCTAGAAGCCGTAGACCAAGCGGCAAAATCTGCCCTGAGCGGCAAATTGACAGTGCTGATTGTCAAACAGCTCAAGGGCGCAGGTGTTCACAAGCGCGGAGCTCAGTCTCACAACTTGTACCCCGGCGATGGTTTGGAGAAGGACTATATCGTGGAGGCGCTGAAGGCGCGATCGCTCACCCCTGCCGCCTGGGAGCTTGTCCGAACCAATTTTGCCCGCGCCGGAGGTGGCCCCGCCTCCCAGATTGCCGTCACCGAGTCAGAATTGCCGCTAGCCGACTTGGGCCAGTTGCCTCTGCAAGAATTTCCGGTGGGCCCTGACCCAATGCAAGTGGCCACAACGGCCATGGGTGCGTTGGTCGGTTATGTTGGCCAACAGGATCCCACTTTTGTCGTAACCAATGCCGACGGCAACGCCGCCTCCGGCATTAACAACATTAACCAAGTGCTCAAAATCGTCCACCCCACCGTCGATGCGACCTACTTCCAGGAACCGGGTGGACAGGTCTATGAGCCCCTGAGCGAAGATGCTTGCGCCGGGATGGCAGCAGCCCAGGCGTTGCTGGGGGGGCGCACCTTGTGGTGTTCCTACGAATCATTTGCGATCAACGGCTTGCCCATTTGGCAAACCGTGACCCAGGCCATGGCCGAGCTGCGCCGCCTCACCCCTTCGACGATTTGTTTGTTCACGGCAGGGGCGCTGGAGCAGGGCCGCAATGGCTGGACTCACCAACGTCCAGAAGTCGAGAATTACTTCGCGGCGATGCTGCGCAACGGCAATGTCTTTGCCCTATTCCCGGTGGATGCCAATGGCATTCAGGTGTGCTACGACTGGGCGCTGAACACCCGTAACAAGGGCATTACGATTACGGCCAGCAAGTCGCCGCTGCCGATTCGCACCACCTTTGCCCAGAACCGGGAGGCGTTGGAGAAGGGGGCGATCGCCCTCCAGTCCACCCCTGGCGACCAGACCGTCGTCTTCGCGGTGATTGGTGACATGATGCTGCTGCCCGTGCTCGAGGCAGCCCGCACCCTAGCCGAAGCGGGCATGGGCTGCAAAATTGTTGCAGTGGTCAATCCGCGTCGGCTGTACCGCCCCAGCGATGTCGCCTGGGAAACCTGTACCCAGGCCGCTGACGACGGCTTTTTGTCTGACGCTGAGTTCACCAGCCTGTTTGCCGGCGATGCACTGATCGGTGTGACCGGCGGCTCCAGCGCCATGCTGGAACCCGTGATGCTGCGCAGCACCCAGCCTCGGGATACCTTCGCCTGGAAACGCGGCGAAACAACAGCCAGTGCCGCGCAACTGTTTGCCTTCAATGGCCTGACAGCAGAGGCTTTGGTCGCTCGGGCCAAGGCGCTCTTGAGTTAGGGGCCCTATCATGGCGTCTCGGCAGGCGATCGCCGATGACTGGGGATAACGGGTACCCAGCATCTGGTATCTGGGGTGACGGAAAAAAATTGTTGACTTCCTTAGGCTCCCGCAGGGAGAGTCTGGGTCAGCCAATGCCCGGTTCGTTCGGGGCAGGGCAGCTTGCAGGCCAACACAAGTCCCCAAAACCTGTTCACAACTCAATTCATGACTCAGACCCTCACCCTTTATCAAGATGAATACAGCTATAACAGCGGCATCCAGCAGCTCGACAAGCATTCCCACAAACCCTTGATCAAGGGAACCAGACCATCTACTGGCCCCACAACTTCTACAACGGTTTGGGGGTCAGTGAGGCACAGCAATGTCAAGAAGAGATCGAGTCAGTCTCGGAGTCGGTTTCTGCGATCGGCTCAAACACCACATCCTCACACAGCGCCGCTAACTCCGCCTGAAACCCAATGCTGGCCAATTCCCAAATCCCCGCATCAGCCACCTCATAGAGCTCCCATCGCCCTACCTCGTTGCGCTGGAAGACCTCCACCTGGAGCCGATCTTGACTGACTAAATTCGCGACAATGATCGCGTGGCTATCACTCGTCCCGGCCATCGCACAAATCTGGCCGTTCACGTATTCATGTTTGATGCTATGCCTTACCCACAAGTGGTTAAAATGCAGACACAGAAAGGGTTTTGCGGAAAGAGCAAACGTTCTTTTTCTCATCAACACCCTCTTCTTGCAAACCTCCGAACGGAAGAATAAGGGTTGCGCTTCTAGGGGATCCCAGCTAGTCGCCCCTGGAGGAAAAATAGGGATGATACTGCGAAGTCGCTGTGGCTGAATTCCTTTGCTGGAGAGCATCCCAGGACTTATGGGTAAGGCATAGCTGAATAAAATAAGTCCTAATTTTTAATTCTTTATTCTTAATTCTTTGATATCAAAAAACGAAAATTGAGGACAAAGCTTAAATCATGAACCTGATGAATAAAAGTCCTTGCTTTTGACTTGTCTTCGGTTGTTCGGGGGATTTTTGCGTCGCCACTCTGGACGACGATATGGACGCACAAAATGGTTACTTCATAGACAAAATTAGCTTGTACTTTAATATCGTCTTTGAAATAATCGTAGCCTACTTCATCGGAGCTGTGAATGTAAGCTGCCCAACGTCAATAGTGCTAAAGTCTTTGGTCTAAAGTTTTTGGCTGGAAATTTTTGACTTAATACGAATGATTAGACGAATGATTATGGGCTGTTTAGGTCTTTTCTTGGTCAAAGCTTGATTTGACAACTAGAGAGAATTCTCGTTAGATTTAAGGTTAAGTCAGCGTGTTGACCTGAATTAAGCCAAGAATAGCTTAGAAATTTGTCTGCCATGGTGTCACAAGAAAAGATTTGCGACGGAATATTTCAATCGCTGACGTCATGATTAAGGTTGAATTACGTCAATTCAAACCTGACTCAATAAAGTCCACTCTCAAAGAGCCCACTCCCAAAGCAAAAGAAGAACTTTGAAATGGATTTGCTTCTCTTCTTTTGAATGTAAGGAGTTGGGGGTGAGTGAGCTGCATTCCTTTCATTCTCAGAGAATCAGTGTTCATGCCCATCCTAGATTCTAGTGCACTCAATTTGTCTTCACTCAATTTATCCGATGAGGCCGTACGCGCTCCAGTGACTGGTCTGACCGTCACCCAAAGTTACCTGGTGCGGCCCGATGTTCTTGCCCTGCGCATCGAAACCGGTAGCGTTGTCTACGGAACCCAAATTCCCTATGTAGCAGAGGCGTCTGATGAAGTTCAAACCAATGGCCTCGACACCTGGGTGGTTCGGGGTGGTCAAGATTTGGGCTACTTAGTCGGCAAGGATCAAGGTATTTTGCGGACTCTCGATCGCTATGCCGGAGAATCCTTTGACCCACTGCTCGCAGACAGTCCATTGAGCTATTCCATTCGTTCAAGCTCCGATCCCCTGTTTTCTGTAGCAGTGAACCCCGAAGCCGTTTTTCGCAAAAGTAAGCCCATCGACAGAGCCCAAACCAGTATCTTGCAAGTCAGCGACTATCCCCTTGCTCATACAGTTTATCTTGATTTGAAACAGTCTTTCTCCGCTGGGCAAACCTATGAGGTGAACTTTAGCAATGGCTTTTTGCCCGCCCTAAATTTTCGCTTTGATCCGGAGCAAAGCACCAGTGAAGCGGTGCATGTCAACCAAGTTGGGTTTCGTCCCGATGATCCCATTAAGCTTGCCTATCTCTCCACCTGGATGGGCAAAGGTGGGGGACTGGCCTACGAGTCAGGCCTGAAATTTTGGCTCACGGACACCAAAACGGGGGAGCGGGTCTATGAGGGGGCGAGTGCTTTTGCCAAGTCTGGTCAGGAAGTGGAACCCACCAAGGGGTCAAACTTTAGCCAAACTGACTCCTATGTTTTGGACTTTACCGACTTTAACCGGTCCGGAGAATATCGCGTTTGCGTCGAGGGCGTGGGCTGCTCGTTGCCCTTCCGCATTGGCGACTCGGTCTGGGACGATGCCTTCCAAATCTCGGCACGGGGCTTCTATCACCAGCGCAGCGGCATTGCCCTAGAGCAACCCTATACCCATGTTGAGCGTCCAAGGGCCTTTCATCCCGATGATGGTGGAGTTGTGGTCTACCAAAGCACCACCACGTTGCTGAATGTGGAGAGCAATGTGGGGTTTAGCAGCGAAGACATTTTCACGCAACTGGTGGCGGGCCGCACCGACGAGGTTCTCCCCAATGCTTGGGGTGGCTATTATGATGCGGGGGATTGGGATCGCCGGATCTATCACCTGGAGTCAAGTCGGTCGTTTCTAGAGCTGCTGGAACTGTTTCCCGATCGCTACAACTGGGTCAATCTCAACCTTCCAGAATCGAGCAATAAATTGCCGGATGTGCTCGATGAGGCCCTCTGGGGCCTAGACCTCTTCCGGCGACTCCAAAAGGTCGATGGTGGCATTCCGGGGGGCATTGAGTCTGCCAATCACCCCAAAACGGGGGAAGCGAGCTGGCAGGAGTCGTTAGAAGTCTTTGCCTATGCGCCGGACGTGTGGTCTAGCTATTTGTATGTGGCCACGGCGGCCCAGGCGGCCTACGCCCTCAAGGATCGCGATGCAGCCCTCGCCCAGGTCTATGAAGAGAGTGCCCTGCGGGCCATGAGCTACGGAGAGCGAGATTTGGCGACGACCAATTTGCTCAGCTACGCCAGTGACACCAACGATGCCCGCAATTTGGCGGCGCTCTGGCTCTACCGGCTCACGGGGGTGACCCAGTGGCATGATCTGTTTTTGCAGACCACGGCCTTTACTCAAGCCGGTGCACCACTGGAGCTGTACGAAAGTCATAGCCAACGCGAGGCAGCTTTCTTGTACGCCCGCATGACATTTGATGGCCAAGATCAACAAGTCAAGCAAAATGCCCTGGATGCGACCGTGGTGGAGGCCTCCTATTCGGCGATTTTCTCGCAATACGGCAGCTTTAACTGGACTCAGGACAATGCCTTTGTCTCGGTGGTCTGGGGCGGTGGTTTGGGGGCACCTCGGGTGGAAACGATGTTGCGGGCGCACTATCTGACGGGCAATCAGAATTTCCTCACCTACAGTCTATTGGGAACTCAGGTCGCAGTCGGGGCCAATCCTGACAATATGACCTACACAACAGGCTTGGGAACGCGGAGCCCGAAGAGTCCGCTGGTATTGAACGAACGTGCTCTGGGTCGAGAGGCTCCTCCGGGGATTACGCTCTATGGGCCGAATGATTTGTCGAATTTGAGGGGCTACTGGTTCCTGGAGCTGATTAATGACCAGGTTTTTCCGCAGGTCTATGATTGGCCGACGCTGGAGTCCTATATGGATGTGTATCTATTCCCGCCTGTGACGGAGTACACGCTGCATCAGACGATGGTGCCGATGTCCTATGTCCTGGGGTATTTGGGGGGGCGGGGGGATGGGGGTGGCGATCGC
>JAAUOP010000262.1 GCA_012034805.1 Synechococcales cyanobacterium CRU_2_2 | reverse complement strand
TGAAGACAGCGGATGGAATACTGCCCCCCAATATCCCCAGGCTCACTAAGGTTCGGCATGGGTCCCGGGTCGCCCCGATCGCCCGGGTCGCCCCGATCGCCCGGGTCGCCTTTGTCGCCTTTTGGCCCTGCAGGGATAGCCAAGATCGCCGCCGCATTCGCCGCAATCAGAGCCTCCAACTGCTCCGCCTGAGCATCCACCCCCAGCAGAGCCTCGTTCAGCTCCAGCGTTGCCACCTTCTCATCCAGGAGATTTACCAGGTCTTCCTGTTCTGCCAGGTTGCCGCTAATCTCGCCCCAGCGAGCCGCCGAAGGCCCACCAAGAGAGACCCGAGGCCGAGGCGCACCCCGTTCCTCCACAAATCCCCAGATATTGACTTCATCGCTACTGGCCAGGCGCTGCCCCTGGGACAGCGAGCAGCCTAGGGTGATGTCTCCCCCCAGTCTTAAGCCGCCCTGAATCTGTTCCTCTAACAGGTCCTCGCCGCCACGAACGTCGATGTTTCGGGCGATGAACCAGCGCTCACCGATGAAATTCTGAAGCCAGAAATCAAGGCGTAGAGACCGCCGCGATTCAACTCGAAGGGTCAGAATCTTTCCCGAGTAGGTAAAGCCCGACAGCAGATCGCCGCCGTTAAGCGTCCCTGGCTGATACAGCGGGAAATCGGTGCGCCCTTCCACCAGGCGCTCCAAGATATTCAGGCGGCGAATGTGTTCAGAGAGCAGCGAAGAGAGCATCTATCTTGGCCTCAATCCTTACTAGGTCCACACGGGCAACATCTAAATCATCAGCGAGGGTATCGCCAATCACCCCAGTAAACTCCCACACCTCAACCCGCAAATCGGGCATCCAGTAGGGGGGTTCTAGCTGGAGCTGGTAGTTCTCTACGGGATTGGCGGTGTAGTCCAGCAGGGTCGTCTTGTTCATGCCCAGCGGATTGCGGTCCGCTGAGATTTGGGCAATAGCCGCAACTGGCGAGCTGGTTGGGATGATTCGGTCACACCAACAAGCCAGCTTCCAATCCTTCCCCCCGTCCTCGCTGCTGGCCCTCACCGCCACAATGGGCGACTCCAGCAGCAGCGGAATCTTAAACGGCGCAATGGGCACAAACCCCGTCCCGTTGGCCTTGCAGCGCCATATTTGTGGGTCACATAGCGCTGCTCCCACTGGCTGGCGGCGTCAAGGTCAATTAAACGGGACATAAATCAACGACTCCACGCCTTCCAGGCCAACCCTGCGGCCAAACTGCATCGCCGTATTCAGGTTGTCCTCGACCACCTCCCAATACTCCTCAACGTTTTCTCCTTGGTCGTTGAGACAGTCGTTGTAGGTATCCGCATCAATCTCACCGCGCAGAAATTGCAGCAGCAAGCGTTGACGCAACAGGGCCTCATCCGCCGCCTTGACCCGGTCCTCAAAATTGTGGTCCGGGGTCAGGTCAACGGGGAGTAGGAAGGGGTCAAGAACATCCATGGTTAAGAGTCTTCGTCGCGTAGGTAGACTTTCGCAGTGGCCAAGCCCGCTTTAATCTGCGGGGTGATTTCCGCCAGGGCAGCAGAGATCGTGTCGGTGCCATCCTCGCGGCCAATCGGTACAGACACAGAGGTCGTGTTGTACTTGAGATAAGGCAGCTTGGTGCGCGCTGAGACAGCCCGAACGCCGTTCCCGGTCTGGGTTTTGCGGATGATGCGAGCGGGCTTAAATCCGCCTAATTTCACCGCTTCAGTAGAGACTGGAGGGTTAACAGCAGCACGGCTAGCGATGCCAGCAAGCGCGCCCAGGGCTTGCCATGCGGGAACAGTCGCGCCCACTTCAGCCCGAATATTCGCATCGTTGGAGAACGCGAACGGAAGGATATAGAGGTCTTGAGTCTCTGGCTTGGGGTCGCCCGTGCCGATGTTCTGGCCGCGCTCAGTCAAGCCGCTGAGATAGTCAAGATAATTTTGGCGGAAGGTGTTGCCGTAGTAGCCCCGTAGAACTAAGTAGTTGGCAGGTCTGCGTGACATAAGAAGCCTCAAAGTTTAAGTGTGCTGCTCACAGATTAACCGCCGTTTCGAGTCATATCGCATTTTTCTAAAGGCTAAACCGTTGGATTTGTAATCCAGGCCTATAGGGGGACTAGGGCCTCAGGGTAGGCCCCCGAGCGGTCATATAACGCGATGGGAGAGGCCAATCCCGGCACAAACAGCAGTGCTGTCTTAAATCGCACATTCGCGGTCGGTCGGCGGCGGGCCAAGCGCCGCGATTTGCCCAGAATTATCTGAGTCGGTGGGATGGTCGGGTAAGCCTGGCTGGGACTGTCTGCGACTTTGTAAGAGAGATATTCCCAGTCCGGACTGTGCTGCTGGATGTCTAGCACCTGCTCGATCACCCGCTTGGCTTCTGCTTCGGTTCGCACCAGTAATTGGAGCTGATACCCCTTCTCCCAATCGGCATAGCTGGCGAGTATTTTGCCCTTCTGCCAAATAAAGCCCCCAGCGCTGCCAAAGGCCGTCTTTATTCGGTTTCCATACTGGATAGCTTCGGCATTGGTCAAGCCCTCGACGGTCTGACTCATCAGCCGAAAGCTGATTTGCCCTTTGACGCGCTGATAACCGATTTCCACATCGTCATAATCTTCGGTGAAGTAGAGCTTGATCACGGGCTTCCCTCGCCTATTGAGCGAATAGGGAGGGCTCTTCTCATCCTCACCGCCCAGGCTGCTAAATTTGCGGGCCACCACCATGTCAAAGAACTGCATCCGCCCCAGGGTGACGGGTAGCGAATCGTCTTCCTGATGGGTGCAGGCTGTTCGCAGGCTGGCACGGGGTGTTTCGATGCCCAATTCGTCCGGGTCCAAGTCGCTGAACCACTCTCGAACCTCGCGATTGTAGGTCCGTTTTATCGTGTCCTGGAAATGTTCAACCGGTGAGAAATTATCGGGTAATGGCATTACAATTCCTCCCCTGGGGCTGAATCCCCTAGCGCTCTATCCTTGCCTGCACTGGCTTCGTTTTGTTCCGCAATAGCGGTAGAAACTGGCGTATTCTGTGGCCGCTCGTTCGGGATAGCTGACTCTATCGCCGTCGTAAATCGCTGTTTCTGTTCTATTAGTTCCTGGGTCTCCTGTTGGATGTTTTGCACCTCCCCAAGCACTCCGCTTAATGAGCTTGCGGCATCGTCTAAGCTCTCGATTCCTTCCCTGGCACGGTTAACCCTCACCTCCCATTTTGATTGAGCGGTGATACGTTCTGGCATCCAGTTATAGGCATCTTCACCAACGACTCGCCATTTCTTGAGGGCATTGCCAATCTTGCCCACGTTCTCGGCTGTCCACTCGCCAATCTCTCTAGCGCTGTCTGCAAGGCTTCGAACCGTCCAGATGATTTGTGTCGCTGAACTGATGATGTTGTTTGCTTTTGCCCAGGTCTGAGTTACTCCAGTAAAAAGAGTTTCCCCAAGCACATCCTTTGCCAAGTCTGTAAACGATTTCCCAATGACTTCGTTTACGTCAATTGCATTGCCCTCCGCATCTTTGACGCCAAAAACACTCAGCGCCTGTGTCGCTAATTCCCCTAGTGACGATGCGAGATTTCGGCTCAGCATCGCCGCGTTGTGAAGCAGCAGGATTGTATTTAGAGCATTGAGAACCTTGTCTATTTTAGTAAAACTCCAGGCCGCTCTGATAAAGGTATCTATCGTTCCCAAGAATGTAGAAATTCCCCCTGTTAATTGAGGCCCGAGCTTGGCGTCTATCTTTTTGAGATCGACCTCTTGGAGGGTGATCATTCCCTGCGTAATTAGATTCTGGCCTTTGATAGTTTCTTGGTTAGCCAGGACAGGGGCCAGGTTCGTATTCTGGCCATTGATGGCATTGAGGATATTGCCTTCTGCGGCTGAAATTGCACCACGGCAACCACAGCGATTGCTTTGAT
>JAAUOP010000261.1 GCA_012034805.1 Synechococcales cyanobacterium CRU_2_2 | reverse complement strand
GTCGCCAACACCCGCACTCCATCCCCCATCAGATCCTCAATCCAATACCGCACCGAAGCCGGAAGCCGCTTCGACTCCGGCAGCACAATCAGCGTCTCAGCCCCCACGTTCCCCGCAATCTCTTCCTTCAGCTGCTCCACTGTTAACGGCCTACTTCGGCCCTTCTCATCGGGCTCCGTTTCCAGGGGACAGCCGAGCTGCTTCGCCAGCCCTTGGAAGAACTGTTTCCCGCTGCCTTTGTAGACTCCGATCGCCACATCCAGCCCACCAGAGAACCTATCGGCCACAGCCTGCGCGATTTGGTTTGTCCCCTGCCCAGCCTCGCCCGACAGCAGCACTGAACAGCCCGCTGCAATAGCACTCGTCACCTGCTCCAGCGCCACCACATCCACCAACGGCTTTACAGCGTCGCTTCCTGTGCCTCGGCCCGCTGCTCGCGCCATTGGTTCAGCAGGTTGCTCGCGATCGACTGGGCCTGAAACTTTGGGGGGTTCTGCGTTCGCTCTCTGGCAGAATCGACTTCCTGGCGGAGGTTGTCGGGTAGGTCGTCGTAGGTCATCTGGTCGGCGATCGCATGGATCACCTGGAGCGGTGCCGTCAGACGATGGGCCGCCAGTCGCCCCGCTGCCTGGATCAAATCATCGAGGGGTTCGTCTATTGGGATCTCCCCAACTTCCAGATCCAACCCAGCTAAACCACTGTCCTGATTGACTGTCAGCGCCGAATTCCTATCAAGAAAACCGTCCTTTTTCCCGGTTTCTCTAATATGTTGACCCAGGGCTTCCATCTGCTCAAATTGCGCTTGGGTTAGGAAGGTTTTGCTGTCATCGTCCTTATCGAGTTTGATGCCGAGGTACTTCAAACGATCGTAGAAGGCATCCTTTTTAACGCCTAACTGCTCCATCGCCTCGTCTGGGCGAATCGGGCGAATCACTTCAATCTCTGGTTGGGACATGGCCGGGGGAATTTTTTGTTAACAGACATTATATGTATGCCCATATTCGGCGCGGTTTTCACGGTTTCGCCCGTCAAGCGGGTCGGGGCAGCCGAAACTGCCAGGGCCAAAATCGAAGTTTCTATCCCTTAGCACGCTTTTTCATTGTGTCAGTATAGACTCGATCTTTTTGAGTATAAAAAGACGACTTGTACTGAGAGTTGCTAATAGTTTGAAGGTTCGAGGTAGGCGAGGATGTTGGCGACGATCGAGCCGTCATCAATCAGCCGCTGGACTTCCTTGGCTTTGGTTTTGCTGAGGTAGCGGGAGTGCTTGTGGCCTGATTCGTCTTGCCATTGGTACCAGAGCTGTTGGTAGGTGGCGACTTTGCCGGATTTGCGGGGGCGGGTGACGGTGGTGGTGACGATCGAGCCATGGGCAAAACCTTTCCGGCCTCGTCCAAGGGAATCGTTATTGGGCAAGGGTTGTGAGCTATCCCTTAGCACGCTTTTGGGGGTGAGAGGGTTTGGGGAAAGGGGTTTCTGTCCTTGGGTCGGGTTATGGGGCATGGGTTAGACCTCGGTGATGCCTTGGTCGGTGACGAGGAAGCCCCATTTTTGTGCTTCGGTGATCGCGACGGATCTCAAGGGGGGTTGGTGCCATTTGGCTTTGAGGCGGGCGAGGGTGTCTTTCCTTTGCAGCCTTATCCAATAGATTCGGCAGACGTCAGTTAGGGCACAAGGATTTCTTCTCTGGTGCAGGCGAGCTGAACTCGGCAGCCGACACAGTGAGCTAGTGCAATCAGGTTTTCTAGGTTGCAGGTTTCTTCTGTAAGGGCTCGTTCGACCGATCGCCGCCGATTCACCACAGTCGCTTCCGTGTCGCCATTGGCCTGAAGAATCTTGCAGTAGGCTTTTGTGAGATTGAGAACCCATTTATCCTCACCCCACTGGCGCACGGCTTCAGCCTGGACCGCCTTGAGGATCTGGCTTTTGGTTTCTTTAGGGTTCATGGGCTCACCGAAAAACTATGGCAACTATGCCACATTCTAAGGCGAGTTTGCTGGGATAGCTAGAGAGAGGGTGCGCGATTGGGACTTAGATCCAGCCCAGCAGTGTTTTCACACTACTGGACCAGCCTAACAAGTCGCCCCACCGCCGCTAAGCGCGGAGCTACATTACTTCCAGAAGCTTCGGACAATTTGAATCGCCAAAGCTAGAACTTGAAGGATGGGCAGAAGCCTCTTGAGAAGAAGGAAAAACCTCTTCTGAAAGCCTGTTCGTTGAAAGTTATGTCCCCACAGCCGAAAAGGGAACCAAAAAAAAAGTAGCTCTGAACACTTGTAAGAGTGAAAAAGACTGCGAGGATATTGATGCTTCATGTTGAACTCCATTCAAATATGAGCCAAGACTTGATAGATGCATCATGTAGATTAAGGGTGCCACCTTGAGCTACAAGCCTGATGTATCTATCAATAAGCGATTCTTTCACGGATAGACTTAGAAGAACTGTGCTAGGAACCACAATTCTTTTAAGTCTATTTGTACTACTATTGATGGCGATCTATATAAGCCAGGACGTTTGTCCCAGAGCAGATTCCAGCTCATGGGTATTCATTAGCCAGCCTCACCAGTCTTAGCCTTTAATCGTGATTTCGATACTTTCAGGACTAACCCCAAACTGCTTTGCCAAGCCTGCCTTAGCTTGTTCAATGGTCAAGGCTTCCGACTTGGTGGGAGAAACCTTCCCAAACTTCAACTCCGACAGGTCAATCCCTAACTCCTCCAAACTCGTGTAGCGAACCGGGTTCTGCTGACCATTCCAAAGCTGAGGTAGATGGATGTGAGCAACCTCTGAAATCCCGATGAGATAGCGGCTCTTCCCCTTCGTATCGACGATAGTGAACTCTACATGGCTGATCTTCCCAATCAAGAAGCCAGCACCACGGTCTGTCCCGCCCGAATGACAGCAAACCAAATACTTACAAGACTTTGCGTTACTTACACTCACGACCCAATCATAGTCTCCACCCCGAGCGAGAATCTGTTCAAAACTGTTTTCAGTGAAGGTTTGAAGGGCCTTTGTCATATGGTTTCTCTTTAACACTACCCCTAAAGTATAACATACTTCTAGATACTTTGGGCATACTTTGTATATATCTTTTGACTACTTTTGCCTTGCCTTAGGGATGCGGCAGCGAAGCGCCGCCTTAGCTTGTTTGTTGTTGCCCGCCTCCGCTGCGCTACGTCCGGCAAGTCCCCCTTCCCGTTCCCCCAAGGGAAGCCCCGCCCCACCACCCCTCCACCCGCTGCGCCCGATAGAGCCCCCTGACACAGGCCCTCACCGCGCAGCGGTGGCAGAGACCGGGCGGCTCCGCCGCCCGAACCCCACAACTCACCCAGTCCCATCCCTCAAAAACTGAAGCCCCGGCTTCGGCTGCGCCTACTTTGTGGTTTCCCTATCCACTGGCGGGTGATCTCATCGTCTAGCCCTTCGCGAATGCCTTACACCTATACACCGGAGCCTCAACCCAAGGGCGGGGACCAGGTGGCCCCCTAGCAATCCTTAGGCCGCCATCGGCTCAGCGATCGGAGTCATCACATCATCGTAGTCACCCCGGTAGGCATAAAGGATGGTCAGCAACTGCTCGATCGCAGGAATGTGATCAGGGCTGAAGCCAACGGAGACGCAATTGCCTTGGCGATCGAGCATGGCGAGTGCGCCGCTATGGGTGAACTCGTAGTCATGGGCTTGGGCGCGATCGTTGGCATCGAAGGTGATGTGTAGCTCGGTCTTTTCGGTACGTGTCATGAGGGGAACCTCTTCTAATCAACTATATTCATTATGCCCTATTTATGGCGAATATGCCACATTTTGGATGGTATTTTACTGAATTTTTATATTGTGAGAGTGCTTTTGGGATTGGGTTATGGGGATTTTTGGGGGTGGCGATCGCGCCACAAAGTGGCGCTGACTAGCTTATTGTCAGGG
>JAAUOP010000260.1 GCA_012034805.1 Synechococcales cyanobacterium CRU_2_2 | reverse complement strand
AAAAAAGCGCGGTTACCCCGTGCAGTTTGCCTGCGAAGCAACCCTGAACCTTGCCCAGAGCCCCAAGCTGTTAGAAATGATGCGGGAAGCTTATTTTTGCACAGTGTTTTGTGGCATTGAAACACCCGAGACCGAGGCGCTCACGGCGATCTCAAAACCGCAAAATCTGAGTTTGCCGATTTTAGACGCGATCGAAATTCTCAACCGTTACGGAATGGAAGTGGTCTCGGGAATTATTTTGGGTTTGGATACCGATAGCGCGGAGACGGGCGATCGCATCCTCGAATTCATCCGCCGTTCCAACATTCCGATGCTGACGATCAACCTGCTGCAGGCTCTGCCGCGCACGCCCCTGTGGCGCAGATTAGAACAGGAAGGACGCTTAGTTGATGATGCAACCCGTGAGTCAAACGTTGAATTTTTGATGCCCTATGAAACCGTCGTCGAAACCTGGCGACGCTGCATCACAGCAGCCTACGACCCGGAATTTTTGTATGCGCGATTTGTCTACAACATTGAAAATACCTACCGCAATCGAATCAAAGTACCCAATAGTCCGGCGCGGGCCTCGAAGGCGAATATCAAAAAAGGCTTGACTTATTTAGCCAATATCTTGCTGCGCGTCGGCGTTTTTGCTTCCTACCGCGAGACCTTCTGGAAGCTGGCTTGGCCTGCGCTGAAAAAGGGCAAAATTGAGCAAATTATTCATGTGGGCTTGGTCGGCCATCACTTGATCAAGTTTTCCCGCGAGTGCGGCAGAGGTGAGGAGTCGGCCTCGTTTTATTCACAAAAGTTACAGCCGACGTCGTCAGGCGATCGCTAGGGGAGTCCGGCGAAAACCCAAGCTGTTACGGAGGTGTTGCTGAGGCGTTGCTAGAGTGCCGCTGGGGTTTCACTGGGGTGTTGAGCCTGTAAAGATTGTGTAAATGGGATTCAATTCATCGATCAACCCCACCATGCTGGGTAGTGAATTTCGTAGTTTTTGTTACTGGCTTCCAGCTCGCTGCGGTGAAGCCGATGCGCTTCTTCAGGTTAGTTGCTGACCGATCGCCCCTAGGTTTTACCCATGAAGCTCACCTCTCTTTTCCAGGATATGTTCCGACTCATTGAATCGGCGTTAGAAGATACGGCTGTGGTCGAGGTCGGGGATAGGCTTGAGACCCCGGTTGGGGTTGAGGCTGCGATCGCCCCCGAGCCCGTCACGAGTTCAGACGCCGCAGCGCCCTTGCCGCCCACCGCTGCCACCCCCTTGGGCAAACGCGAGCAGATTGGCACGGCCTATAGCACCGTGCTCACTGGAGATGGGGGTGAAGACGCCCTGTTCAGTGGTGAAGGCCGCTTTAGCTCGCTTTATGGTGGCGGCGGCGATGATTTCCTTCAGGGCAATGGCGGCAACGACTGGCTCTATGGCGAGGGGGGGATGACACCCTATTGGGTGGCAGGGGGATTGATTATCTTTACGGCGGTTTCGGCGATGATTTCCTCGATGGCGGCTCCGGCGACGACTGGCTCACGGGCGGCTTTGGGGCAGATGTCTTTGTATTACGTCCCGGTGAGGGCACAAAGCTGATTTGGGATTTTCAAGTGGGAGTTGATGTTTTTGCTCTCGATGGAAGCCTGGGCGCGACAGACGTGGAAGCCATTTCGACGGTTCTCGGCAGCAGCGTCCTACGGGTGGTTGCCACTCAGGAGGTTTTGGCGACGTTGGCTGGGGTGGATGCCAGCACGATCGATCGCAGCAACTTTGTGATGATTTAGCGGCTCACAAATTTAGCGGCTCACAAATCTGAGCGTTCAGCTGCTTTTGGCAGGGATCAGATTTCGATCGCAATCCTGTAGGATCGAAAGCGTCAGCACGCAACCAAACGCCCATGAACCTGCCAGATTCTGCCTTTATCCATCCTGCGGGGGAGAACCGTGGTGCGGTAGAGCAGCTGTTAAATCAGGCTGTCGGACTGCTACTGGATGAGCTGGGTGGTGCGACTGAGCGATCGCCCCTTCCCCCGCTCACCCAGTTGCCTAGTCCCAACATTCCGGCGATCGCAGTGCCAGAGACCGAGTTGCTCCAGCAAGTTCGTGCCATCATTCAACAATCCATGAACGCGGCTCACCCCGGCTATATGGGCCACATGGACTCGATTCCCAGCACGATCTCCATGGTCGGAGACTTAGTCGCAGCGGCCTTGAATAACAACATGCTCAGCGTCGAAATGTCGCCGGTGTTTTCGCGGCTGGAGCCGCTGCTGCTGCGGCAGATCGCCCAGCGGTTTGGCTTGGGGGCGCAGGCCGATGGGGTTTTGGTTGGGGGAGGGAGTTTGGGCAATTTGCAGGCGATCGCCGTGGCCCGCAATACCTATTTCCCGGTACTCGAAAAAGGGCTGGTGGGTCTCGACAAACCGCCGGTGCTTTTTGCTTCAGAAGTTGCTCATACATCTTTGCAGAAGGCGGCGATGGTTTTGGGCTTGGGCAGCCGTGGGGTCGTGGGCATTCCCACCGATGACAATTCTCGGCTCGACCCAGGGCGGTTGCGTCGGGCGATCGCCCTGGCTCACACCACCGGACAGGCACCTTTTTGTGTGGTTGCGACGGCGGGAACGACGGTGACGGGGAGTGTGGATCCATTGGGGGCGATCGCCGATATCGCCGAGGAATTCGGCCTTTGGTTTCATGTTGATGCCTCCTATGGCGGCGCGCTAGCCTTTTCGCCTCAGCACCGGCATTTGCTAGACGGCATCGACCGGGCCGATTCGGTCACCTTCAATCCACAAAAGTGGCTCTACGTCACCAAAACCTGCGCCATGGTTTTGTTTCGAGATGCCGACGCTTGGCGGCAAAATTTTCGCATTGCGGCTCCCTACATGGGCGAGCACGGACCTTGGTACAACCTGGGCGAAAGCAGCATCCAGGGGACGCGCCATGCAGACATTTTGAAACTCTGGCTGTTGTTGCAGCACCTGGGGGAGGCGGGGATAGCGGCGATCATTGCCCACAATTTTGCGATCACGGAGCAGTTTGTGGCAGCGATGCGCGATCGCCCCCACCTGCGGCTAGCCACCCAGCCCGAGCTGAACTTGGTCTGTTTTCGCAGTGAGCCGGAGGCGATCGCCCCGGAGCAATGGGACGACTGGAATCAGCAGTTGCAACGCCATCTCCTAGAGAAAGGACATACGTTTCTGTCGCTCCCGTTTTATCAGGGGCAACGGTGGCTCAAGGCGGTTTTGCTCAATCCCTTTACAACACCCCGGCACATTCAACAGCTCTTTGAGCAATTGGATGATTTCGGATCATAATTTCAGATCAATTGGATGATTTGGTATTGGAAATTTCACATCTTCATAAAGGTCTGAAATCTCCCCCGTCCAGCCAACACTCTCAAACCGAACCCGATCGCCCGGCCCATATCCCTGCAATAGCCACAACCCATGCTCAGCGCGTCGAAAGCAATCCACCCGCTGGCGAGTTTGGTTAATTAAAACGTATTCCTGAAGACTGTCGAGCGTTTGATAATGCTCAAATTTCTTGCCGCGATCGATCGCTTCAGTTGAATCAGAGAGAACTTCAATGATCAAACAGGGATAGCACTTTAGCTTTCGATTCGCCTGATCCCGTTCATCACAGGTCACAAAAACATCGGGATAGTAGTAGATGTTGAGGGCATCTAACTGTGTCTTGACATCTGAGATGAAGGCGCGACAGCCAGAACCTCGGAGGTGAGCTCTCAGAATAGATGCGCAGTTTAGGGCGATCGCATTGTGATCATCCGGGTGATCATCCGTCCCGCCTGCCATGGCATAAATTTCGCCATCCACATATTCATGACGAATTGGGCTGCTCTCCTCAAGGGCGAGGTATTCCTCGGGGGTTAGCCTAGGCCGTTGTAAAGAAGCCACCATGTCACGGGCTCAGCAAAACGCTGCTCTCATCATACAAAAATAGTATCCAGAAAAACCCG
>JAAUOP010000259.1 GCA_012034805.1 Synechococcales cyanobacterium CRU_2_2 | reverse complement strand
GTTCTGCTTTGGTTCTTTGCTCGAAAATGTCATTCTTGACCCCAAAACTGGCGCACCGAATCTGGGCGATCGCCGCTCGGAGCGAAGCCCCCCACATCGCCTGCCCGGCTCCAACACAAGCCTGGACAGAACCGGTTCAGACGCTGATTCTCTGTTTATTCGATCCCCTGGGGATCTTTCCAGCCTTGGCTCGCCTGACACCGGAGCAGGCTCAGTATTACTATCTCTGTGGTTATGGCAACTGGGATCATGCGGATCCGCCCGAGGAATCCTCGGGCGGGTCGTTTCAAGCTTGTTTTTCCCCAGAAATTACGATTCCCCAGGCGATCGCACGGGTGCGGTGTTTGGGTGATCGCCTCCGCCAGTACCAGCCACAAATTTTCTTAGTGAATACAGCGGCGACTTGGAATCCAGCCCTGGGTGTACAGCCGTTGAGCGACCCGCAGTTGAAAGAACAATTGAGCGAGGCGATGCGGTTGGGGGCACAACGCTGCGAAGCTCGGCGAAGCCAATCGTCCACGTCCTGCCCCTACATTCCCCACCTTGACGCGGAGCTTTTGTCTCGGCAGGTCGGCCCTTCACCCCAGCGTCTAGCCCAGGCCGAAGCACTTTTTCAACGCTTTGAAGCCCATACTCAACCCTTCAAAGCTGAGATCTCGCGATCGATTTGGACTGCGGGGCCTCGACTGTGAACCGGTCTCAAAGCCATAAACGCTACGCCGCAAACTGGGCCACCACAGCCGCGATGTCGAGGACAAATACCGACTGAACCTCTCCTGCTTCCGTTGTGATGCGGGTGATGTGGCTGGCGATCGAAAGCGTATCCGCCCGACGATAGGCATCGGGCAGTGCTCTAATCTCTGAGCTGGGCACATCCACCAAAATGGGCGTTTCTGCGATCGGGATGCCGATGGGGTAGCCCGCTGGCGTGGGCATAATCACCAAATATCCTGATTTTCCAGCCGCTTGCGGGGCTGAAACCTCAAACAACTGGCGGTGCAAATCAACGATCATCAGTTGAATATTCCCCACCGTAGTCACCCCGACCGTATGGAGGCCGCTGCTATGCACCTCTGGCAGGTTGATCACGCGGCTAATCCCCGCCATCGGCAGTGCCAGCCTGAGGCGTCCCATCGGAAAAACCACCAGTTTGACCTGGTTTTGCGATCCTGGGGCAGTTTTAGAGGCTGCCGGATTGTTGAGCGTTCGCGTCGTCATGGAGCAAGGAAGGGCGAGTGGAGTGGAATTGACCTGAAGCGTCTAGCTCGAAATCTCTAGTTCAAACCTAGACTGGTGAGATAGAAGGGGTAGGTGCCTCATCCAAAATGGCACGAATCGACTTGAGAAATTCCTGCTCAACATAGGGCTTACTGAAATAGTCATTCGCATTGAGCTGGAGCGCTAGACGGCGGTGCTTGTCGCTGCTTCGAGAAGTCAGCATCACCACCGGTACTTTGAGCAATTCAGGCTCGCGGCGGCGCTGGCTGAGGAATTCAAAGCCATTCATCGTGGGCATTTCGACGTCACAGATGACGAGCTGGATCGTGGAACTCTGGCGCAGTTGCTCCAGCGCTTCTTGACCATCCCCAGCCTGCAAAATTCGGTAGCCTGCCTTTTCCAAACTCAGCGCTAGAGTGCGTCGCATGGCTGTCGAGTCGTCCACAACCAAAATGGTTTTGGACAAACGGGCCGGAGCAACACTGCTCATGGAGGGCGGAGCCACCGGAGCCTCAAGGGTGACGATGCTGGTCTCCTCACCGAGGTGAATGCCGGTGCCGCTGAAGCTGCTGGTGGCCTGCGTCAGCGAGCCCAGAAGGGCGCTAGCATCGAGCACCGGGATCATTTGACCGTCGCCAAGAATGGTGCAGCCGTAGGCATATTCAGGTGCCGTCGCCGCATTGCCAAAGGGCTTGATGACCAGTTCTTGCTCCATCAGTAGCCGGTTGACTTCGAGGGCAAAGTGCTGTTCGCCCTGCTTCAAGATCAAAACGGGTGGAGCCCAATCTGGGGGAATCGGAATAGTCGAATCGGTTAGAGTTTTGAGGGAGGTCGCGTCGGGTAGAGGGCAGTTGTAGTCCAGCAGTTCGGCCATGGGGTGGATGGCGATGAGGTCGTCGCGCCAGTGTAGAAAGCGTTGTTGGGCAACCAGTTTGATGCGTTTGGGTTCGGGGACGAGCAAGTCTTCGATCGCGTCGGAGGGAAGGGCGATCGCCAACGGTCCGACCTGGCACACCATCAGCTTGGCGACGCTCAGCGTCAGGGGCAGCTTGAGCGAAAACTTCGTTCCTTCTCCCGGACTCGATGTTGCCGAAACCGTTCCCTTGAGGGCTTTGAGTTGCTCACGCACTACATTCAAGCCAACGCCACGACCCGAAAGTTCGCTCACTTCCAATGCTGTCGAAAAGTTCGGTTCAAAAATCAAATCAGCGACGACCTGCTGGGGAATGGTTCGGAGTTCTTCCCGTTTCACCCAGCCGAGCTCAACCGCCCGTCGGGCAATTTTTTCGAGGTTGAGACCACGACCATCGTCCTTGATTTCAATCACGGTTTGGTTGCCCTGGTGGAAGGCTCGGATTTCGATCGTTCCCTGTTCAGGTTTCCCCTGTTGCCGACGGGTTTCGGGGGGTTCAATGCCGTGGTCGAAGGCATTACGCAGCAGATGCAGCATGGGGTCGTGGAGTTTCTCTAGGATGCCCTTGTCCACGAGCACGCCAGTACCGACCAAATTGAGTTCAACCAATTTTCCATGTTTGGCGCTCAGGTCACGCAGCACTCGAGGAAAACGGCTCAAAATGTTGTCTAGCGGTAGCATCCGCGCCCACATCAGCTCGTTTTGCAGACGGCTGAGTCCCTGACGCTGCTGACTGATGGACTGGGTCGTTTGCTCGAGTAAAACATCAATATCGTCCACACCTTCTTCGAGCTGCATCAGCTCTTCAAAAATATCTTGAATCTGTGTATGGAGTCCGTTGTAGCGATCCATTTCTAGACTATCGAAACCTGCGGTGAGGTTTTCTTCGCCCTGGTTTTGCGAGGAGGGCAGGAGATGACGGGTTGTCCCTTCAGACGGATTGGATTGGAGCAACATCTGGTCAGAGGCTTCCCGCAGACCATTAACGAGGTCACCAAAGCTCTTGAAGCGTTTGCTCATCTGACCGACCACCATTTGAAGCTGGTCGTGTTGGAGCGATAAGCTGTTGCGGTTGAGCACTAGCTCGCCGACGAGGTTGTTCATGCGTTCGAGAACGCTGAGGTCTACCCGCACCGAAATACCGGAGAGCGCGGCTGTATGGCTGCTCTCTTTTGAGGCAGTCTTGGCGGGGGGATGAGTTTGGCTAGTGGCTGGGGCTGCAGCTGGGGATGAATCCGGCTCGGCGATCGCCCCCCTAGCCCCGATCGCCTCAGCAGGAAGTTGCTCAAAGAGGTCTTCCACGGCCTGGACTGCCGCATCGAGGGAGGCATTGTTGGGGGGGTGGAGCGAGAAAGATCGGGTTGGTTGGCGTGGCGTTCTGCTAGCGCGACTTCCACCGCTGTGTGGGTTGTATTTGCCGTCAAGTCTGTCGGACTGGGGAGGTTCCTTTGAATTAAAGTGCTGTCTGGAATGGGTTCTGGGGCAGGGTTTAGGAGGTCTGCGGGAGGTTCGAATGCCTCGGGCGTCAGATCGAAGGCATCTAAGAGGTTGGAAAAATCTTCCGATTCTGCGGCGGCGAACGGTGTTGTTGCGGGGGCGATCGCCTGGGTTTCCAGCATCTCGAACGCCTCCGGCGGCGCATCATCTACGAGTGAGAACGCCTCAAGGGAGCCAAATCTTGGAGGGCCGAATCTTCCTGGGCAACCGCGTCGGTCGCAGGGGCTGCGAAACCTCGGGAATTGCGGTTTCGAGCTGGGCATCGAAGCTGTCATCTGTCTGCCAATTGATCTGGGAAGATATCTGCTTCGGGGGACATGTCGCTGTCGGCTTCTAGGCCAAACAAAGCAGAAACGTCG
>JAAUOP010000258.1 GCA_012034805.1 Synechococcales cyanobacterium CRU_2_2 | reverse complement strand
TCACAGGACTCCAAACGGATTGGAATTCAGTCACATCAGCGCCATTGCCCACGACCACAATCACGGACTCGCCGGGGGCAATTTCCGCAATGCCTTGGATCAAATCGGCATCGGCGGTGGAAGCCGATTCATCGTCGTAGAACAGGTTGGGGCTGGTGCCAGAGATCCAGGCTTCGGTGCCGTTGTTGGTGATTTCAAACCAATCGGCGGTGACATCGGTTCCGGCCTGGCCCGACCAAATCTCAGTGATTTGCAGATCGAAGTTGGCCGGTGTTCCGCCATCTCCACCGCCGCCGCCATTATCGCCACCGCCGCCGAGGCCCGCCGGATCGATCGCAATCACCGACAGGGTACTGCTGACTTCATGGGTGACGATCAGCAGGGGCTGGCCATTGGGGCTCTGGTCTGCGGGAATCAAGGTCAGGCCCTCGGGGCTGACATCTGCTGCCGCTGGGCAAAAACTGGATGAACCGAGCCTCCGCCGGGTTGGTCACGTCATAGGCCATGATGCCGCTGGCGCGCTCCAGACCAATGAAAGCATAGGTGCGATCGCCAATCACGCCCACGGTCACCCCTTCGGGCTCCGGTCCTTTGTTATCACTGCGGCCATCATCGAGCAGCGTGGGGAAATTGGCCGCCAAAATCTGCTCAAAGTCATCGCCGCTATCGAACACCTGATTGCCCGCCCCATCCCAAATCGAAAAGGAGCGCGAGCCAAAGGCAAAGAGCTGGTCAAAGTCACCATCGCCATCGGTATCGCCATCGATGGAGGACACCGTCAAGCGGCCCAGGTTGCCATCGGCTTGCAGCGTAGTCGCATCGGGAAAGGCCGTGGGGTCCAGGGTCAGGCTGCTCACCCGCGCTTCACTCACGCCCCGGCCATCGCCTTCATTGGCGGTGATGTAATAGGTTTGGCCATTGGCGGAGAAGCTGGCGATCGCATCGGGCATGTACAGGCCCCGCACCGGCTGGAGCTGGATATTGCTGCCGCTGTCGCGATCGCTGGCATCCAAACCATTGCCAGCCAGGCTGTGGTCCTGGGTGCCCAGGGCTTGGATCTCCGTCACGGTTGCTGTGGCAATATCAACGACGGCGATCGCATTGTTCTCTTGCAGCGTCACAAAGGCCCTGCTGCCATCCTCGGACACCGTGATGTATTCCGGCTCAAAGTCCACCGAGGCGCTGACCCCTGGGAAAATGCGCACGCCCTGGGCGCGCAGGGCTGCTTCCTGGCCATCAAAGGCGGTGAAGCCAGCGGTCTGGATGGTGGAATTGTTGAGGTTGGCGCGATCGAGGCGAATCACGCTGATGGAACCCGGAGGATTGGGCAAGACACCGGGCTCATTGTCGCTGCCCGCAGACTGGGCCTCATTGGCCACCAGCAGCGTCGCGCCATCGGGGGTGAAGGTCAACATATCGGGCAGGGCACCCACTTCCAGCTGTCCTTGGAAAACGCCGCTGCTGTTAAAAAACACCACCCGACCGTTATCCGTCACCGTCGCCGCCCCAACGGCCACCGCCACCAAGCCATTGCTCACCGCCACGCTGTTGGCCCCGGCAATATTGCCGCCGCCAGGAAAGATCGTCAGGTCCAAGGTGCTAGCCAGGGTCGGGTTCGCTGGATCGCTCAGGTCCACCACTTCAATCGTGGTTTGGCCAGAGACCACAAACAATTGCTGGGTTGTCGGGTCAAAGGCCGAAATCTCCGCACCCCCACGCTCAGCCCCCCAGCCTGCTCAAAAAGCTCGCCGCCGGGGTGCCAGCGCCGCCGCCCTGACCCAGGGGAAAGGGCGTGGAAGCCGTGGCATTGCTGGTCTGGTTATCCAGGGCATCGGGGCTGCTGAACGTCCAGTTATTCACATTAAACGCTGCGCCATCGGGGCCAGTGCCCGCCTTGCGCACCGCCCAACCATCCTGATAGTCCCAGGGCTGGCCAGTGCCATCGACGTTAATTTCGCCAAAGACATCGACAACGCTGCCATTTTCAAACAGCTCGATCGCATCATCGCCATTGATGCTGGCAGCAGCAGCAACGAAATTGGGGGCAAAGCCAAAGAAGCTAGCAAAGCCATCGGCTTCGCTGGCCACATAGAGATAGTCACCCTGGGCAGCACTGCCAGTCAGCGTGAATTCTTCACCATCGGTGCCGCCGCCATTATTGGCGGAGCCCAGCCCATAAATGCTCAGGTCGGCAATATCTGCCTTGGCATACAGCTCGATCGCCTTAGGCAGGCCACCGGGCAAGGGACCATCAATAACGCCAGTAATGATTAGGTTAGACATGGAAATGAACAGAAAGCTCTCAAGGAAGGATTTAGATCGCAGTAGATGCAGCCGCGCCAAGCCCGATCCCGTCCAGAGGCCATCAAGCAGGCTGGGCGGGGGGCGGAAAAAATGAGTGGGTGGGGCGCAGCAAGGTCGCCCCGGCCCCTGGGGAGGTCGTGTGCTGGGGCGATCGCCTCAGAATCGCCTCAACCCTGCATCGCCCCAGCCACAGAATTCAGGCCAAAGCAGGGTTGCTGGAGCATCTAGCCCCAGGGGGACTCGGGCTCAGACGGGTCTCAAAGGAAGGCTGAAAACAATGGAGATGGACTGACATGTCCAAAATAGGCGCTGTCCAGGTGGCTAGACCTGGGGCGCGATGAGAAGCTGTAGGCACCAAACTTAAGTCAATGGTATTAATAGCCACGCACGACCATGCGTGTTTTCCAACACAGTAAATGTGAAGACTGGAAGAACTTGCGGCAAATGGGCGGAACAGTTGCGCCCTCGGTTGAGAATTTTCTAGCTTTGGAGCAGATGGCGATCGAGGGGGAAAAGGCTCGGCCCTGGGCCGCCCGCACCAGAGCCGACCGTTCGCAACACTGCTTGTAGTACGGAAAAACTACGACTAGACTAGAAATATCTGCACCCAGGATCTATCCAGGAGCTCACCCATGGGCACCGATGAGCGGCTAGATCGAATTGAGTCGCAGTTAAGTCACAGTTAGATTTCGCCAAGGGCGCAACCTAACCTAGAACGGAATGGAGCTATGCGGATTCGAACCGCAGACCCCTTGCATGCCATGCAAGTGCTCTACCAGCTGAGCTATAGCCCCTTAAGCGGTTCTTATCATGCCGGATGGGGGTTCAATAAGTCAAGAAAAAACCAGAAGAACCTCCCAGAGGCCCGTCCATGGGCCTTTTTACGGACCTTTTACGGACCTTTTTTCGGGCCTGGGGGAACAGGCTCTGCTCGAATTTCAGCTTGGGCCAGGAGGTCTTCTGACTCAACAACCCGCTGGGAGGCATCGAGCCAAACCAGTTGAGAGGCCGTCACGGCTCCTCCGGCCAGGGTGACCAGGGAAAAGTTACGCAGTGGCCCGGCTGGGCTGTCGAGCAGGCGCGGACAGCGGGCAGCGTTGAGGTAGAGGGTTTTGCCTTGCTGGACGAGGCAGGTGCGCAGGCGATCCTTACGGTGGCGCAGGCGGTGGTGCATGTGGCCAAAGCTGACGAGCGGCAGGGATTTGCCCTGGCGGTGCAGTTCAGGTTCGAGCTGGGCGATCGCCGCACTCAGGTCCGGATCGCCATAGTCTCCGCCAATCGGATTCCAATCCTTGCCACAAATATCTTCGGGCTGGTGGCCCAGGCCCTTCGGGCCGTTGTGGCCAATCACCAGCACCGTCGGCTGGGTGGCCGTGCGGGCCACGGCGACGATGCGGGCGGTGGAATCGGCAAAGCCTTCGATGCCGTAGCGATCGCGGTAAATGATCTTATTGCGCCATTTCGAGCCGCCCCAGCTAAAGGGCCTGGCCCCCACCACCGTAATGCCAAGCTGGGCAAAGTCGAGCTTGCCATAGCCCACATGGGCCGCGCCGAGGGCATCTAGTTGGGCTTGGAAGCGATCGCTCACCGCAGGATCATAGGGCCGTTTGCGGCGGCCCCAGGGCGTTGCGGTATACCAAGCATCGTGGTTGCCACAGATGGCCGCCTTGGGCAGGCCCAGGGCGGCAATTTGCTCTACC
>JAAUOP010000257.1 GCA_012034805.1 Synechococcales cyanobacterium CRU_2_2 | reverse complement strand
CATTTAGAGCTCCCACGAGCTCCAAAGTGTTGAAAGGTTGAGTCACCAGATGAGCTGGAATATCCCGCATGTTGACATCAAAGCAAATGACTTGAATCCTGTCCCCCGAGGACGGGATTAGGACTATGTCCCCAGGTTGTAACCTTGCAGTCTTTGCTTCCAGTTTTCGCCCATTCAGCAGTAGCCCGTTCGTTGACGCCTTGCCCTCTGGGAGTCCATCGCAGACTGTCCAGCATGAGTTATTTTTGTCGTACAAGAAACAGCAATGGACGCGACTAACCAATTTGTCGTCAGCGACTTTGATGTACTGGAACGTCGTCGAAATCTCTTTGGGGTCGGCAGCAGATCCCAAATAGAAAGGCGAGTTCTTGGGGGCGAACTCCAGCTGCGTATTTCCAAAAACAAGGCGTAGACTAGACGACATAACTTTTATCCAGTTACCACTAATTGTAGTGATTTTGGAGGGAGTTGGAAACCTATCTGGTCGGTCAAATGGCGGAAAATCAATCTTTCTATCAACTCAGTCTTGGTCTTGACACGACAGCCCTGGAAAGGGGATGCGCGATTCTGAGTCGAGGTTTGCGACATTTACGACCAGGCTAGGTAAGGCCTTTGATGATGCATCCAAAGGGTTTGGGCAAACCTTTGGACGGAACACTTCAGGATTTACTGATAGCACCACTAGGGAAGCAGACGGGGCTGTCCAGAAGATTGGTACCATGGGGCAAAAAGCTGGCTCCGAGTTTGCGTCTGGACTGAAAAGGGTTTTAACTGGCTCAATTAGTAACGTTTTCCAAGGCATTTTCCAGGGGATTGGTCAGCAGTTAACTGCTCAGGTTTCTGGCGCGCTACAGAACTTGGGGTCTCGCGAAGCCTACATGAATATGGACGGTGCCAAGGCTGGTCTTCAGTCATTGGGGGCGGACACGGCGAAGCTGGAAGAACTCGCCAAGGGTGCCGCCAAGGAACTGAAGAGCTTAGCATCGACCCGCGAACTGCTTCAGTCAAGCTATGACATTGTGTCTTCTGGTTTCCAGGGAGAGGACGCAATCAAGATTGCAACTGTTGCCAAAAAGCATCGGTCGCGTCTCCGGATCAGATGGGCGTCTCTGCGGACACGGCCATCGTTGGCGATGCGATGACCTCGGTCATGAATGCCTACAAGGTTGGAGCGGATCAAGCTGACAAGGTTGCAGCCCAAATGATCGGTACGGTCAACGCGGGCAAGGTGTCGATGGCTGAATACGCTAGCATGATTGGCCAGGTGGCGAGCGTGGCAGCTGAATCATCGGTACCACTGGATGAGTTAAATTCAATCATTGCTGCGGCAACGGTGGCCGGTGTCCCGGTCTCTTCAACGATGGCGGGTGTCAAGGCGGCGATCGCAGCCATTGCTAAACCAACAGACGACGCGGCTAAGTTAGCCAAGGCAATGGGAGTTGAATTCAATATGTCGGCGCTCAAGTCCAAGGGACTCGTCGGCGTCATGAAGGATATCGAGGAGGCTGGCCTAGCTACCTCGGATGGAATTTTCCAGCTATTTGGTAGCACCGAAGCCTGGACGGCACTGTCTCCAGTATTTGGCAAATTAAAGACAGATTTTACTGCGATCCAAGAAACAGTTGCTGGCGTTGATCTAAACGCTGCATTCGAGCAGGGGTCTCAGTCTGCCGCCCAAATGAGCGCTCGTGTAGCGGCATTAAAGGAAGAGTTGTCACTGAGTGCACAAACGGCAATCGCGCCAATCTACGAAGCTGGGAATACGGCACTAACGGCTTTACTTCAGTCGATGCAGGAGGGCGGTGTTGCCTTTGAATTCTTGAATGAGTCGGCGGCAAGGTTCCGAGACTACTTGGCCCAGAACCCTGAAGTTATTGCTCTGATCATTGATCAAATTGAGTCACTGGCCCAGATTGGTTTGGACGGATTAGCTCAGGGATTTGCGGCGGTCACATCGGCACTGGAGGCAAACCCCGATTTGATCCAGGAAATGTTAACGAAATTTGAGGGAGGTATTGAAACGGTCTATCAGTTTGGCGAGGGCATTGCCTCGGGTCTAGGAATTGTTCTAGATGCTGTCCAATGGGTTTCTGATTTGGCGGGGGGGTTTGGGTTGGCGTCGGGCGAAGCTTCGTCCTTAGCGGAGAATGCTGGAAGGTTGCTCGTCTTCGCGGCGGTGCTGGGGCCAGTGCTTTCGATCGCTGCAACACTGGCATCAATAATTCCAGTGATTACGACTATCGTTGGAGGCGTCACCGCCGTCCTAGGAGGTCTCGCTTCCATGGGCGGAGTTGTTGCGATTGTTTCATCGGGATTCACCGCCGTTAGCCTTGTGGTGGGCTCTATTGGGGGGGTACTGTTTGGCCCAATTGGCTTGGCGTTGGCGGCCATTGCTGGAGCGATCGCCGGTATCGTCCTACTGGTCAAAAACTGGGATTCGATTACTGCTGGCATCGGCAAGCTACTCCAGTGGCTGGGTGGATTGTTTTCCAAAATCGGCGACTGGATTAAATCCGTCATTGGCTCATCCAAAATCCTGTCCAGCGCATGGGACGGAATTGCTAGGGTCGTGAAGGCCTTGCTTAGCCCATTCCAGAAGATTGGGGATCTGATCGGCACTCAGATCTCGCAGTCCAAAACCCTGTCCAACGTCTGGAGCGGTCTCAAAAATATTATCGGCAATGTCAAAGATGGGATTGGTGGACTGATTGAGAAAACAGGTGAATGGCTTAAAGGGCTCATGGACGGCCTGGGCTGATTGACGCTATCAAAAATCGTTTGGGCGGTGGCGGTGACGAACAGAGTGAGGGGAATGGTGGCGGTGGCCTAGGCGGCGACATCTTCAGCGGAGGGAGCGACTCAATGGCTGCAAAAATTATTGGACACTCCGAGGGCAATAGACAACTTGGCGGAGGGAAAAATGCATCCTATCAATCTCACGTTGATCCGGGTAATGGAGCTGCCAACAAAGGCTCGTTCTCGGCTCAAGGCAGCAATGTCGCGGGTATGACCCCAGAGCAAGCCGACGCCTACTGGAACAACAAGTTGAAGACGGAAGCCATGCCCAGGTTAAACAAGGCCGCAGCGAAAGCAGGTGTAGAGTTAACCGAAAAGACTGGTCATGAATTATCTGGATCTATACATCCAATCGCCATTGGCCGCCACGGGCGATAGCAGTGGCCCAGGCTTCCTCGGACAGCTTGGACTGGTCAAGGGCAGAGAGAATGACGACGGGGCTCTGAAAAGCCTACGAGTTCAAAGCTACATGACTCATTCTGGTAGCCTGGACGCCCCCGGCTTTGGGAACAGCCTGGGACGGCTTGGTGCCGACCAAGAGCGGCGGATGGAGGCTCTCAACGCAGCCATGAAACATTATGGTGGTGGGCAGTCGCCATCTGGAATGATCGGGCCTAATGACATCCGTGCTGCGGCAGCGGGTCAGAGTGGAAAGGTTGTTGTAAACCGAACAGGGCAGCTCGACGAAAACGGTTTAGAAATACTACTTGTTCGGACATTTTCAAAAGCCGGGAAACAGATTGCTCAACTCACGGCGAACAGCGGAATCAGGAGCACTCAGAACAGTTTTGGAGAACCGGCAAGGAAGGTTTCTGGCACTAATAATCCCATGCCATTCGGCGACTATAAGATCGGCGAAACGGTCACTGCCCCGAATATTCCTGGCTATGGCGAGCTAACAACAATCCTGACACCCGAGTTTGCGACGGCTAGGGCGGGTATCGAAGCCCATGTCGATGGAAATAGGCAAACCAGTCCTGGCAGCGCCGGATGTCTTGTATTCAAGACAGAGAAAGAATTCGACGAATTTATGGAAAGCGTTAAGGCATCTGGGGCCAGTACCTTACGGTTTGAAGAGGCGAAGGTGGGTGGCTCTTTTGCAATCAATCGAGCAAATCGGTCTAGCCCTGGCTCCATAGATAACCGCCTAGTTGTTCCCAAAGCAGCGCCTTACAAAGCCCTGCCAAACTTGGACGCATCCAAAGAAA
>JAAUOP010000115.1 GCA_012034805.1 Synechococcales cyanobacterium CRU_2_2 | reverse complement strand
TCTGGGGCAGGGTTTAGGAGGTCTGCGGGAGGTTCGAATGCCTCGGGCGTCAGATCGAAGGCATCTAAGAGGTTGGAAAAATCTTCCGATTCTGCGGCGGCGAACGGTGTTGTTGCGGGGCGATCGCCTGGGTTTCCAGCATCTCGAACGCCTCCGGCGGCGCATCATCTACGAGTGAGAACGCCTCAAGGGAGCCAAAATCTTGGAGGGCCGAATCTTCCTGGGCAACCGCGTCGGTCGCAGGGGCTGCGAAACCCTCGGGAATTGCGGTTTCGAGCTGGGCATCGAAGCTGTCATCTGTCTGCCAATTGATCTGGGAAAAGATATCTGCTTCGGGGGACATGTCGCTGTCGGCTTCTAGGCCAAACAAAGCAGAAACGTCGCTAGCTTCGAGGTCATCGACCCCCTCGTGAAGCAATTCATTGCTTTGATCAGCATCATCTGAGGCTTGTCCCCAGGTGGCCGTTGCGTCTATGTCCAAGAGCTGTGCGCCGATGGGGTCAGCGCCGACCAGGTTGCCCTGTATGAGTTCCTCGCCAGTTAGGCTTTCGCTGTTTAAGCTTTCGCCAGTTAGATCTTGATTGATTGGGCTTTCATCGCCCCAGCTCTCGTCAGGCCAGTTTGCGAGGCCTTCACCGGTGGCATCCAAGCCGAAGAGATCCGCGAGGCTGCCCGCCGCTGCTTCAGCATGGAAGCCAATATCTTCAGATGCTTGCGCGGCGATCGCCATCACAGCTTCGGGCATGTCCTCGACATTCGCTACCTTCTCAACCTCAGCCACATCCTCAACATTCGCTGCATCTGTAACCTCGGCAACATCCTCAATATCCGCCGAGTCCCCTGCGTTTTCTTCGAGCGGAGCCAGATCAACCGATGCCAGATCAACCGATGCCAGATCAACCGATGCCAGATCAACCGAACCGGACTCGATCGCAGCTCCCTGAAAGGAGGCCACCATCTCGGAGACAGAAATTTCCTCGGTAGGTAGCTCCCAAGGATCCACCGGAGATTCGGCCGGTAGGGCGGCAGCAGGGACGACTGGTGCGGGCACTGGCGAGCTCTCCGCCACCGCTTCTGCCAATGGTTTTGCGTCTTCTGACATCTGACTCATCGTCTCACCCAGCAGCTCCTGCAGGGCTGCTGCATCCATATCCATCGGAAAGAGACTACTAGAATCCTGGCCCCAATCCATGTCCGTGAGCGAGAAATCTTCTTCCAGGTCATCCCAGCTTGCTTGGGCAATGGAGTCATCGGATGACAACTGGGGAGAGGGGCCGGTGGAGGTTCCGGTAGCCAGCGCCAACAGGGCTTCGGAGGGGGTGCCGCCCTGGTCGCGATCGCCCCCCATCACCGCATTGCGCGCAGCCTGTAAATCAATCAGCGCCACCTGCAAAATTTCTTCGGCCCGTTCGGGTGCTCGGGTAACCGCTTCAGTCATGGCCTCGGCGATCGCCCGAAATCCCGGCAAATCTAACAACTCCCCAAAACCGACAAACACCTCTGCCTGGGTTTGCAGCTCCCCGGCGATCGGGAAGCTACTCGGATTCGCCGCCACTTCCTCAAGACGGGCAATCCCCTGCTCGACATCGATTTCAAAAATTGACATCACCATGTCAATGCCGAGATCTGAAGAACTGGGGATAAAGCTATCGGCTTGGCTGAGGGCTTCTTCTCCCAATTTTTCCTCAATCGCCTCCAGAATCGGAATCGCTGTAATCAACGCCTGTTCTGGATCGTGATAGCCCGTTTCCATCTGTTCGTTCAAAGGCCGCTGCAAACAGTCATAGCCTTTAAGCAGCAAGGTTTCCAGCTCAAGGTCAATTTCGACGGATTCGTCGTAGAGAGCTCGGAAGGCGGTTTCGAGACGATGGGAAATATCCTTAATTGCCTCAAGCTCCACACTCGCAGACCCACCTTTGATGGAATGGGCGGCCCGCATCACCTCATGAACCACATGGGCGCTGCGGTCTTGCCGAAGCATCAGAATGCCATCTTCGATCGCCTGAAGCAGCTCTGGAACTTCTTCGATAAAGAACTGATAGGCCCGATCGTGAATATCAGGATTGACTGCCATAGTATGCGAAGCCTTTGGAAAGATGAATGAAAAAGAAATGACCTAGTGAACCTTAAATCGAGCCACTTCGGCCTGCAGTGCTTGGGCGGCGTTGAGCAAGTCCTTAAAGGTCTCGGACACTTGGCTGGCCTCGGTGGAGGTTTGACGGACAAGTTGAGCCACGTCCGTGATCGTTTGGCTGGCTGCGTCGGAGGTACGGGTTTGGTCGCTGGTGGTTTGGGCGATCGCCGTCACCAGCTGGTTCATCTGGGCGCTGGCCGCCGTAATTTGATTGAGGCTGGCGCGGGTATCATCCACCAGTTCCATCTCTCTTTCCACCTGTTTGTTCTCGGCACTCATGGCCGACAACACATCCTGGGTGGCAATCTGAATACTGTTGATGATCGCTTCCACGTCTGCAGTGGCCTGGGCAGAGCGACCAGCAAGGGTTCGCACTTCATCAGCAATCACGGCAAAACCTTCGCCCCGGTCTCCGGCGCGGGCGGCTTCAATCGAAGCCTTCATCGCCAGCATGTGGGTTTGAGCTGCGAAACCACTAATCAAACGAATCACTTGGGAAATTCGCTGGGAGGCGTCCTCAAGGTCTTCCATTTTGCGGGTGGTTTCAGCGACGGTGTCACGAATGGTAGCCATGCCTTCGACGGCGCGGGTCATTTTGCGATCGCCGATTCCACCGTACGTGTCGTGGCAATCACGGCCTGCTGGGCGGCTTTGGCCTGCTCGGTGAGGGCTCGAACCGTGGTGGCCATCGCCTGGATCTGAGTCAGGGAAGCTTCGATTTTTTCGGTTTGCAGCAGTGCCTCAGCCGCCAGTTTTTGAACCGCCGCGTCGTTTTGTTCGGCAGTGGTGGTGACTTGGCCAGAGACCGCTTTCACCTGGGTGACAATCTTGCGCAGACTCTCAACCGTAGAATTGTAGGAGTCGGCGATGGTGCCGATTTCATCTTCTGTGACGCGGGCACGAACCGTAAGATCACCCTGGGAGACCGGATCCACTTCCTGTAGCAGCTCGAGGGCACGGTGTTGGAATATCTCCCGCTCATCTCGGATGGATTGCTCAGAAGCTCGCTGTTGTTCGAGCAACGTGATATAGCCCAGGGTGACGGCGACTTGGTCGGCGATCGACTGCATCACTTCAATCTCGGTCTTGGCCCAGGGCCGGGGTCCTCGGCAATCGTGAGCCATCAGCAACCCATAGAGTTCTCGGTTGCTGTGGATCGGCATAATCAAACTGGCTTTGACCTTCAGACGCTCTAGGAGTTGCAAGTGTTCGGGGCCGAAACCCGCTTGATAGACATCCGGATTGCTTTTGTATTCGCCGTTGCGGTAGGTTTGCAGCGTGCGCTCCGGCAAACAGGCGTCGCTGACGTTGAGTTTGACGGCGGAAGGAAGGCCGGGAAGGATGGCTTCGTAGAGGGTGCGGCTGGGGTTGGAGGTGCGGCTGGGGAGTTCGTGCAAAGCATCGCAGCGGTAGATGACGAGGCGATCGCAACCCAAAAACTCCCGCGCGTCTCCCAAGGCGCTTTCAAGGCCCTCGGCCAAACTGTGGCTATCGAGGGAACGTAGATTGGCAATTTTGGCCAGAATCCGGTTGCGGCTGAGCTCCTGCTGGAGCCGGACTTCGTTGCCCTCTAGGCTCGTGACCATGCGGTTGAGCGATTGGGTCAGTTCACCCACTTCGTCGGTGCGCTCCATTTCGTTGAGGCGCACCCGGCGATCGCCCCGGCTCACCCGCCCCATGAAGCCCGAGAGTTTGCGCAACGGCTCGGTAATCGAGCTCGCAGCAGGCAGCGTCAGCAGGGCAGTCAGGAGCAACATGCTGCCCCCAAGTCCATAGGCAAACAGTTGCTGCTGCAAAAATCGAGTCTCTAGGGGCTCTAGGGATTGGCCGACGTAGGTCATGCCAATGGGTTTTGCCGCTGGATTGGTCTTCTGGGTGTGGTCATAGAGCGGTGAATAGTGATGCAGATAGCCATGCCCCGCCTGACGATCCAGAACCAGGATTTCTTCGCCCTCTTCTAGCACCTGCTGCTGGATCTCTTGAGCCACCGGAAACTCTGTTTGACGCAGTTGGCCGTTTTCTCCCGCCTTGGTGGTGGCCACTTGCCGCGTGCCGTCAAACACCGCTGCCGTGGAGATGTCGTAGCGCAAGCTGAAGGTGTCCACCAATAGGTGATTGTTGTTGAATACTGTACCGACAATGACGGCTCCCACGGTACGATTGTTTTGCACAATCGGCTGGACTGCGATCGCTGAGAGGGACTGGCCATCGCGGGCAATGAGCTGATTGTCTAGCTGAAGTTGCCCATTCAACTTGAGAGTTTTGACCCAATCTGGGGCCAAGCTTTCAACCCCCTGGGAAGCTTGGCCGGTCGAGAGCACCGTTTGCACCATGGGAAAGCGCCTCAGATCTAAGCCCAGGGGCAGCGTGACCTGGACTGTCTTGCTGTCGGCGAGGGCAGCTTCCTCCGTGGCGGGAATCTGCCCTGAAGTTGCGAATAACCGCAGGTCTTGGGCAATGGTTTTACCCTGGGCATTGACGACAATTTGGAAGCTTTGGGCCGTTTCGGGATCGGCGATCGGATCGAGCGTCGCCAGGTTTTTTAAGCTGCTTGCGTTGGCTGAGAGGGAGCGGGCATCATTGACATCGACATTCGTAGCCGTGATCAAACGGGCTAAGTTAGACGCTTTCGAGGCCGCATCGCCTTCGGCCCAGAGCACGTACTCATCGCGAAAAGCCCCAGCCTGTTGAGTGGCGGCGGTTTTGGCGTCTGCGATCGCTCGCCCCCGGTTCAAGGATACCAACGCCTGGGTCATGACCAGCGTGGGCAAGGCAGAGCTGAACAAGACCAAGAGCAGTAGTTTACGACGGGTGCCGAGGTTGTTCCAGCGTTTCACAAACCGGCTGCGGGCGCTGTTCGATGGGCTGGCGGTTGGCTCGCCAGTGGAAGGGTTCAGGGCGGCTTGCATCCGCGATCGCCGCCGCTCTGGCGGAGTCCCATAGTAATCAAACTGCGACATTTCCAAGGCATTCGCGTTGACCACCACCGGAATCGGTGGCATGGATTGGATGGGCGCAAGGGGAATCTTGCTGGCCGACACGGGTTTGCCTGGATTTGGCGTACTTGGATTTAGCGCGCCAGAATCTGGCGAGCCTGAATTGAGCGTGACGGGGGGCTGACCATTCAGGTCAGCCGCTGCGCTCTGTTGCTTCGCACTATTGGACTGGGCTGGAATCTGGGTCATGGCAACGGCTCATGCGATGGCAATAATTCGGAAGCGGTCGGAAGTGATCGGAAACTCGAGGGAAATCTTGGCCAGATCCTGTGGGCCAGATCTAGCTAACTTTGAACCGCCCGACGCTCGATTGCAGCGATTGGGCGACGTTGACCAGATCCCGAAATGAACCGGACACGGCAGTTGCTGACCCGGAGGTTTGCTGGGCAATGTCAGACACGTTGGTCATGACTTGAGATACCAGATCAGACACCTCGGTTTGTTGGTTGGTCGCCTGGGCGATCGCCTCCACCAATGCGCTAATTTGCTCGCTCACCGCCGCAATTTGGTTGAGGTTTTGCCGCGCATTTTCCACCAGTTGTGTGCCAGCAACTACCTGCTCCGTACCTGATTCCATCGCTGCCGCCACCTGGTTGGTCTCCGACTGAATCTCGGCCACCAGAGCCTCAATCTCGGCGGTGGCTGCCGCCGACTGACGGGCGAGCGATCGCACCTCATCCGCAACCACCGCAAAACCCCGGCCTTCTTCACCCGCGTGGGCCGCCTCAATCGACGCATTCAGTGCCAGCAAGTTGGTTTGCTCCGCAAAGGAACCAATCAGGTTGACCACCTTCGAAATCTTCTGGGACGATTCACCCAGACGCTTCACCTTCTTCGCCGCTTCACCCACGGTTTCACGAATCCCAAAGATACCTTCCACCGTTTTGTTCATGGCAGCATCACCCGCCTGTACGGTCTGGGCGGCTTGCTGCACGGCGGCTTCAGCTTGCATTGCGTTGGCCGCTACCATACGGATGGAGGTCGTCATCAGCTGAATCTTAGCGAGGGCATCGGCAATTTCAGCAGTCTGGCGATTGGCACCGTCGGAGAGTTCTTGAACGGCGGTCTCGCTGGTGAGCGCTGTGCTAGAGACCTGCTGCACCGCATCTTTCACCTGACCAACAATTTTTCGCAGGCTCTCGATCGTGGCGTTGTAAGAGTCGGCCACCGTGCCAATCTCGTCTTCGGTCACTTTGGCGCGAATCGTTAGGTCACCCAGAGAAACGGGATCCACTTCCATCAGCAACTGTAAGACCCGGCGCTGGAGCTCTTCTGTCCGCTCCTTCTCGCGCTGAGCGTTACTTTCCGCGGTACCTCGGGCAGTCTGCACTTCCTGAATCAGCTTGGCAATGCCAATTTGACCTGCCAACTGCTGTAAGAATGTCTGCTCCGATTCTTGCCAGAACCTGGGTTCGCAGGATTGGGCGACCAGTAAACCACTCAACTGATGATTCTCGACCAAGGGAACAACCAGTTCCGATCGCACCTGCAGAGTTTCCAATAGTTGCGCGTAGGGCCTAGGTAGCGCCTTGCTGAGGGCGTCGTCTATGGCCATAGGTTGATTTTGTTGGAAGGCGTGAATAAAGCTCTCTGGCAGCGTGGTTTCTGTCAAATCAAGGTGAATTGCGGCGGGCAAATCCGCTAGGACAGATTCTTGGGCCACAGCGAGCTGACCCTGGGCGTCAATGCGGTAGAGCAAGACGCGATCGCCCCCCAGCAAGCGGCGTGTCTCGGCCATGACCTGGGAGAAACTCTCATCCAATTCCACATCGGTCATGGCCTCGGCTCCATTGGTGATGGTGCTGAGCCAGCCTGCTCGCAAAACAGTGTTCTTTTGCTCGGTATTCAAACTTTCGAGTTGTTGAGCCATCTGGTTCAGGGTCGAGGCGAGAGTTGCGAGCTCGTCCTCGCCGTTCACTGGCAACCGGACATCCCACTTGCCGCGTCCAATCTCTTGCACTGCCTTCACCGCTGCCAGTAGGGGCTGGGTGGCTCGGGTGGCCAACAGCGCGCCAGCCACGGTTAAAATGCCACCGGCTAAGAGGGCTTGCACCAAAAGACCCAGGGCCAAGCGATTTTGCTCATCTTGTAGAACCGATCGATCATCGTGGTTAGGTTTTTCCATTGCAAGGGCGGCAGCTCCCCACGGAAGCCATCGCTGTAGGTTCTAAAGGGCACTAAGGCCAGGACTGATTCAGGGGTGGTTTCGGCAACAGCTTGACCCGTTTGCTGGGATTGATCCACGACCTTACGATTTCGCAGTCGATCGAGCGTTCCAGCAGCTTGCATCTGAGAGACTTTTGGTAGTGTCTGAGCCTTGCTGCCACCGGCTCGACTACTGGCGAAGCGCTCTCCATCTGCGTTATATAGGTCATATTGAATCGACCCGCTCTTGTCCTTCGCCGCAGTGCTTGCCACATCCCCCAGGAGTTCATTGAAATAGGCAATCGATATCCGGGCACGAGCGATACCCACCATCGCCTGGGTGGCGTTATCGCGAATGGGCGAGGCGACATAGACACTGACCTCACCCGTACTTTTTGAGACAATGGGCTGGCTAATGACGACCCGACCCGACTGTTTGGCATCCTGGAAATAGGCGCGATCGGCATGATTTCCCAAGGCCTCACCATCGGACTTGGCGATCGGTTCCCCATTCAAGTCAAAGGCCGCGATGTTGTTATAGACCGGATAAGCCTTGAGAAACTGATTCAAAACGTCAGCCTTCGCTTGGGTCGAGCTTCCGGCTCGGGTCGCAGCATCGCTTAAAACATTGGCTTGGGCAATAATCTGGATATCTCCGAAGCGCTCGCGCATAAACAACGACAACTGATCGTTGATCGCACTGCCCGATTGTAGAGCTTCTTGTTCGAGCTGCCGGGTGA
Organism: Synechococcales cyanobacterium CRU_2_2; assembly: GCA_012034805.1. Lineage (GTDB taxonomy): Bacteria > Cyanobacteriota > Cyanobacteriia > PCC-9006 > JAAUQQ01 > JAAUOP01. The sequence continues at coordinate 7,214 of JAAUOP010000115.1, read as the reverse complement.
GGGCATCGCTTTGGAAGGTGTAGTTGATGAAACCGAGGGTGAGGGTGGGCAAGAAGCCGAGGAGTGCGGCGATCGCCATCACCTTGCTCTTGATCGGCATTTTTCCCCATCGGCCTTGCTGCCACTGCTGTTGCCGATACACGTGTTCATCCACTGAAACTTGAACCGGATAAACCAGCTTGGGTTCTTGTAAAATGTCCGACTGCGAGAGTTCTGAAGCTGGAAAGTTCGACGGTGATTGATCTCGCCCAGGAGCATCGGCTGCGTAACTAGCTGCGGAATTGGTGCTTACAGCCTTCTTTTTTTCGCCCTGTCGCCAAAGCTGCCCATTTTCTGGCATGGAGCCCTCTGGCGTCGAGAAATTAAACTCCGTTGGGGACAGATCCGACATTTTCATTCCAGCAGCCCCCTGGGACTGACTCAGATCCAGGCCGAGATCAAGATTAGAATTGAGATCTTGATTTTGAGCGGGTGTTTTAGAAGGGACTTGGGCCATGGGAGGATTCCTCGGATTCAATGCAAAGAAATTTAGGAGGTTGGCAGCTGTGAAAAAGCCTTCGAAGCCGTTGGAAATAGGCGTAAAAGTCGACGCTACTTAGCAATCATGGAAAACACCGCGTCAACATCCAGACAAGCCAGTAAATCACCGCTTTCTCTTAACCAATAGCCCCGGAGGAATGGGGCCAGTTCGGGTGAGGCAATCGACTTAGAGGCAGGCTGCTTTGTCTTAGGATCTAAGGTCTCAATGTCCTGAACTTGACCAACAGCCAAGCCAATCATTTTTTGGCCCATCTTCGTAGAAGAGGTCGCATCTTCGGTGCGGGCAATCAGCATATTATGGAAAGAGGCACTCGTTGTCTGTTGGTACCAGGGTGTCAATCCCAAGAGATGTCCTAAATCAACCACCCAAAGCACCTCCCCTCGCCAGTTGTAAACTCCCATAACCCAAGGAGACATGCGAGGAATTGGCGTAACTGCAGCGGTTGGAATGGTTAGGACTTCGGTTATCTTTTGCACGGACAACGCCACTGTCAAATTAGGGACTAAATGGCAGCCCAGATAACGTTCGCCTTGCAAGGTCGCATCAATATCAGTCAATTGAGACAGATATTCAGACTCAACGATGGGTGTCTGGGCCACGGTCTCGTCTCCTAGATAGCTCAGGATTGAATCGTACAATCACAATCGAAAGAAAATAAATTGCTAAGTTCACTTCTCTAGATTGCATAGCATTAGAATTCCCTCAAAATTAACAACGCCAACAGCTGTCCCAAAGGTTCTTAGCCTTCATGGAGCACAAGAATTATTTGGCACTGGCGAAAACTCAAGCATCTAGAAATGTGACAAGATCTATTGATTAAGCTCAACAAAAACGGACGCTAACCAATAACCTAGCGTCCTGAAGCACCTTATTTTTCTGTTTTTAGGCTGATGTTCTCAGACGATTCCTTTTCGGTTAGTTTTCTCGACAAGCCACCCTGGATTCACAGCTCTAGAACGGCTAAATTTGTGATCAAAAGGAAGCCTTATCTAAAACACTCCTCACTCTCCCCAATCAACTGCAACCTAGCGATTGATCAAGTCTCGAACGGTTTGGATGAACAGCGCTTGATCGATCGGCTTGGGCAAGTAGGCATCTGCTCCCTGTTTCATCCCCCAAAACTTATCCATGTCGCTCCCCTTAGTTGAGCACATCAGCACCGGAATGCTACTAGTTTTACTTTCTGCCTTGAGCGTACGGCAGAGCTCAAAGCCACTGCATCCCGGCAGCACAACGTCAAGAATGATAATGTCTGGAGAAGAAGTACCCAATTTCTCGAGCGCCTCTTCACCACTTTTGGCGAGCTGAACATCAATGCCTCCCTGCTTGAGACAGCTGGAGATGATCTCAGCCTCGGTCAAGGAGTCCTCAACAATAAGCGCAGTATTCATGGGGTTAACCTCGGGAGTCTAAAGCTGGGAAACAGAAGAAGGCTTGGGGATTGAAATCTGCTGCTGAATAACTCACTTGGCGACCGCTAGCCAAGCTGGTTCAGACCACGACAATCTGGTTTAGGTCATGTCGGTTTAGACCATGAAGCTTTCAGCTTGTTCTGATTATTCCCTTTTTCATTCGGCAATCTCATGCAAGTGCTTCCGAATAACGCTGAGCACAGATTCAGCATCAGCGGGCTTTGAAAGAAACTCGGATGCGCCCACGAGCTTTGCCCGAACGCGATCGACAATGCCATCGTGACCGGTCAAAATCACAATCGGTGTTTCTTTGAAGAAAGAAAGTTTGCGCAGCTGGCCACAAATTTCGTAGCCATTGGCGTTGGGCATAACCAAATCGAGGAAGATCAAATCTGGTTTTCGGGCAAGGAGGACGGCGATCGCCCGCAGCGGGTCATTCACCGCCACAAATCGATAATTTGCCTGGGTTAACACCTTTGACATGCTCTGGCAGATAAACGGACTATCATCGATACAGGCAATTAGGGGCCGTAGGGTGGGAGGCTCGCTGACTGGTGTATTCGCCTTGGGAAAACTGGGCGCGGGCAGATCCGGCACATCCACCAGCTCAATCAGGCCCAGTTGAATGTAGGGCAGCAGCGAACAGGTCACCTCAGAGACATCGCGCTTCATCTTGACCGACAAGTCGCGCAGACTTTGTTGGCCATCTAGCAGACGGCTGAGCACCTGATAGATCGACTGGGACGTTTTCTCCTGGAGCTTTTGAGGTTGACGAATCACAGGCACTGAATTGGGCGATCGATCAGCAATCCGAGCAATTTTCCAAGCGTCCCAGACCTTGTGGGCCTCCATGACCGCTTGCTCCGCATCAATCAGCGTCAACTTGGTCGAGAGGGTGTTGTCTGACTTGACTTGATAGGTGACTTCTTGAGCCTGAGCGACATCACACAGCACCTCCACCGTAATGCTGCGGATAATTTTGCTCGCTTCCTCCCGCGAGAGCTTTCCTTGGCTGACCCACTGGCACAGGAGTTGATACTCCCAACAGAGGGTCAGATCGTCTTTGGAGACTTCGCTGCCAGGGTCACTTTTAGACTCCTGGAGGACAATGGGGGCAGAAACTAGCCTGGGACAATGAACCATCAATCCCCGTTTCCAGCGGCGTACGGGATGACTGCCACCCGTCGCATAGACAATTCTGCCCATGTACAGGTAAAGGGTCCAGGATTGATCCTTATGGTCATTGAGGATCAACTGACCTGTCAGTTGAAGCTGCTTGAGAGATTTGAACAAGCGGATCTGCTTGTCCATATCAAACTCACTAATTGCGACAGGAGCCAACGCTTGTTCACCGACCGTCATCATAGCTTCCACACTTTCGTCAAGCTTCTGTGTTTAGTTTGCCCACTTCCGACTCGAGACCGACAGGGGGGAAATATCGGAAAATTTTCTGAGCTGAAACCGCACATGCGGTGACAGAGGCGGCGATCGCCCAGGGTGTTGCTAAGCATACCCAAATGGAACCGTTTTATGGCAGGCTGAGGGAACGCTCGGCAAGCCAAAGCGATGTTAAAGGCTATCGAGTAAGGCTTTTGCGGCTAAGGCTTTTGCGGTCAAAACCTTTTCTGTTAATTTTCTGGTTAAGTATCTAATATTTATTCCGTCGATCAGACGAGTGGTTGTGTATGCAGACCCTTTCACCTCAAGCGATTCCAGGTTCCTCCTCCCCGGAGTCCGTTGCCGTGCCCGCTGATGTCGAAACGACGATTCATCGCCGTCAGACCCGTGCCGTGCACGTGGGCGATGTGACGATTGGGGGCGGTGCCCCCGTGGTCGTACAGTCCATGATCAATGAAGACACTCTGGATATTGAAGGCTCGGTTGCTGGCATTCGCCGTCTGCATGAGATTGGCTGTGAAATTGTCCGAGTGACGGTTCCGAGTTTGGCCCATGCCAAGGCGCTGGCAGAAATTCGAGCCAAGCTGAAGGCGACCTATCGCGATGTGCCGCTGGTGGCGGATGTACACCACAACGGCATGAAAATTGCCCTGGAAGTCGCCAAGCATGTCGATAAGGTACGGATTAACCCAGGTTTGTATGTGTTTGAGAAGCCCAAGGCCGATCGCACAGAATACACGGAGAGCGAATTTGGGGAGATTCGCGATCGCATCCGCGAAACCCTAGAGCCCCTGGTCGTTTCCCTGCGAGACCAGGGCAAAGCAATGCGCATTGGCGTCAATCATGGTTCCTTGTCCGAGCGGATGCTGTTTACCTACGGCGATACGCCCGAAGGCATGGTGGAGTCGGCGCTGGAGTTTATTCGCATTTGTGAGGCCCTAGACTTTCAGAATCTGGTGATTTCGATGAAAGCCTCACGGGTGCCCGTGATGCTGGCGGCCTACCGGTTGATGGCGACCCGCATGGACGCAGAAAACATGCGCTACCCATTGCACTTGGGCGTAACGGAAGCCGGGGATGGAGAATATGGTCGCATTAAGTCCACCCTGGGCATTGGCACCTTGCTGGCGGACGGCATCGGCGACACGATTCGCGTCTCCTTGACCGAAGCGCCCGAGAAAGAAATTCCGGTGTGCTACAGCATTTTGCAAGGGCTGGGTTTGCGCAAAACTATGGTGGAATACGTCGCCTGCCCGTCCTGCGGGCGGACTTTGTTTAACCTCGAAGAGGTATTGCACAAGGTTCGTGATGCCACAAGTCATCTCGTGGGACTCGACATCGCTGTCATGGGCTGTATTGTCAATGGCCCTGGTGAAATGGCTGACGCTGATTACGGTTACGTGGGCAAAACGCCTGGATTCATTTCACTCTATCGGGGGCGAGATGAGATTAAGCGAGTTCCCGAAGCCGAGGGGGTGGTGGAGTTGATTGATTTGATTAAGGGGGATGGCCGCTGGGTTGAGCCAGAGTCATCAGTCTAGATAAAAGTCCAGAACAAGCCTAGATAAAGTCCAGAACAAGCCCCTCGCGAAGATCGTTTGCCTCGGAGTCTCCGGATAGGATGGGGGCGATCGCGAAGGGCTTCTTAGCCGCGAACCCCAAGCAAAATGGGTTCTCCGTACAAGATTTATCTCAAGATATATCTGTGTAACGTAGCGGTGTTCTAGGCCAAAATCCATGCAAAATTGAGGAACGCTTCCTATACTGGTTAGCATTCCTATCTCCTGAACCTCATCTCTCTCCAGCAATATGGCAATTTCGAAAAGCAAGCTCCTGGTCAGTGCGGTAGCTGCGGCGGTCGCAACAATCACATTGACCGGGGCCGGGATGAAATTGACTAGGGGACAGCCGCTGTTCCAACCTTTGTCCCAAGCGTCGGGGTTGCCGTTCTTTCAGGAGAGTCCGAAAGAAGTCGTCGATGAGGTTTGGAACATCATCCACAACGACTATGTCGATGGCACGTTTAATCAAACAGACTGGCGCGGCATTCGCCTCGAGTATCTCAACCGCACCTACCCCGAGAAAAAAGAGGCCTACGTTGCGATTCGCGAAATGCTCGAGAAACTCGGGGATCCCTATACCCGCTTCATGGATCCAGATGAGTTTCGCAACATGAAAATCGACACCTCCGGTGAGCTGACGGGGGTGGGCATCCAGCTGAGTCAAGATGAGAAGACCAAGGAACTGGTCGTCGTTGCTCCGATCGAGGATACCCCTGCGTTTAAGGTGGGGATCTTGTCTCGGGACGTGATCATCAAGATTAACGGCAAGAGTACCGAGGGAATGTCCACCGACGATGCGGTCAAGCTAATTCGGGGGCCGGTAGGCGAGAGCGTAACGCTGACGATCCGCCGTGATACCAAGGAGATGGAGTTTCAGATTAAGCGCGATCGCATTGAAATTCACCCCGTGCGCTTTAGCGAGCGCAACGATGCGGGCGTCAAAACAGGCTATATCCGTCTCAACCAGTTCAATGCCAATGCGGCTGAAGAAATGCGCACGGCGATTCAGCAGCTGGAGGCGAAAAACGTCGATGGCTATGTGCTAGATTTGCGCTCCAACCCAGGTGGGCTGCTCTACTCCAGCATCGAGATTGCCCGCATGTGGCTCGACAGCGGCACGATTGTTTCCACGGTCGATCGCCGGGGAATTTCGGATCAAGAAAACGCCAATGGCCGCGCCCTAACCCAGCGTCCCCTCGTGGTTTTGGTCGATGGTGGCTCTGCCAGCGCCAGCGAGATTTTGTCGGGTGCGCTGCAAGATAATCATCGAGCGGAGCTCATCGGTACCAAAACCTTTGGGAAAGGTTTGGTTCAATCAGTGCGGCCCCTGGGCGACGGTTCTGGGCTGGCCGTTACCATCGCCAAATATCTCACGCCCAAAGGCACGGATATCAACAAAAGCGGCATCGCCCCTGATGTTGTGATCGAGCTGAGCGACGCTGAACGTGAGACTCTGAGCAAAAGTCGGGATTTGATTGGCACAGTCCAGGATCCCCAATATGCCAAGGCAGTGACGACACTCAAAGAGAAACTGGCAGCGCTCTAGGCTCAGCAATAAGGGTTGCCCGACGCTGGCCATGGGTGGTGGTTTTCCATTACGATCGCGTTGTTGTGATGCGTCGAACCCTGAAATAACGACGGAGATGGGGTCTGTTCTATGGGCGGGTTGAATTTCCGCAGGCGTTTGAGCTTCCTGACCTCTCGTGCTCAGCTGGTCCACCTCAGGTCTCGAAATGGGCAGCTCGAAGTCGAGGGATTGGATCGCTGGTACCGTTATTGGCGCGATCCCTATCATCTGTTACTGACCGTGCCTTGGTGGGTGTTTGTCGTCTTGCTGACCCTGGGCTACGTTGGGGTGAATGCGCTGTTTGCCTGGGCCTATTTGCTCGATCCCAACCCGGAGGCGATCGCCAACGCCAAACCCGACGACTTTGCCGACGCCTTTTTCTTTAGCGTCCAAACCCTTGGCTCCATCGGCTACGGCGCGATGCACCCGACGACCCTTTATACCAACAGCCTCGTCGCGCTTGAAGCGATGGCCAGCATGATCAGCATTGCCCTGATTACCGGTCTGGCCTTTACCCGGTTTGCGCGCTCCCAAGCCCGCGTCAGTTTTAGTGAAGTAGCCGTTGTTGAACCCTTCGAAGGTCATCCCACGCTGGTGTTCCGAACGGCCAACCGACGGCGCAATCAAATTTTAGAAGCCCAGCTCAAGGTCTATTTGCTGCGGGATGAAATCTCCCAAGAAGGACAGGCGATGCGTCGCTTCTATCAGCTTGATCTGATTCAGAATGAAACACC
>JAAUOP010000019.1 GCA_012034805.1 Synechococcales cyanobacterium CRU_2_2 | reverse complement strand
CCGTCGCTAAGCCCCCCGTCGTTAAGCCCCCTGCAACCCAGCCGTCAGCAGCCAAACCATCAGGGACAAAGCCGCCGGCTGTTGTCCCACCATCAGGTGTCTTGCCTTCGGAATTTCGTTATACCGTGCAAGCGGGAGACAGTCTGAGCAAAATTGCCGAAAAGACCCTGGGCGACCCCAAACGCTGGCCCGAGATTGGTATCCTCAACGGCATTGCCGACCCGAGTAAACTGTCTGTCGGCATGGTGTTGCGCATTCCGGTGGGTGAGCAGGGGCCGCTAGAAGTCGCGCCGTTGCTCGGCAATGTCAAACAAAAGGTCACCCGAGAGGGCGTCAAATTTACCCAAGAGCAGGACAATATTTTTGCCACCTGGCTCAAACAGGCTCGCAAAGAAGCCGTGGGTGTCGCCTACCAGAAGGGATTGTATCGACGGGGAACCCAGACGCCCCAAAGCTTTATTGCAGAGGCGCGATCGCTCCTAGCCGGTCTGCGGCTGAGCAACTCGGAGATGCGTGCGATCGCCGCCGCTGCCGAAAATGAAGGCTATCTGGATGCCGTCAATACCTGGGATAGCCAATACCTGAGTTTTGGCATGTTCCAGTGGACTGCGGGCAGCCCAGAGTTGCCAGGGGAACTGGGCGAATTGCTTACACAACTCAAGCGTCGTTCTCCCGAGGAGTTTCAGCACTATTTTCAGCAGTTTGGCCTCGACGTAGACGGCACAGACGGCGTGCGAGGATGGCTCTCGCTCCACGGCACGCGGCTAATTAGCGATTACCAAAAGACGATTTTGCGGCAACCGATCTGGGCCTATCGGTTTGCGATCGCAGGCTCGGATCCCATGGTGCAGGCGGCGGAAGTGCTCCATGCCGTGACTCGCCTCGATACATTTTATTTTGTCAAGCAAAGCAGCCTCGATGGCTATTCGTTGTCGCGGCTGATTACCTCAGAACTGGGTGTCGCGCTGTTGCTCGATAACCATATCAATCGTCCAGCCTACGTGGCACCCGGTTTGGCTGAGGCGATGTGGCAACTCGGTTTAGCCCCCCAGGATTTGGCGCAAGCGAGCACAGCGGAAGAACAGCGGGTGCTCGATCGCTACCTCAAGGTGCGGGAAACCTACGGCACCAAGCCCATGACCCATGCAAAGACACGGGGCGATCGCATCCGTCGGCAGGTGGCGGCGGGCAATTTGTCGAATCAGCGGGGTTCGTTCGTTTCCAACCGGGCTTTGCGGCGAGGTTAGGGATGGGATGGGGTTATTTTTGTTTCGCCAACCTCAACCGAGAGCTGTATGACAGACCTGTCCAATTTCCAGCCAATCCCAGATGCGATCCTGCGGAGCTTGGCACAGCCAATCGCGCCCAATTCCCCCACGTCTGGCGCTGATGTGATCGGCCTGATTCCCGCCGGAGGCCGCGCTACTCGGCTTTCACCGCTGCCCATGAGCAAAGAGCTATACCCCATTGGGTTTCAACACTTACCCGAGGGACTTCGCCCCAAGGTTGTGGGTCAGTATTTGTTGGAACGGATGCGATCGGCAGGGATTCGCAAGCTGTTCTGGATTGTGCGATCGGACAAATGGGATATCCCCGCCTACTTCGGCAACGGGTCTCAGCTGGGTCTTGACCTGGGCTATTTGATTCTGGGTGTTCCCTTCGGGGTTCCCTATACCCTTGACCAAGCCTATCCCTTTGTGAGCCAGGCGCGCATTGCTCTGGGATTTCCGGATATTTTGTTTTCTCCGCCAGAGATGTTTCAGCAACTGCTGAGTCATCAAACAAAAACCGGAGCCGATGTTGTTTTGGCCCTCGTCCCAGCAAAAGCGGGCCAAGTCGGTGGTAGAGTCGGGTTTGACGCGATCGGGCGCGTCCAGCAAATTTTGGAAAAGCCCGAGCAGACTGACCTGGCTCATATTTGGTGTGCGGCGGTCTGGGCTCCGAGCTTCACGCAGTTTTTGCATGAGCAGGTTGCGCCGGTTTTGTGCGCCTACGCATCGACGGGGGCGATGCCCGAACGAGAATTGCCGATTGGGGATGTGATTCAGAGGGCGATCGCCGCTGGTCTCCACGTGCAAGCCATGCCTTTCCCCGACGGAGAGTTTCTCGATGTCGGCATTGCCGAAAACCTGGCCCAGGCCGTGCAGTATTTTGCGGCCCAAGTTAGCGGTGTTGAGGTTGCAGCTGAGGTGTTGGGCAAAGAAGGACAACCGTTCCAGTTTTGATCGCTGACCACCCATTGTTTGAACGTCAGTCAGATCAATGCAGTTTCAAGATCCACACAGCTTCATGATTGCGCAGAGCCCAACGCTTGCCGCTCAGACATCTCCTGGCGATAAAATAAAAACACCAACAGCCACATCCCACATACGAGTAGACCATCCGATACTAGACTGGCCCAAACCGCACCCTTCCAAGAAAACAAAGGAATCAAGAAAAAATTACCCACACCGTTCAGCAGTGCAACGCTGACCTGCAGCACAGTACGAATACCCTGGAGCCCAGCTCCGGTCAGCGTGTCTGCGGCAAAGCTCTGAATCGAACGCAAAAATAACAGTGGTGACAACCAACGAATCGCTTCGACCACACCGTCATACTCCGAGCCCAGGATGAAACTGGCAAGGGGAGCCACCAAACAAATTCCCACACTCGCGACCAAACCGTAGGTGGCAGCGAGGGGTACAAATTTTTTTGCGACGCCGACACTGCCTTGCATACCATTGGCTCCGGCCCGGAAGAATTTGGCATAGGCCACCGCTGTCAAGGACATAATTGGCGTGAGTGCCACGTCAATGATGCGATAAGCTGCCGCGTACAAGCCCGCTGCCTGTAAAGTACCGATACGGGCCAGCATGGTTTTGTCTAAATCATTCGAGAGCGTGTAGGCCGAGAAATCTACCGAGAAGTAGAAGCCATCGGCCAATTCCGGTGCAATCCATTTGAGTGCAGGCTTGGGTTTACCCAAGGTGCGATGGACGAGGATGAGGGCGATCGCCAGCGTCACCACCCGACTCATCAAATACAGCCCGCCCCAAGCCGTCACATTCGGCTCAGGTACAAACACCGCCAAACAGATTGCGGCAATCACACTATTGAGGGTCAGCAAAACATGCAGTTGGGCGTTCAGATGATGGAGTTCCACCGCCATAAAAGCCGACAACGTGATTTCTAAGATTCTGGAAAAAACGAGGTCTGCTAATCCGACACAGACAATCAGCCCTAAGGTGGCGGAGGACGGTAAAACCAGATCAGAACAACCAATCAGCAGGGTCATGCAAGCCGTGCTAAAGGCTGCGGTCATCACCAGGGCATTGCCCCAGTAAGCACTAAATAGTTCTGGGTGGCGAGAGACATGTTTCATCAAGATTTCCCCAGAGCCCCAAGCCGCAAAGGGTAGCAAAATTTTGACGAGGGATGCCACGCCCACAAAAGTACCGTACTGCTCAGCACCTAAAGAGCGGGCGATTAGCACAAAATAAACTGCCTGGAGGGCATTGCGTCCTAAGCGCGAGGCAAAAATCCACAGCCCGCCCCTCAAAGTTGCGCTTTGTAACTTGACCTGTATTGCTTGTTTTAGTTTTACGCTGAGTGTGGAGAACATGCCAATAAAACCTGAGAAATGAGAATCGAACGCGATGCAAATATCAATCAGCAAGAGGACGAGATGCAGAATATCCAGATGCAGAATGACTCGTAAAATGGAGAGAAACTATAGAGCTAGACTGGGGCCGCATAACGGTGATATAGCCCTGGAGCGTAGTTGCCACATAGAGCACCCAGAGCAAGTCGTTAGACCGTAGAAACGTCGTTTCTGTCAAGTTGTTGAAGACGCAATAAACCAACAGGAGCACCGGCCAGAGATACTCTGGCTCAGTCGTGTAGCGCAGCTGAATTAAACTATGGAAGAAATGAAAATAAAGTCCCAAGAGCAAAAGGGCTAATCCCACAAATCCGAGCTGCACCCAAATATCGAGGAAACCATTGTGAGAATGGGGTGCTTCCCAAAGGAATGCACGCCAAACATAGGCGGCATCTCCCTTCAATCCCTGGCTCCAAAATGCATCGTAGCCGTAGCCAAGCCAAGGCTTCTTGTGGATCACATCCACCACCAGTTTCCAGATATCGGTGCGCCCTGTCAGGGTGATGTCTTTGTTGAGGAATGTGGCGATCGCTCCAAATTCCCCAGAGCCCAAGCAATACTCACTGAGGCTACTGTGACACTGCCCAATAGCAGGGGTACGAGATAGCGAAACTGCCACCGCAGCATCTGGCAAACCATTGCAGTTCCGATCACAACCGTTAACGTCACCATGGCTCCTTTTGAGGTACAGAGCGCAATCAGCGCGGCGGAAGCCATCAGCCCGAGGGCCGGAAAAAGCGAGGGACGTTTGGAATCGAGCAACAGCACCAAGAAGGTGGCCGCCGATAACACCATGCGCATTCCTAAGGTGTTTTTATGGGTGTAAATCCCACGCCAATCACCATTGTGGACGCCGCCCATAATGCCATATTGAGGCAAAAAAACAGCGTAGACAATACTCAAAATGATAATCAACCCAAATGCCCAGGCTGTCACCACAATTTGCTCTTTGAGCGTGTATTGGGTGACGAGATAAATTCCAAATATCGTCGCTCCAAGCAGACCCACTGATCGAACATAGCTGGCCTCGGGAGCACTCGACCAAAGGATCGAGGCAAAGGCAAACAGCGCCAGTAAAATGGTGAAGCGATCGCGCAGCACGATTCGCAGTGTCTGTTTCCAGCGCGCCACCAGCAAAAAAGTAAATAGCACCGTACTGGCCAGATAAATAGTGCGCATAATTGGGTTTTCCGTGACAGCCGAGCCCGCTTCTCCCTGGCTAAATCCGCCGGTCACCAACACGGTAATCGGGCCACCGGAGTAGAACACCAGCGCCAAAACCGTATAAAACTTTTCGAAAGCTTTGAGCAGCGATGACATACATACCTGCGGTGAGTAAGGCAGCGATGAGGAGGGAAATAATTGTTGCAACAACTGTGAAGGTATCAGTGATCCAGACCTGAGCCTTGAATCGAATCCGCCTTCACGATTTTCACGATTCAAGCAACCGATGAATGGGTTCGGCCTGCTGCTGCCACTGGGCTTCCACCGCTTGCCGTAGCGCCACAACCGAACGGCGCAGCGACTCGGCGTTGGCGATCGCGGTGTAGCACCCTTGGGCGATCGCAGCCCCATCCAGCGGATCAACGTAGACCGCACCTTGGGGAAAGAACGCCTGCAGCAGTTTCGTATTGGAGAGCACCATCGGCTGGCCATAGCTCAGCGCCTCGTTGGCAACACTGAGCTGAATGCCTTCCAGTTTGGTCAGCCCCACGACCGCATCGGCACTGGCCAACAGTGCATTAAACTCGGCTTCAGGGACAAATCCAGCCAGCCGAATATTCTTTGGCAGGTCATCTAGACAATGCCGCCCCTGGGCGCGGCGGGTGTTACCCGTGAGCACAAACGTCAGGTCTGGGGCCAGACGAGCGGCCTGAAACAGTTCTGCAATGGGCTCATCCGCATTAAACGAACAGGGAACCAACACCCAGGGACGCGGGTCGGCGACTCGTTCTGAAGTGGAGGTGGTGGCGGCAGATAGCGTCGCCGGGGTTGGAGTCAGGGTGCGATCGCGCAAAACCCTAAGCACCGCAGCCTCAATCCCCAGAGCCAGCGCCTGTTCTTCCACAAACGGATTGTGTACAACCACACCCTCACAGCGATTAAATAGCCAAATCACCCCTGGAAACTCAATCCAAGGTCGGCGAAAGGTCGCGTTGTGGCAGTCTGCGATGATTTTTAAATCTTGCTGAAACAACTGACGATAGACAAAGGCCAAATAGAGCAGCGGCGCGGGCGGCATCTGAATCCAGAGAACTTGGGGGCGATCGCGAAGCAGCAGCGCCAGGGTCTGCCAAGCCTTCAGCAGGTACTCTAGCGGACGAAGCACCCGTGACCGAAAGCTCACGCCAATGTGGTGCAGAGCGTAGCCGAAGTCTGCCTCCATCGCCACAGCTCGTCGCTGGAAGGGAACCCACGCAATATAGAGCTGGCGCGGCGTCGCCCGAGGACACGTTGGCGTGCCTTGCGGGTGCAAGATTAAGGGGGTCATAGCTCTAAACCGGATGAATCAACTTGGGATAGGTCGCACCCTGCAACTGGCAAATCCCTGGGATTCGGTTCAATCTCTAATTCTGATTAAGCCTAGGCACTACTGAGTTACCGTTCTCAGCTTCTTCAAAACCCGGTCTACGGCAGGCGGGCGCGATCGAGTCGATAAACACCAGTTAATCATGGGGCGGGCAAGGGAGCGAGGCAAAAAACCAACTCCCAAAAACCAAGCCATTAAAACGATTCGACGCCGATGACTCAAGTTTGAGTATTCCCATACCGTCCCGATTCCGCGCAGGGCTAAAGACCAGGGGCGATCGCTTGCCACGGGGTGATGTTCCGGCTCCAGCTTGAGGGAAACTAAGCGATTGGTCAGATGGAAAACATTTCGCAACCCGAGTGTTCGGACAACTTCATGCCCAAACGCGCGAGCCGTTCGGGTCAAATAGCGGTAGCGCAAAAATCATGCTCCAGTGCCCGACGGCGCTGTGCCACCGACCAAGCCGGTGAAGCCCAAAGATTGCTCTCATGCTTGCGCCTGCAGCCCACCGAGTTTTCTAAGGCAACGACCAAGCCATAGAAGGGTGCCACGGTCACGAGGTATCCATCCGCACAAATGCGAAATTCCTCCTCAGGAATCGGCAGAATCTTCTCCAGTAACGCTCGACTAAAGCTGAGCCCTGTAGTGACCGTGGTGCAATATTGACCTGTCTTCAGTAAAAGTGGAACCACATTCCCGCTGTCAAAAGAGACTTCAGGGGCTGGATATTGGTCGATGTAATGCCCCTCACGATCTACGATATCCAGGCGAGATTGCACCATTACACAGTCGGGCCGCCAAGCCGATTGAACCCGTTCAACGGCCCAGGGATGCAGATAATCGTCCGCATCGAGCAAGACGATCACATCGCCATGACATTGGCTCATCCCCGCATTAATGGCAGAAGCTTGGCCACCATTGGCCTGCAAAATAGGGACGATGAGCGGAGAAATCGCGCTACATTCACGAATAATCTGAGGTGAAGCATCCACCGAGCCATCATCGACCACAATCACTTCTAGGGGGGATTGGGTTTGGGAGAGACAACTTTCAATACACTGGCGTAGAAATCGTTCGTAATTGTAGTTGTTGATCAGAATACTCACGGAGGGACGCGATTTCCCTCGTTCTGTTGAAAGGGTGGAGGTCAACATAGTTAAGGCATCCGATGTTCTGATGGCTCGGAGTTGAAGTCTGAGTGGTCTGAATTGAAAATTGATGCTCGAGGCTGAGGTTAACGGCGGCTCAGCAGCAAACGCTGTACTTGGATCCGGGATGGGGTATAACAGCGGCGCAAATACTCTGCCAGCTTAGGGCCATCAAACAAGTCAACGGCGCAGGGGGCAGGGGGCTGTAAGACGGCCTCTACCACTTCGTCTAGGGTGATGCAACAGCGAATGCCAAAATTGCTCATGCCTCGGGCAAACATCAGTTGATGATTGTCAATGTGCTCGCGATGTAGCGCCAATCTCGGCAAAATAATAAAACTTGCAGAACGCTCGACCAACATCCGAGTTGAGCCCTGACCTGCGTGGGCAATTACCAGGCGCGAGGCATCAACCTGGGCTTTGAGATATTCCGATTGCACCACCGGCAGCGCGGTAACCAAAGGGTGCTGGGCAATGGCCGAGATGTCTGAGCTACCATACTGAAGAAAGACAGGCTCTGTGATAATTTGGCGATCAAGCAAAATACCCAACCAAGTAATCGCGCGATCGAACTGGAATGGAATTGTCCCTAAGGTTACCGTGATCATAAATCTCGTCCGCTGAATGGATAAAGCCTTGGCGATGCGATGGCTGACTCAGGGACGGCGATGGCTTACTGCTGCTTAGGCAACAATGCCGCGATAAATCGCACGAGGATAACGCTGACAGAGGGCTGGCCACTGAACGTAAAACTCATGGCATAGCGGATAAACGAACTTGCCCGAGAGGCTCAGTTCTTCGGCGCGAGAGATACTTTCTACGAAGAGAAAGCGGATACCCAATAGCTTGGCGGCGATCGCAAAATTCACCGCAACACTAGCCCCCGTGGACACCACCATATCTGGCTTTTCCCGCCGTAGAATGCGGAAAGTCGCAGGCAGATTGGAGAGAAATGAAAGCCAATGGCGGGGTGCTTGGTAGGGTAGCCAATGCACTCGCTCTTGCTGGTCATCCAGAATTTGCGTGTCCCCTTTGCAATCGGTAACCCAAACTCGCTCATGCTCACTCCAAAAAGGAGAGAGGGAGCGCATCGTAGCAAAATGCCCCCCGGAGGTGCAAGTTAGCAACAGTTTCATAATTAGACTCTTTGCGGCAACATTGAAGGAGAGGGAGCTCGTTTCCAGGCTCAACCTTGAACAGATGCCCGCTGTGACTCATTGCGCCAGGAAATTGATCCCTATCTACTGAAGAATACCGAAGAAGAGCAGCGGCTGCCCAGTGAATGCGGAGCTTGTGCTAAAGTTCACAGGGGATAAAGCTTGCACTAAATTCGATGAAACCCTTCCCCAGAGCCGCAAACTAGAGTGGAACAAAAAATAACTAGTCAGACACTATTCAACAACCCTTCTTATAGATATTCGGCGATTACACGCATCTTGCAAATATGTGTCTTGTGCATATTTTGACATCAAATGTTTTGACATCAAAATTAACAGGAAAATCCATATTGATGCTAACTGTAAAGTTAATCTCAAAAAAGAATTACCCTTCTAGAGTAGATGCGTCAAAGCATCTGTGCTGAGAGGGGTAATTCAAAATCGGCGAGTATTCTATCGAAATTCCCAGTCTAGTGCAGTGTCAATATCTGGACAAACTACCGTTCGCCCAGGCATGGTTCCACCTCGGCTGATCGAGAAATATGATACCAATACGATCTTTTGAAGGTTAGATCTTCTGGGACACCAAAAGCATCTGAAGCTGATCGATTAACTGCTGGATTTTCGGCAGGCCAAATGCATCCTCAATTAAGCTTTGGCGCTCTACAGGAGAGAGTACTCTAGAGATCGGTTCAGATGACACCTGGGACATTTCAGCGGATGCCAGAGAGGCTTCAGATAGGCAAATCATCACCGCTTCTGCAAAGGACGGTGCATCCGTCGCGAGTCGAAAGAGCGGCTTGACAGACTCCGGCAAGCCCGCAATACCCTTGGCAAGGGATACAATCGGTTTTCCCAGTGTCAGCATATCAATGGATTTGATGCTAACACCTCCGCCCATGGCAATCGGATTGACTAAGACTCGGCCTGAGGCATAGATTTCGATCGCAGATCTCGGATTAATCTTCAGATCAACGCAGGCCACCTGTTCGCATAGGTCTCGAATCATGGGCACCGGCTTAGAACCAGCGATCAAAATAGAGACATCTGCTTTTTGCATTTGAATGAGCGGTACAACGGCATCTAAAAACCATTGAATTCCGGCAACATTATTATCACTATTCAAGTTACCCAAAAAAACGATGTCATACTGCTTGACATGAAACGATCCGGGACAATCCCTATCGAGAGAAGCGCAAGATGGGGCGAGATCAAAGTTGACTGGCTCCGGTTTAGATAGATCCGCCAGCGGAGGCAAAAAATAGCCATTCTGAAGGCCACAGTTTTGCCAAAACTTGAGATCATCCACCGAAATATCAAAAAAAGCCAAGCAGTTTTCAAGATTGAAATTTCTAAGGCCTTGAGATGCATCAGCACCAAGAACGCTGGAATTTTTTGAAGTCCCTGGGCCGCCCGCAGGAGTGCTGCGCGGTGTTGGTGCTCAATATTGTGCGATCGCACCACAAAGGGAATTTCTAGGCACTCGGAAATCGTTCTCGCCAAGACGCTAGCATGAATGCCGTCAATCCAAATCAGATCGGGCTGAAACTGTTTCACCTCGCCTAACAACCGCTGCAGGGCCAAACCATAGATCAGACGCGAGGTAATGCCAAACGGGTACCTCAGGAGCTCACAGCAACGGCGCAGCTTTGACAAGGGAGTCCGGCCCGTATACTGCAACAGTTGCAAATTCTTAACGGAGCGATAAATTACCGCCAAATCCTCCGCCTTCGGCTCCTCCGGGATCCAGCAGATGAGCTGCACTTCAACGCCCAACTGCTCAAAGGCCTCGATTCGCCTCCAAATGTCAACGCGTCCACCATGAATCGGAGGATAGGGAATTTCCATTGCAACAATGGTAATTTTCATCGGGTGTTCTCCTTCATGGGCGACTGGCTAAGATTGATTGCGAGGTTATTTGTGCTGGGATGGGGCTTGGGAGGGCCTGTTTTCCCCCGCCTCCCGTGCCCTTTCCGATCCCTCACTTCGAAAGGCGGACGCTACTGGAAACCCACCTGGTTCGGGCACGAGGTTAAGCAGTGCCGAATTACGCCGCAGTCGATCTTCTTCTCTGAGGGTTAACAGAGTCACGACAGTCGTGGCCAGAAAAGCCCCCAGTAATCCGCCCAAGGCCAGAATTCTCGAGCGTTCACCTGCGATCGCAGTCTCTGGAATTTCAGCGGGTTCAATCACGGTCGCATTGGCAATGTCCTGCTTCCCAGCAGCCTCTAATTCTTTTAGGCGTTGCAGCAAATTTTGATAGCTGGAGCGGGCCACGCCAAGGGTTTGCTCCAGCTGAGCCTGCTCCTGTTCTAGCACAGGCAGGCTGTTTGCCCGCTGGCGGTAGTTCTCGCGAAAGGCTAACAGCGACTGCGTTCGGCTGGCCAAGCTCAGGCGGTTGACCTCGGCGTCCAAAAAATTGCTAATCAGGCTCTGGCGTAACTCTCCCACCTGCATAGACGAGTTAGGTAGGGTCGATCGCCCCCCCAGCAGGGCCTCTAGCTCTCGATCCAAGAGCTGGTGCAAATTGGCAGATTGAGTGGCTGAGGTCAGCACCACCGGACTTTGATCCGTATAAATTCCCCGTTGAGTCGCTCGGTTACGCTCAACCGTTTGTAGCTCTTGCAAAATCCCCTGAATGGCCGGAGATTGGCTAATATCACTGACCATCAGGGCCTCTTGAGCAGACAACCCCAGACTGGTTTGCAAGCTGTTCGCTTCAGCTGTCGCTTGACTCAGCGCCGCTTGAGCCTCAGAAATTTGTCTATCCAAGCCTTCTAATAGCTGAATCAAAGATCTGGACTCATCATCCAATGAAATAATTTGATTTTCCTCACGAAAACGGCGTAGTTTTGCCTCCGCATCGCGGACAAATCTTTGCGTGGTTGGCAGCTGCCCCTCTAGGGAGGTTAAGGCCTTAAGCGTTCGCTGCTGGTTATCTGAAGCATTGCTCTCAATGTAAAGTTTGGCCAGCTCATTGACCACAGCAGCCGCAACGCTAGGATCCGTATCTTGATACGTTAGATTAATGACATCAGCACCTCCTACAATTTTAACGGTCAGTTGCCGATAAAAATCTTCTGCACTGAGAGCTTCTCCATCTTCATTTTTGAGATCGAGCTGTTGAATGACTCGCTCAATTACAGGTTTAGAGGAAATAATTTCCACCTCAGTACTGAGAGGGTTTTGGGCCTTCACCAAACTACCCAAGTCCCCCACCCCTCGGCCCACACCTGTCAACGTAGAGGTGGGGTCAGTCCGTACCAAAACTTTAGTGCTGGCTTCGTAAGTTGGCAGCTTGAGCGATGCAGCAATACCAGCCAGACCCACTGTTCCTCCCCAGAGCAGCGCAATCAGTAGCCAACGGCTTCTTAGCATGTGAACGTAACGGCCAAAGTCAATATCTAGAGAATCTCTAGATTCTGGGGATTTTATGTTCATAGATCTATAGCAAAACTGCGCCGACAAATGGGGGGTTCCAAAGAAAATATTCCCATTTTCAAGTCAAATCTCTCAGCCCAAAAAGCCACTCTCAACTTGAAAAAAGACGAGAGTATGATTTAGATCTAACTTTGATTAAATCAGATCAAAATAGATCAAAAAGACTTTTCTCGAAAGTTTAATCCACTCAAGATCCATTCAGAATCTATCGAGAAAAGGCATTGACTCTTTTAGGGATTTCGAACACTGATTACCCAGATCAGAACATTATTTCAGCAAAAACAAAGGGAATAGTTCGCTTTTTTGCTATCTTCAATGAGCTATCTGCACTCTAAATTTCTTCTGAATTTAGGAGAAATTTTAGTTTCAATCTAACAAGAAATAGATTAACTCAACAAAAGTAATCGCATGATTTCTCATTCAGAACTAGAGCATGAGTACCGTTTGGCGCAAATGTCCAGGCCATAGATTCTCGCGAATAGCTGATTGGGTGATGGATCAAAGAAAGCACGAGTCGGAAACATTTACGCAATTCGCTCCTGCTGAGTAGCTTTTGGTGACCGCGATCGCGGGTCAGCGGTCATCATTTGCAACAACACCTAACTCGCAACAGTATATTCACTAGGCTGCTCACCAGAGGATAGGCTGGAAGGCTGTTCAGAGTATTTACTGGATTTGTGAAGTTGGCTGAGTTTTACTTGACACTACATAACTACTACTACTTGCCCCAAGCCTTTGATCAGGAAAGCTGGCCAAGAAACGCTGGGAGCTAACTTTGTGTAGAGTTGATACGTCCAGTGCTGTTGGAATAAACCTTCTGGAATAAATGTTCTGGAATCGGTCAAAGTGTAAGTTTCTATGAACCCAGAGCAGATGTCTTCGCAAAACTGAGCAACAATTGAGTCAGTGACTTGAGCTTGTCTGGCATCGCTGCACCCTTTTGGGGTTATGCGATTTTTCTGTCTTAAGTCGCCAAATTGCTTTGCCTACGAGGCCAAAAGCCATGATGAGATTAGCTCGCCATAACGCTCCAGTCGAAGTTGAAACCAAGACTCGGATCTTGAAGGCTGCTCAGCATCTGTTTGCTCGCCACGGCTATGACGGCACGACT
This sequence comes from Synechococcales cyanobacterium CRU_2_2, assembly GCA_012034805.1. Taxonomy (GTDB): domain Bacteria; phylum Cyanobacteriota; class Cyanobacteriia; order PCC-9006; family JAAUQQ01; genus JAAUOP01. Next base: position 39,619 of record JAAUOP010000019.1, on the reverse strand, counting down.
ACACGGGATCTCGCTCAGGCAGCAGGCGTTGCGGAAGGCACGCTGTTTCGTCATTTCTCGAACAAAAAATCGATTTTGGTGGAACTGGCTACAGAAGGCTGGGTTGAACTGCTGACCGATTTGCTGACCGAGCTGAGCGAAATGAGTAGCTATCGAGGGATTGCTGAGGTCATGCGCAAGCGAATGCATCACTTGCAAGAAAATACCGATTTAGTGCGAGTTTGTTTTATGGAAACTCAGTTCCACCCAGACTTGCAAGAACGTATCCAGGGTGAGGTGCTAGATAAGATGATGGCAGTCGCGGAAGCCTTTTTCCAGACGGCGATCGATCGAGGTATCTACCGACCGATGAATCCCCAAGTGATCGCTCGGGTATTCTTGGGCATGTTCATGGTGGCTGGATTCAGCGAAGTGACGTTGCTAGAGCAAAACACTTCACCCCAGATGCTGAAGGAAATGGCCGAGGGATTGTCAGATATTTTTCTCAATGGTGTTTTAGCCTAAATCTGATCAAGGTTCTCTGAGCCTGAGTGGAAGCTGTTACCAGTGTCCAGGTGTTCGCCAGAAAAAAGTGAGCGTCGTTGACGCTCACTTTTTTGGGATTAGACTGTTTAGACCAGGCTTTTTGGATTGGATGAGGATATGTGACGACCTAATCAACCACGAGGCAGGCCAAAATGAGCAGAACGCTCAGGCTATAAAACGTTGCAACCACACGCGTCTCGGCCCAGCCACAAAGCTCGAGATGGTGGTGAATGGGAGCCATCTTGAAGAGACGCTTGCCGACACCATCTGATCCTTTCGTGAGTTTATAGAAGCCTACTTGGGCAATTACTGATAGAGACTCGACCAGGAAAAGACCACCAACTACAAAGAGGATCCAGAGCAAATTGCCCATCAGTGCGACAGCCGCTAAGGCTCCACCGAGGGCCAAAGAGCCCGTGTCACCCATGAAAACCTTGGCAGGATTACGGTTGTGAACCAAAAATCCAACATAGCTGCCGCTCATGGCCGCACAAAACAGCATCAGCTCCGGAGACTGGCCCGCGACAAACCCACCGAGGCCCAAGAGCGCGATCGCCCCAGTCCCCGCAGCCAAGCCATCCACGCCATCGGTTAAATTGGTCGCATTGCTCTCTGCCGTCATCACGAACAACGCTAGCGGCCAGAACAACAGCCCCAGGGGCAACACCCAGCCAAACGGAAGATTGATCGACGTGATCGATTCAAGGCCAGAGCCCAGACGTAACCAGAGGCAAAACAAGATTCCAAAGCCGACTTGAAGCGAAAGCTTGAGCTTGGGAGAAACGCCTTTGTTGGAGCGATCGCGCAAAATCAACCAATCATCCAGCCAACCGATCAACCCATAGGCGAAGGTCAGCCCCGCCGCCGCCAACACCTGAGGACTAAAACCAGAGGCAAACACCGCGAATAAAAGCGCCACTGGAACAACAAAAATGCCGCCCATCGTTGGAGTCCCCGCCTTCTTCAGGTGGGCTTGAGGACCATCTTCACGAATGTATTGACCCGCCTTCAAGCGGCGCAGCAACGGAATCACCCAATATCCCAGGAGACCCGAGACAAGCGTACAAATCGCAAAGGGCAAGAACAATGAATAAACGCTGGCCGATGAACGCTGAGTTAGCGCGTCAGCCCCAAGAGCACCCAAACTAAGACCCGCCGACAGGAACCAAAGCAGCCGGGTTCCCGTCAATCCAGTCGCGCGATCCGCTAAATATTTTGCATCCACAGAAAACTCATTCCACTCATCACAACACACCAGGAAGGCTTCAAAAGCAAAGGCGAGCAATCCGCGCACTCTGGCAAATTTATCGTAAAACGAAAGATTTTTCAGTGTAGACGCTCACACTCAAGACAATTTGCTTACCTCAATGACCCAGTTATTCATAGCCCGAAGGGCAAGTTAGCGTCTATCCGGGGAAGACCCCTCGGTTTCCGGCGGTGCTCCAGACCTAGACAGTCAAGATCAGAAGCACGGCTTCGAAAAATCTGTTTTGAGGCAGATTAAGGCGCTAGGTAAGCCGACACCTGGAGTCAGACTAGTCGTCTAAATCCTCATCATCGTCATCAAAATCATCATCGTACTTGCCGTCGTCAACGCCCATGAGTGCCGAGATTTCCTCTTCCTCATCCACAAGACGTTTATCGGGCTCGCCTAAGTCTTCACGCGCGAGGAGACGACCACTTTTTTCCAACCACTCTAGAATCGAGGGCTCCCCCGCTGACGGCAAAACAGGTGCTTGCTGATAGCGAGGCTCAATACGGAGGGAGGGGTTATTTTCCATGACGGACGGTATCTCTATAGAAATTAGATCAATCCAACCCTTTGCACCCGATCACACCTTGCTGAGGCCATAAAGCCCGAGGGCGTTGGGCTAGGGTATAGCTCGACATTCATTCAGGTGTCAAGGGCACCACCCATCATAATCGAAGAAACCCCAGTAACTTGTAAGAGAAAAAATGAATTTCTGAGGCGACCTGGGCTTCAGAAGTTACAGAATTGAGCGATGGGTACCCCACGAAAGGACAGAAACCGCGATGCTAGGTAAATCAAAACTGCTGGAACTATTGGCTTCGACCAACCGAGGCATTGCCGGCGACAGTGAGCAGCGTGCCGCAATTTTGAGCCAGGTGGCTCAACTTGAAGCGCGCAATCCGACGGCTGGTTCGACGCAGTCTGCAGAACAGCTCGATGGTGACTGGCAGTTGCTCTACACAACCAGCACCGAGCTCCTGGGCATTGATCGGATACCCCTGCTCAAGCTGGGCCAGATCTATCAGTGCTTGCGCTTGAATACGGGTCGGGCTTACAACCTTGCAGAGGTGGAGGGCCTGCCCTATTGCGAGGGGTTGGTGAGCATTGCGGCTCGGTTTGCGCTGGAGGGCGATCCGGCGAAGCTTGCGAGAGGCGATCGCCGCATCAAGGTTCAGTTTGAGCGGGCTATTTTTGGCCTTCAACGCTGGGTCGGCTATGAAAGCCCCCAACAGTTCATTCGCAAAATTGAGTCGGGTGAGCGCTTTGCGGCCATTGACTTTTCGATTCAGGGTCGTCAGGGCTGGATTGATCTCACCTACCTAGACGATGACTTGCGCATTAACCGGGGCAGCAGAGGTAGCCTTTTTGTATTGAAGCGCGTTTGAGACTCGGTAATATACCGCTTGAATGGGGGCCTGCGGCGAACTCGCGCTGAATTGCTGGATTGACCTCGAGTCTGACTCAAGTTTGATGGTATATTGTCGCTATGCGGACGTGGCGGAATTGGTAGACGCGCTAGATTTAGGTTCTAGTGCCGCAAGGCGTGAAGGTTCAAGTCCTTTCGTCCGCATTTAATTAATCCAACTAATCCGAATTTAAACGGTTACGGGCAGTTGCGGGCCTCTTAGGGGTTTGACTCGTCTCATAATATCGGGCAGCCTTCTCAGGAATTTCCCTGGCTCATACCGGGTAGAACACCTGTGATCCGGGTCAGCCTTCACGCGGAGACTGTGTCAACAAACTTTATTATCCGTTACAACTGCCGTATACTACCCAAGAACAGCGGCTGGTCTAGTGCGCTTCTCTTGCGTTGTGGGCGGCGTTTGTCGTACTCTCCACTGCAGGTTTTTGGGTATCTTGAGCTTTCCCTGTGAGTTGCAAGTGGTAAGGAGTGAAACCAGAATGTCGGAGGCCAAGATGCCCCTGACGGTGCCCAGAGAGTTCGTGCGTTCACCGGGTCGCTTCAACCCAAACGTTTGGATTTTGCTCTCGGCATTCGTTTTTATGGCGCTGTCGGTACTCGGCTATTTTCGCTGGGACTGGTACCCATGGCTTTGTTTTTCCCTGAGTGTGCTTTCGCTGCACCTTGCTGGAACAGTCATTCATGATGCCTCTCACCATTCGGCTCATCCCAATCGCGTGGTTAATGCGGTCATGGGTCATGCCAGTGCGCTACTGCTGGGGTTTTCCTTTCCCGTTTTTGCGCGAGTTCACATGCAGCATCATGCCCATGTCAACGACCCTGAGAATGACCCAGATCACTTCGTTTCAACTTGCGGGCCGTTGTGGCTGATTGCCCCGCGCTTCATGTACCACGAGTTCTTTTTCTTTCGGCGCAAGCTTTGGCGAAAGTATGAGCTACTGGAGTGGGTTTTGGCTCGATTCTCCTTTGGGGCGATCGTGTTCTGTGGTATAAAGTTTGGCTTCATTGGCTATCTGATGAACTACTGGTTCACCCCGGCGTTGGTGGTGGGCATCGCATTGGGTCTATTTTTTGACTATTTGCCCCATCGCCCGTTTCGAGAGCGCGATCGCTGGAAAAATTCCCGAGTCTATCCCGGTTCCCTCCTCAACCTGCTGATCATGGGCCAAAACTACCACCTCGTTCATCATCTTTGGCCCTCAATTCCCTGGTATCGCTACGAAGCTGCCTACTATGCAACCCGTCCTCTACTGGAAGCCAAAGGCTCTCCCCAGTGCCTCGGCATCTTGCAGAGCCCTAAGGACTTCTGGAATTTCGTTTACGATTTGTTTATTGGAGTCCGGTGGGGACATGCTGAAACTGCGATCGAGTCTACTGCTCACCCCCCATCAAGAGTGAGTTGCAAGACCAGCTGGAGGCCGAATACCAAGACGATAATCGGCCGAATCCATCGGGTGATCTCCGTTCGCCCCTAGTGCCTGCAGAGCATGTCAGCCTGAAGGCTTCGGAACTTTTCAGAGTCGGATGAAGTTTCAAGACATCGGTCGGGCCAAATCCCAATCAGGCCGCAGGCGCTGGGCCTGACGGAGATAGGGGTGGTGAACCGACAGGTTTGGTTCGGGACAGTTGATGTGCAGAAGTAGACGAATACAGCGCTCTAGGCTACCGGTGACGTGCATTTGCTGCACATCCAACAGAGGCACGTTATCCCAGCCTGGACGCTTTCGAGCAACAGACGCCGGGAACAGTGCGTCCAGATCCCGCGTGACCGAAAACGTTAAACTCACCACATGCTGCGGTTTAATCTCGTTGTTTGCTTCTAGGGCATCCATCAGCTCAGTTACGGCTTCTCGAATTGCCGCTGCCGAGTTGTCTGACACGGTCGTTGCCCCACGAATTGCCTGCACTTGCCACGACACCACGCGCTCCTCCTGGATCATTATCTTTACAGCATAGTATTTACAGAATAAGCTTTAGATCATAGAAGATCATGGGGTTTTCCGGCCCCTTAGGGGCGGTAAAGCCACAGCGGTAGTCCATGGGTTTCCAGTTCAAACCGAAGGTGCTCCAGGCTGGCTGATAGGCCTGTGCCTAGCGGCGCTTGTAGCGTCTGTTTTTGCGAGGCTTGTCCTCGGGACAAAAAGCGATTCCAGAAGGGTTTGGGCTCTTCGATTGTACAGAGCTCTGTTTTCTCTGGGTCAAGGTTAACGAGCTCCGCCAGCCAGCGGCGAGCATCTTCCTCGCTGCCAAGGCGATCGACCACACCCAGGGCCAAGGCTTGCTCGCCCGTGAAAATACGGCCATCGGCGAAACGTTTGACGGTTTCTAGCTCGAGATGACGCGCTTTGGCGACGGTGGTGACGAATTGCTCGTAGCTGGTGTCGATCAGCTCTTGCAAAATCGAGGATTCTGGCTCAGTCAGCTTACGATCAAAGGCAAGAATATCTTTGTAGGGGCCTGACTTGACGACTTGAAAGGAAACACCGATGCGATCGAGCAAACGCTCCAAATTATTACCTCGCAAAATCACACCAATACTGCCTGTGATTGTGCCGGGGTTGGAGACAATGTGGTGTGCCCCCATGGCGATGTAGACTCCTCCCGAAGCAGAAATATTGCCAAAGCTCGCGACGATTTTGGTCTTTTCCTGCAGACGGCAAAGGGCGCTATAGATTTCTTGGGAATCGCCAACGGTGCCGCCGGGGCTATCAATGCGCAGAAGCAGGCCGGGAAAGCGCTGTTCTTCAACGATTTTGAAGGCATTGAGCAGCCGCTCTCGGGTTGCCCCTGCGATCGCACCTGAGACTTCAATGCGAGCAATTTTTTGCGTGAACGACGTTTAAAGGGCCAAACCATAAACCAGTACAGTCTCTCAATGGGGCATCCGTTTATTATGTCGTGTGAGGGTATGTCGTGTGAGGGTATGTCGTGTGAGGGTATGTCCTGACCGTGAATCCCTCGGGTTTGTCCACGGGAGGTGCAGCTTCGGATTGAGCTCTAAGATAGGAAAAGCTTATTTGAGTTTTCATGCGTCTTCCTTCTGTTCCCGATCGCTTGCCCTTTGAGCCTTTGCTGCTCGTTGCCCCGTTCTTTTTTTGGGGAACCGCGATGGTGGCGATGAAGAGCACCCTGACCCAGACCACACCTCTATTTTTGGCGACGGTACGGCTGGTTCCGGCTGGGGCGATGATTTTGCTGATGGGCTGGGGGTTAGGGCGATCGCATCCCCAGGGCTGGCGCGTCTGGCTTTGGATTCTGGCCTTTGCCTGCCTGGATGGCGCTCTGTTTCAGGGCTTTTTGGCGGAGGGATTGCAGCGCACCGATGCGGGCCTAGGTTCGGTGATGATTGACTCCCAGCCCTTGGCCGTGGCCCTGATGGCTCGCTGGCTGTTTGGGGAATATATTGGCCGTTGGGGATTTTTAGGGCTGCTCCTGGGCATTATGGGAATTAGTTTGCTGGGTTTACCGGACGAATGGATTCTCCAGGTCTGGCGAGGTTTGCTCAGCCAGGTCTCTGACCTCTTCAATGGAGGCCTGAGCCGCCAGTGGCTGAGTGCTCTTGCGGATTTATCTAAGCCTGGGTTACCGCAAGACCTACCGATACAGTTGCAAATGGTTTTGGCAGCACTGTTTCAAAATGGACAATGGCTGATGTTGCTGGCGTCACTGTCTATGGCCAGCGGCACCATTTTGAGCCGATTTGTCTTTCGCGAGGCGGATCCGATTATGGCAACTGGCTGGCATATGCTGCTGGGTGGATTGCCGCTGATGGCCCTGTCGGCGCTGACGGAGCAGCATCAGTGGGATGCTTTGACGCTGTCAGATGGGTTGGCCATGGCCTACTCCACGGTGTTTGGAAGCGCGATCGCCTATGGATTGTTCTTTTACTTCGCGGCTCAGCGCAACCTCACGAGTCTGAGTGCTCTGACGTTTCTAACGCCGGTCTTCGCGCTGTTGTTCGGAAATCTTTTTCTAGCGGAGCAGCTCAGCCCGATTCAAGACGCAGGGGTTATTCTGACCTTGATTAGCATTTACCTAATTAACCAACGGGAGCGCCTGACGGCGTTTTTTGGCGCTAAGTCCGCAAAAGCTGACCCCAGAACCTCATCTTCAACACCGACTCAATAACCCAATTACGTATATTGTTTTCCCCTGTTAGTATCCTTAAAGATCAGTAAATAGTCTGAGTTCGTCTCCGTCTTTGCCCACCCGTTTTTGCCCACCCGTTTTTGCCCATCCATCTAAGCGTTCCCCTTCATCTATCTACTATCTACGCTCGTCCGTCTACCTCTACGCCAGGCCCAAAGCTGATGCGATGCCACCCACTGATTTGGAAGGTCACTCTCTGGACCGTTGCTCTTACCCCCGGCTTGGGGGCCGGCGGGGGTGCGATCGCTCATGCGATGTTTCTGGCTGACTCCCAAGCCGAGTCTCAGACACCCCTTCTGCCCAAGCCTCTCATCGTGGCCCAGATCAAGGCCCAGCAAGTTCCTCAGTCAGAGACCCAGCCCCCTGATGCCATTGATGACGCCGCTGATGACACCGTTGATGATGCCGTGGTCGATCGCCCTTCTCTAGCGCCGGGGAGCAGTGGCCCGCTCGTGATTGAACTGCAACTCAACTTAAGCAAGCTGGGATTTTATAACGGTGAGATTAACGGGACGTTTAATGCGGTCACAGAGTCGGCAGTCAAAGCGTTCCAAGACGATCAAGCCTTAGCCGTGACGGGAATTGTGGCTGAAGAAACTTGGGCAGCCCTAAAAAAACCTGGCAGCGCCAAGATTGAAGCCGCTATTCAAGCCGCCGCCGCTACAGGGGCTACAACACCTGATGAGCCGTCCAACGCAGGCGCGAAACCGACAACGACCCCGCCCCGCCCCGCCAAGACTTCGCCCGTGCGTATGGCAGTCATGGCGTTATCCCTCTTGGGGATCGGCTTCGGTGGCTTCGGCATCTGGAAAATGGCGGGTTTGTCCCAGCCTAAACGCTCTAAACCCAAGCGGTCTAAGTCTAAGTCAAAATCTAAGCCCCAAGAACGCTCCACCCAAAAGAAACGCTCGAAGACCATGGCAAGGATGCTAGAGCATCTCGACGTGACACCGCAAACGCTGCCTGAATTGGCCGCGAATGTCTGCCAGCGTCCGGAGGAGCTGACAGAGGAGCTGACAGAGGAGCTGACAGAGGAGCTGACAGAGGAGCTGACAGAGGAGCTGACAGAGGCTGGCGATCGCGATGACACCCCTGGTCTGTGGGAGCCTGAGACACCGATCCCAGAGACATTGGCCCAGGAAGCCCAAACCCAAGACGTGAATCCGTTTGGCGTTAAGAACCCTGGCGCGAAGGCTCAGAGCACGCAAAAAGATTCCGGGCAACAGGGACGCGGTGTCAAGGGCCAGGGCATGAATCCTGCTGCGATCGCCTCCCCCCGAGCAACGCTGATCCCGCCGCCACCGCCCTCTGCCATTCAGCGCCGAGACCACCGACATGAGCCCGCTAGCTTGATCAATCCAACCTCTCGTCTGCCGCGCCTAGACATCGTCGAGACGTTGATCAGCGACTTGCAGTCTGCCGTTCCGGCTAAACGCCGCAAGGCCATTTGGGAACTGGGACAGCGGGCTGACTCCCGAGCCATTCAACCGCTGGTCAATCTCATTCCCACCGCTGACTCAAAACAACGAAGTTTGATTTTGTCGGCGCTTTCCGAGATTGGTACCCAAACCCTCAAGCCGATGAAGCGTGCCCTCGCCATGTCGCTTCAAGATGAAAATGCGGAAGTCCGTAAAAATGCGATTCGCGATCTGACGCGGATTTACGATTTGGTGGGTCAAATTAGTAACCTGCTGGCGATCGCCACGGAAGATCAAGATGCAGAGGTTCGCGAAACCGCCCATTGGGCCATCGGGCAGCTGAACCGAATTCGCTCCAATGCCGGGATTGAACCCGCGCAGTCCCAGCAGCTCCTGCAAAAATCCATCAGTCCCCCCGAAACCTTCGCTGCAGATTCAGCCTCTAGTCAATGGTCCTCCGAACGGGCCGATGCGGAGAAACTATAAAGCGCGTCATGCCCTCGTCTTGCCATGGCAAATCTCATTCACCCCCTAGTATCCGGCAGTATCATTCCTAGCATCGGTGGTCATTTTACTTACCGCATCATTGGGCCTTGCTGTCGTCTATTTGACCGAGAGCAATTGCCATGGCCCTGCTGCCGTCTGCAATGGCGGGGGAAAGAGCCGAGCTGGCGACGCATTGGCCGTCGGCTAACGCCAGACATTGCCACCCAAAAAGCTCCATCCTACGGAGTTGAGGTGTTAGAGCCGGGATGCTCGGGAGCCATCATTGTGGTCACCTTGTATGGCGATCGCCTCTCCCCCCAGCTGCGAGACTGGTGGTACTCTCGCCGCCGCCACCCGTCCGAACACCCCGATCGATCGCCGAGCCCCAGCCCATACTCTCGACTAGAATTCGAAGAAATTGAGCAAAAGCCCCAGGCCGTCCAAGGTGTTTTGCCCCTGTGGTGAGACGCCCGCCCGCCTATCCTGGCTAAACCTTGGCTGAGGCTTGAGGCACAGCCCCATCAGTACGGCGAACCGCCTCTAGACCTGTGATTAATCGAGCCCCACGATTGCGTGTGAAGTAGTTCCAGGCCCACTGGGTCATCACCACCAATTTGTTGTCAAACTCAATCAGGTAGTAGATGTGGGCAAAGACCCAAAGGAACCACGCAAAAGGCCCGGAGAACTTCATAAAGCCGAGGTCAACCACCGCTTCATTTTGACCAATCACCGCCATACTGCCGCGATCGACATACTTAAAGGGTTCAGAGGTTCGCCCTTGGAGTCGCTTAAGAATAAGTTTCGCCACATAGTCGCCCGCCTGCATCGCCACCGGAGCCACACCAGGCAAGGGCCGCTCGCCCTGGTGCGCAAAGTGAGCCAAGTCGCCGACCACAAAAATGTCGGAGTGGCCCGGCAAGCTCAAGTCAGACTGAACTATTACCCGACCTGAACGATCTAGTTCCGCACCGGTTCGCTCTGCCAGCACCGCACCTAGGCGGGATGCCTTGACCCCTGCAGCCCACAGTGTCGTGTGGGATGGAATGACCTCCGTCTCGTCGCCACAGCGAATCGTGACCGACTCCGGATCGATCCGGGTCACCATAGCCCCCGTGCGAATCCTAACTCCCAGGCGCGCTAGGGCATCTTGGGCGTCGCTAGAGAGTTCTGGGGCAAAGGGAGGCAAAACGCGATCGAGTCCTTCGATCAGGATGACTTCAGCTTCCGTCGTATCAATATTGCGAAAATCTCCCTTGAGAGTCTGGTTCGCGAGTTCTGCGATCGCCCCAGCCAGTTCCACCCCTGTCGGCCCGCCACCCACCACCACAAACGTCAGCAAGGCTTTTCGCTGTTCGGGATCGCGCTCACCCTCAGCCGCCTCAAACGCAGAGAAAATCCGCCGCCGCATTTCCAATGCGTCTTCGATGGTTTTCAGGCCGGGGGCAATATCCTGCCACTGGTCGTTCCCGAAATAGTGGTGACTGACACCCGTCGCCATAATCAGGGAGTCGTAAGACAGAACGCCACCCTTCAAAATAATGTTCTTGCTGTCTGGGTCTAGATCAAGAACTTCATCGAGTAGAACTTTAGTATTAGAATTTCGTCCCAAAATCCCACGGAGCGGCGAAGAGATATCGGCTGGAGAGACCGAACCGGTGGCCACTTGGTAGAGCAGTGGCTGAAACAAGTGGAAATTGCGTTTGTCAACCACCGTGACCTTGACCGAGGGATGCCCGAGAGATTTGGCGGCATAGAGGCCAGCAAATCCGCCACCGACAATGACAACATGATGAGCACTTTGCACTTGATCAGCCTGTGGCATGGGCAGTTACCGTTCCTTGAGCGACAGCAAACAAATCTTTCTTTGAGCCTGGAGAATTCACAAAGCAGGAGGAGTGTTCATCTATTGATACTTTTCCCAGCCGCTTTCCTTCTCTACAACCTTAAGCCGGAAAATCCGTATTTTGCCCGAAAAAGAAAACATAGGCTTGAATTTGGTGAATTTTAGAACACACCGCAAAGTTTGACTATCTGTCTTAATTGGCCAGAAATTCGATTACCATGGAATGAGAATAGACAGACCGTCTAACATCCCAGGTAAGATGCTGTAGGAAAGGCTTTTATGAAATTTGCAACGAATTTTTTTAAGCAATTGGCGCTGATTATTCCCGCGCTGTTGCTTGTTCTCGCTCCTGTGTTTTGCTCTGTCTCCCCCGCCATGGCGGCGGAAGTGTCTGTAAAGATGGGCGCTGACAACGGAATGCTGGCTTTCCAGCCCAGTAAGCTCGAGATCAATGCGGGCGACACGGTGGCCTGGGTGAACAACAAGCTTGCTCCCCATAACGTTGTCTTCGAAAAGGCCCCTGCTGGTGCAGACGCGGCAACGTTCTCTCACAAGCAGCTCGCTTTCTCTCCCGGTGAGTCTTTTTCACAAACTTTTGAGACCCCAGGTGAGTACACCTACTATTGCGAGCCTCATCGGGGCGCAGGTATGGTGGGTAGCATCGTCGTCAACTAGCTCTTGACGTTTGCCCTCCTGACGGGCTGGCTTGCCTCGGAGCTGTTTTCACCAGATTCGCTGCGATTCGGTGCTGAGCAAACCTAACTCAATGGTGAGGTCCCAAGGGATTTCACCATTTTTGTATGAGAGATTGCTCTAAAGCTGATGAACTCGCGACACTCCGAGTGAACCCTGGGGGGTAAAATATGACGGTCGTATTCCACAATACAGACTTTGATTGAGCGCTATACGCTGCCCGAGATGGGCGAGATTTGGTCCGATCGCTACAAACTGCAAACCTGGCTGCAAGCAGAGATTGCCGTATGCGAGGCCCAGGCTGACCTGGGTTTGATTCCGAGAGCAGCTGTCGAAGAAATTAAACAAAAGGCCAATTTTGATCCCCAACGCGTTTGGAGATTGAACAGGAAGTCCGCCACGATGTGATTGCGTTTCTGACCAATGTCAACGAGTACGTCGGTGATGCGGGACGCTATATCCATCTGGGTATGACCAGTTCTGACATGCTGGATACGGCGCTTGCGTTGCAGTTGGTCGCCAGCGTTGATGTTTTGGCAATCCAGCTCGAAGCCTTAATCGATGGAGTGCGCGATCGCGCCCGAGAGCACAAACACACCGTCATGGCGGGTCGCTCCCACGGTATTCATGCGGAACCGATTACCTTTGGCTTTAAGTTGGCTGGCTGGCTGGCGGAGCTGCTGCGTCACCGCGATCGCCTCCAGCTCGTGCGCCAGCAGGTGGCCGTCGGCAAAATCTCTGGAGCGGTGGGAACCTACGCCAATATCGATCCCCAGGTCGAGGCGCTTGCCTGCGAAAAGCTGGGTTTGCGGCCAGACACCGCTTCAACTCAGGTGATCTCGCGCGATCGCCACGCCGATTATGTTCAGTGCTTGGCGTTGATTACGGCGTCGTTGGAGCGATTCGCGGTCGAAATTCGTAACCTACAGCGAACCGATGTGCTGGAGGTCGAGGAGTTTTTCTCCAAAGGGCAAAAGGGATCCTCCGCCATGCCCCACAAACGCAATCCAATTCGCTCTGAGCGGATTACCGGACTTGCCCGAGTTGTCAGGGGATATGCCGTTGCCGCCCTGGAGAACGTCGCACTTTGGCATGAGCGGGATATCTCCCACAGCTCCGTCGAGCGAATGATGCTGCCGGATGTCTCGAGCGCAACCCACTTTATGCTGGCGGAATCCACCAAGCTCGTGCGATCGCTCTTGGTCTATCCCGCAAACATGCTGCGCAACCTCAACTGCTACGGCGGCGTCGTATTTAGCCAACGGGTCATGCTCAAAATGGTCGAAAAAGGCATGCTGCGAGAGGACGCCTACACCGTCGTCCAGAGCGCAGCACACCAAGCTTGGAACGTTGAGGGCGGCGATTTCCAAAGTCTGATCAGCCAAGATGAACAAGTGAAGTCCATCCTCTCGGAAGAAGAAATTTCAAGTTGTTTTGAAACGGATTATCACTTGCGCAACCTGGAGACAATCTACCAAAGGCTAGGGATCTAGTCGATGGGAATTCAGAGGTTTGGCCGTTGAGTCGATCGAGGCGGAGTCTCTAGGGTAGACAAGCTGACTCTGGGCCTTGGTCTATAACTTGGCCCCCAGAATCCGCACAAGCTTGGCCCCACGCATCCCAGGTGCCTTGGCCTTGATTTTTATAACTCTGGTACAGACCCTCAACCGCTTGATCGAAGCTGGCTGTACTTGGGGGCTGAGCGGCTGCAACCGGCGGCGGCGCACTGTATTCAGCCGCGTAAGAGGGCGACTGGGGAGGAGCGGGGGCGGGGGGCGCACCCGGAGCCGGTTGCCAGGATTCTTCTGGGGGAGATGAATACTCCGCTGGAGTATCCCAGGCGGGGGGCGTATAAACGGCACTGGGTGCAGCGGCCAAGGCCGCCGCAGGAGGCTGTTGATACTGCTCTGCTGCGTACTGCTCAACCAGGGCGATCCCTGCGTCAGCCTTAGCTATCAAGGGCTTGGCTTTACGCTGCCAAAAGCCAATACTGGCGACGCTGGCTAGACTTTGCTTCGCGGATAACCATTGGCCACGTTCCAAAAAATCTTCGGCATTCTGGATGGCGTTCTTGCTTTGAGTCCAATCGGCTTGCCAACGCTTAATGGTCGTCTCACGTTCCTTATCGACTGGTGACTCAGCGGGAAGCAGTTTTAGCTTGGCGATTGCCGCTTCCAGCTGGCCTGCCTCCAGCAAGTCTTTCCCTTGCTGCATAACGGCGTCCGACCACGTTTGAATAAACGGCTGAGCCTGGTAATAAGTGTCTCCGCTAGATTTGGGGATCATCAGTGCGGAGCGATCGCGGCAACATACTCCTGCTGTTCTGCCTGCTGCTGAGCCCGGCCTAAGCGGCACTGCTGCACCAGAGACTGAGCCCCCTCAAAATAGCGAGATGCAGGGACAATAGCCTGAGCCTGGGCTAAGCAGCCCTCATATTCACCCGCTTTCTCCAATGATTGGAGCTTAACCCACTGACGATGACTCTCTTGATAGTCACGAACTTGCAAGTAACCATAGGTTAATGCAGCTGACACACCTAAGGTCGCCAAGCCAGCACCCACACCTGCCCCAATTTTCCTCAAGCCGTTCCCTGCAAACTGCTCAGACTGTAGACTCATCCGAACACCCGTACTATCTATTAGTGTTTATATTAAGACCGCGCGCCGCACCAAAATCCGAGCACAGTTCGAACCATGTACCTATCTGAAAGGAGGCCATCGACTTAACGATCATCGACGCGGTGCTTCAGGCCCACCCCAGGGCCTTTGACCCTTGATCTTGACGAGGGGTTGCCTAAACTCTATAAAACAAAGCCTCTTTCCTAGAGCTCCCGAGCCGCTTTTTGGTGAAAGCTCATGCGACCGAAAAGTCCTAGGCGTAAGTCTAATCGCTGAGAAGTAGCTTTAGACTGCATCCTTTGCTATAGACTAACGCGTATTTCTAAGGATTTGTAGATGGCAGCATATATTTACATACAATCTGCATACAAAGATACAACTAGTACTCTAGCTTGCATCTTCTCGCCGATCTATAATGACCGTGATGCATCAGGTGATGGGGACAACTTTATTTCTTCTACGACTTTCCTCGTAGGAAATTTAAGTCAGAAAATTTGCTGACCACCGCACCAAAGCAGGCGATCGCGCCAAAACCACCCTCCCCCGAACCACAGACAATCTCACGGGAGAGCGGTTGCGAATTACCTCAAAAACATTCGGAGCTGCTAGCACAATCAGAGTCGCGGCGTCCCCCTCAACGAGCTTCGTCGCGGGCAAACCTAGCGTGTGCAAGCCTCGATCGGTAACCATGTCATAGCAAGCGCGGATTTCTTCCCTGCCCGTCATCTGACAGGCGTGAATCGCCAGGTGAGCCACATCTAGCGGGTTGCCATTGCCGAGGTTGTACCAAGGATCCTGAATACAATCGTGGCCCAAACTCACGTTCAGGCCCTGCTGCCAGAGTTCTTTCACCCGAGTGATCCCACGGCGTTTAGGATAGGTATCCCCACGACCTTGGAGAGTGAGATTGATCAACGGATTCGCGATCAGATTGATTTGCGATCGCCGCAGCAACCCCATCAATTTGAACGCATAGGCATTGTCATAGGATGCGAATGCCGTGGTGTGGCTAGCGGTGACCCGAGGCCCCAGATTGCGCCGCAGCGCGCAGGCTGCAACCACCTCCAGAAAACGGGACTGGGGATCATCGGTTTCGTCGCAGTGGATGTCGATGGGGCGCTCGTATTGTTCAGCCAGTTCAAAAATGCGGTGAACGGAGCGAACGCCGTCCTCGCGGGTCAATTCGTAATGGGGAATGCCGCCAACAACATCAGCTCCCAACCGAAGCGCTTCTTCAAGCAGGGCTTCATTTTGAGCATGCCCGTACATCCCGTCTTGGGGAAATGCAACCACCTGTACCGTCATCCAATCTTTCACCCGATCTCGCACCTCTAGCAGCGCCTTGAGGGGCGTCAGACTCGGTTCACTCACATCCGCATGGGTGCGCACGAACAGTACGCCGTGACTGGCCTGGAGTTTGAGCGCTTCGAGGGCTCGGCGTTTGACATCCTCAAGGCTAAGGTTACGTTTGCGCTCCGCCCAAATTTCGATGCCTTCGAACAAGGTGCCACTTTCGTTCCAGCGGGGATCACCGGCGGTGAGGGCAGAATCTAAGTGAATGTGAGACTCCACAAACGGGGGGCTGATCAGACAGCCGCTGATGTCGAGGTCTTGGGCTGCGATCGCATCGAGATGGGGGGCGATCGCAGCAATGACTCCATCCTGGATGGCCAGATCCACTGCATGTTCTGGCCCATCGAGCAAATTCCCCTGGCGCAGAATTAAGTCAAAATGCTGAGTCATATTTTCGGTTTCTAACCCAATCGGATACTGCGGCTCGCCCTGCGCACAGGTGAGCTGGGATCCGAAATCGTCGGGGCACTGGCTGGGTTAGTACTGGCTGGGTTAGTACTGGCTGGGTTAATACTGGCTGGGTTAATACTGGCTGGGTCAATACCGGTCGGCTCAACATAACCCCTTGGAGCTTGAGCGGTAGAGCCATCTAAATAGGCGTGCTCAGGATTGGAATCCTCTGAACCACCGTAATCAGGGAGCGTGTCTGGCTCAAACTCCGTCACCCAGGTTGTGACTGGACGCAGCTGCTCGGGCACCTCCGTGCCATCCAGGAATTCTAGCTGCGTTTCGCGGATTCCTAGGTAGCCAGATTCAAAAAACGAAACCAGCATACGACAAAGGGCAAACCAAACTTCTGATTCGAATTCCCAGGGCTTATCGAAGGGCGATCGCGCCGCAATCGATCGCAAAGCCCAAAAATAGTTGTTCCGAACAACCGAACCGCGCGGTTTGTAGTGGGGAACATCCTCTCCCCGAAGGAACAGGACGCCGTCTTTAATCTGGGCTCGCATGGCGCTCCTAGAGACTGCTTGAAAGATCCCCGTTCCCCAACCTTTACCCTTAGCCTTTACCCTTAGCCTTTACCCTTAGTCCCTAACCGTAGGAGTCTCTAACAGTAGGCGCTGACATCCTCACCCAAGTCGTCAGCCAGGTAGCACAGCGCCCGAAAGCGTAAACTCACCAGTTGTTCGTAGAGAGGGTTGAGCTTGCACAACGGGGGGATATGAACCACTTTATGGCCAAAGAGCTTCACGTCTCGCTCAAACGGACATTGGGATGGAATCATCTTACAAAGGAAATGAGCCAGCCGGGGATCATCCACATCCAGGCCATCCAACAGCACCCGCGCAGGCTTGAGCACATCCAGGTGACGGCGAGACGTAGGAGGATGCAGCGAAGTTGCGGCTCCCAGGGGAAGGGCATCGAAAGTCATCAATTCGGGTTGAGTGTTCTCCACATTAAGGCATTCATCTTCGACAGTCTCAAATTCAGGGCCTGTCTGTTCAGGGCATTCATCCACCAAAGTGGAGCGCAGCGCTTGGAGCGCAGCGGTGTCAAGGTCTAAGCCTTGACAAAACATTTGCAGCATTTTGTCCTCAGGACTCGAATAAACACCATCCGCGAGTGCCACCATGACGGCTGTGCGCAAAAAGTTCTCGCGAATCTTGACCTCATCCCCTAAACCGGTGACGAGTTCGTCCACTGCGATCGCCTCAAACCGATCAACATCCAGGCTAGGGGCGATCTCCTGAATCAGCTCGCCGATGAGCTCCTGCTCATGGCGATCAAATTTGCCGTCAGCCCAGGCTATGGAGAGCAGCCCGCGCAACCAAACGGTCATTTGGACGGCTGTATAGGGGGACTGAACTGCTGTTGTCATGTCGTTTCATCCTCATTCAAGGCAGTCGTTCGACCGCTCGAGTCTAACAATTTCTAGAGACGAAGGCAGCATCTATTCATACACTTGATACGGATGCTGCTCCGTAAGATTCGAATCGAACAAGTCGTATTTAGCAGGACTTAGGGCGTGGGAATTGCATCAGAATTGAACATCAGACTTGAACATCAGACTTGAACATCAGACTTGAACATCAGACTTGAATTGGATGACTCTTCTTGCCCCTGAACTCGGGGGATCGCAACTTCAGTTAACCAAGAGCTTGTACGGTTGACTGGCCCGAGCACGATCGCCGACATACACCCGATAGGTTCCCGGCAGCCAATATCCAGAGACTTCTGGCTTTTGCTGAGAGTTGCTATCTCCCAGGGAGCAAAACCGACCTGCCGGGCCATCGAGCACGAGCACCGGGGAACCGGGAGCGTCTAGAGTAAATTTTAGGAACCCAGACTTCTGAATGAAGGTCTCCGTCAACACAATTTCCTGACTAGGCTGCCCAGATAGCTGAGCTGAACAATCACTGACCAGGCTGGAACCACCGGATGTTCCTTGAATTTCCAGGGTCGGATTACTATCGCTAAGGGTGTGGGTGGCGGCTTGGGCGATCGCAGCGCCGCTCAGCAAGAGCGCGAAACCGAGGGAGGTCTGGGAGGCGATCGCCCAATGCCAGGAGCGCACCAGCGATCCTGCACCCCAGCCACGAGCGCCCACGTCAAGGGCAGATTCGGTTTTGCGACGGTGAGCCATGATATTTCTCCTTCACTAGTTGGTCTTGAGATACAGACCACTCCTATAGGTTTACGCAAGGCTTTGTGATTGACGGAGAAGCTGTGTCTGTTTGCAGAGTGTCACCATTACCTCTAGACGGAATGACTTCGCTCTCTGTGATTTAATCCGTAATGCATCTGTGATTTATCCGAGTTTCCCGCCTGAGCCTGGGCGGTGAGGAGTCGCTGCTCCGCAAGCTCTAGATAATCTCGAGATCATCTGGCTGAAGTTAGGCGATAAGTTTCGGCTTATTTCTGGGCAAGATCAAATAAATTCCGGTTATCCGCTCGCCCCCTGGAATGGACTGATTGGCTCGGCTGATTTGGACATCTTGGGGTAGATTAATGCATTGCTAACACTCTGCTAGTCAGATTGCGGGCGATCGCAAACCGGATCTGGCCCCAGCTTCTGACCCTAGCCCCAGACTGAACCCTTGTCGTGGTAGAGGAGATTTTATGTCGGTGAGACTTGCCTTAGGTACCCTAGCTGCCCTGTGTCTTCCCACCCTAGGATGGCTAGGAGCGACATCTGCCCCCGCTCTAGCTCAGCCCGCCTACGGGAGCTATGTTGGAGTTGGTGGCTCCCTCGGCGTCGAGAGCGAAAATGATGGCCAACTCAATCTAGCTGGGGTGGTGGCGGGTCGATATGACTTGCTCAAATCACCGATCTCGTTTCGAGCCCAAGCGTTTTTCGATCGCGATAGTGTGGCGATCGTCCCGACGGTCTCCTACGATTTTCCGGTCTCCTGGCAGCTTGAGCCCTATGTGGGTGCAGGCTTGGCCTTGGCCACGGAGGGCAGTGTGGTGGGAGATGGAACCTCGTTTGTGATCCAGCCCGGCGTGGACTACATGATTCCCAATAGCAAGCTGGTGGTCTTTGGCAATGCCGTCATTGCGTTTGATGCCTACAGCGGCGGCGAAAAAGATGGCGACGCAGCGGTTTCACTCCAGACTGGGGTGGGCTGGCGCTTCTAAGCCGACGTCGTCAGTCTGAACCGAGTCCATCTGAGCTAGGGCAAAGGGCTGCTGCGTTCTGGCGGCCAGCTGATGCGGTAGGCTCGTCCGACCACGTTTGCCCTGGGTAGCGATCCCCAGCGACTCGAGTCAAAGCTGGCGTTGCGATTGTCGCCTAAAACAATCAACCTGTTGTGCGCGATCGCCTCCGAGTCCCAACTGTACTGGGGGGGCTCGTTGATGTAGGGCTCAGTTAAGGCTTGGCCATTGCGAAAGGTTTGACCTGCTTGAACTTGGATGCGATCGCCTCCCTTTCCCACGACCCGTTTGACAAAGAATTCTCCTGGGAATTCTTCTGGATCTCGGGTTGGCTGGGCTGATGCCATCGACTTGCCCGGTGAACTGGACGCGCCAAGTTGGCTGGGATCCGGCAGTAAGCTGGGGGCACGGAAGACGATGATATCGCCCGGTTTGGGTTGGTAGTTGTGGCGCTTTCGCACCAGAATGCGATCGCCCACCATCAGCGTCGGAAACATTGATTCACTGGGCACCGAAAACGGCTCCACGATTTGGCGAGACAGCGGGACGGCGGCAAAGAAGAGCGATCGCCCCACAAACACCAGCAATGCCATCTGCGCCCCCACCCGTTGCAAAAATCGTCCTTCAGACAGACGGCTCGACCCGGCAGCCGCACAAAGCTGGAACACGGCGAAGGATGCCAGAGCTGGAATTCCCAAGATGAGTCCGAGCTGACCCGCTAGCAGTGTTAGCGACATTAGCGTCAGCGCAAAAAAAATCAAGGCCAGCCCATACTGGCCCTGGTAGAGCTGACCTAAACCGGGCAAAACTTGCGACAGAAAGACTAAAAACCAGTGATCTTTCGCCAGGGAAGACCGGGTCAAAAGTTTTTGATCAAACTGGTCTTCATGCGACTGGCTTTTGAACAAACCAAAGGATTCCAGCTTCGACTTCTGGCCCTGCCAGCCACCAGCCGCGCAGCTATGGGCATCAATCAAATTGAAGACCCAGAGCATCACGCCCATGCCCAGTAGCCCCGCCCCCAGCTGTACATTTCCCCCCGGTGCGAGGTAAGCCCAGAAAATGGCCACTAGCCCTAGCAAACTCCCGAGCAGCCAAATCAGCCCCCGCAGCCTGTGGCCCAGGTGAAATTGGCCAAGGCCCGGAAATAAAAGCGAAAGATTGACCGCAAACCAAGAACCACGCTGCATAAGGTCTGTCGCAACTGGGGGACTGTTTTTGAAGATGGGCTCAGCTGAGCTGGACAGGGTACAGACTTACTTGGCTACTACCTGAAGGCGTCGCGTCACCATGGTGATGCCGTCTTTGCGAACGACCACCGCAGAAATCCAACGGGACTCCGGGCGGTCGGGCGCTTTGCCCAGCTTGAAGATGCCGCCGGGGCCGGTACCACTCTTGGCGTCGATCAGGGGTTCCACGGCGACTTTGCTCGGCAAGGGATAGCTTGCAGTGCTAATCGCTTCGTCTTTCACCCCTCCCAAGAGCAAATCATTCTCGATGGGCTCCAGCACAATCACATCCAGGCTAAACGTTTCGCCAGTTTTGACTGTTTGCGGTAGATTGACGGCCAGCTTGGGTGGGCGAGCGCCGGTTTTCACAGTGCTCTCCTCGGAAAGGGTTTCTTGGCGAACGAGGCGATCGCCCTCAAAATGCTGGCGACTCCGCAGGGTTGCTTCCAGGGCAAACTCCCGGCCCTTCTCTTGGCGAGTGCCCGAAATCCGAGTTAGCGTTTCTGCGACGCCCCCTTGACGATTTTCTGTCCAAGCAACCACTTCGGTTTTATAGGTGAGGTTGGGGTATTGGTTCCAAAACTGCTCAAGGGAACGGGAGAAGGCTTTGCGATCGAGTCCATCTCCATGAACAAAATTGGGGCTGTAGGTCGCCAACAGGCGGGTCAGATCACGAGCTGAGGCAGCGGTGTCCATTTGCTCAACCAGCTGAGCAACCTTTGGCGGAGCCATGGCTGTTCCCTTGGCCCCAGCCGGTGTGCATAGGCCCAGGCCGATCCCCAGCGCTCCTAGCATGGCCCAGCGAGTGACAGTCGAGAATAAAGCGCGTTGGGACATGGACAACTTACCTCAGTGTGAAAAATCTTGCGCCGGAAGACGTGCAAAACGACTATCGAATACAGGCTATTCTAGTGCTTGCCCTGAGCGGATGCGGTGATTTTGTGACCCAAACCGACTTTGTGATGAAGACTGCGGTTGACACGCGAAAGTTGCGATCGTTGCTGGTTAGAGTCACTGACCGAGCCCCGTCCCCTTGAACCGAACCTTAGACCGAACGTTAAACCGAACGATTGAACTGGAATTAGGAGCTACGTTTCTTGAGTCAGATCTTGCGTCAGCCCCCGCGTTTACTAGTTGCAGCCAGCGGTACCGGTGGTCATCTGTTTCCAGCCTTGGCCCTGGCCGAACAGCTCACCGATTATCAGATCGAATGGCTGGGCGTACCCAACCGCATGGAAACCCAGATTGTGGGCGATCGCTACCCCCTGCATACCATCCCAGTAGAAGGCTTTCAAACGCGCCCTAGCTTCAAGAGCCTGAAGATTTTAGCAGGCCTGGTGAGCAGCATTTTCCGAGTGCGAAAACTGCTCCAGCAAGGTCGATTTCAAGGCGTTTTTACCACGGGCGGTTATATCTCTGGGCCTGCCATTTTAGCTGCGCGTTCCCTGGGCCTCCCCGTTATTTTACATGAGTCCAATGCCTTGCCCGGTAAGGTCACCCGCTGGATGAGCCCTTGGTGTACGTTGGTAGCCCTGGGGTTTGAGGGGGCCAGTCAGTACCTGCCCAAGGCCAAAACCCAAACCCTGGGAACGCCGGTGCGCCAAAATTTTCTCCAAGCCGGTCAGGAGCCACTCGAGCTGGGGATTCCGGCAGGGGATCCGCTGATCGTGGTTGTGGGCGGTAGTCAGGGGGCAGTGGCCATCAACCGCTTGGTGCGCGAGGCTGCGCCCGCTTGGCTCGAAGCGGGGGCCTGGGTTTTTCATCAGACCGGGGAGCAAGATGGCGATCGCCACACCCTCCAGCATCCCCACTACATCGCCCAGTCGTTCTATAACAATATGGCGGCGCTGCTCAACCGGGCCGATCTGGCCATCAGTCGGGCTGGAGCTGGCACGCTCACCGAACTCGCCATCACCGCGACTCCCTCGATCTTGATCCCCTACCCCTACGCAGCCGAAGACCACCAAAGCTTTAATGCAGCCGTATTTGCCGCCGCCGATGCGGCTTGGGTCTGTCAGCAGTCCGGGTTAGATGCCGAAACGCTCAGAACCAAGGTTTTGACGCTGCTTCAAAATCGCACCGATCCCGATGGCCCCTTGCAGTCCATGGCTAAAAAGGCGAAGTCCCTCGCGATCGAGGACAGCGCCCACATCCTGGCGGACGCTGTCCGCAGCCGCGTCGGTTAAGACGCGAACTTCGATGTCAGCTGTTTTTGATTTCTAGGCCGTTTGGGTCTTGGTGCCATTCGCTCAGCTCGGGTGGCGTGCGCTCAGGCTGCATAACTGGGGCGATCGCCCCGGCTTCCATCATCGGCTGGCGGCCTCGCTCTCCAAGGTCTCCTGAAATATCTCGCAGCGAAATATCTCGCAGCGAAACATTTACCTCCTCAGGCAGAGCTGTCGCCGGTCTGGTCTCGTGATTGCCAACCCAAGCCAGTCCGCCCACCGCACCTGCTAGCAGCGTTGCATAAGCCAAATACAAATGGCCCGCGCCCAGTTCTAGCCCAGCCTGACTCGAAGCCTGAGCCTCGATCGCCAACCGCATCGAAACTGGCTCGAGATCAGGCAGTTCAGCCAATAGCACCGAGCCATTCTCTCCCAGCACCTCGCAAATTCGGGTCAAAAATCCCCGCACAAAAATCGGCTCCGGCAGCCCCCGCACCTGCCCAGACTCGAGAGCCCGAAGGTGATACAGCGGCACCTTGGTTTGAGCGTGAATCTGTTGCAGTGTCATCGACTGAGCTTCCCGTAGCAGTTTAATCTCTCGCCCTAACTGAGCAACAACCTCATCCCAGGTCGGCGCTAGCTCAGCCTCTTCGAGGGAGCTGCACCCCGCCGCTGACTCGGTTAAACCGCTGCTGCCAGAAGCTTGTGAGGAGCTTGATCGAGTCAGCTCCAGCAAGTCAGTTTTTTTTGATACCAAACCCTGGGCCAACCAATCCTGAAGCCGACCCAAATTATCGAAGTTGCCTTTCCAGTGCTGACTCCAGCGCTCAGATGCTTTAAAACCAGCAACCATAATTTCACTCTACCCACACAGAGAATCACCTAGGGAAGTCTTCAAAATCGCAGCGGGATAATCCGGACGACAAGCAGCCCAAGGAATGTATCAGCGATTCTACTGAATTTCGTTCTGGCTGTATGTATACGGCGCGATTGTTTCTCCGATTCAGGCTGCATCTTCCATAACTTCTTGAAACCGAATCACATCCAGGCGTGGGTCCACGTGGGTTACCCGTAGCGTGAGGCGATCACCCAAGGCAATGCTCCGATCAAACCGCGTTGCCATTTCCAAACCCAGATCCTCGAGCAAGACCAATCCGAGGCTTTCGTGCTCGCGCAGCCAGCGCAGCATCAGGGCAGGCCAAGGGCGATCGCCCTTACGCCGCAGATACTCGAGCGCCCAATAGTTTTTGGTTTGGCGCTCTACCAGCACCGCCTCGTAGGTGATCAACCCCAGGCTGACCAGCAAATCCTGGAGATCGTCATGTTCAAAGGGAAGCGCCTCCCCTCGCAAATGCGCCTTGATTTGAAAATGGGCAATCAAATCACCATAGCGACGAATGGGAGAGGTGACCTGGGTGTAGAACGCCAACCCGAGGCTGGCGTGGCGACCCGGCGTCAGATTGACCTCACTGCGAGGCATACAGCGACGCACCGCGCAATCTCTCACGGGGCCAGCGGGCAAGGCCAAGAGCTCTGCTTCCGAGGGCAGCTCGGGCTGGGGCTGCTGGCGGAAGGGCACCGGTAGATTGTGATCGTAGCCGTAGCGTCCCGCGATTTCTCCAGCCAGGATCATCATTTCCGCCACCAGCTGCCGGGAGGCAGACTCCTCCAAGACATCGATGACAATCTCGCCATCTTTGCTGACCTTAATCGAGGCCTCAGGCATCCGAATACTAATCGACCCCTGGGAGTGACGCCACTGCAAACGCTGCCGCGCCCAATGGCTGAGGTAACCGAGCTCCGGCTCTTCGGTGACGCCCAGTTGCAGCATTTCATCGACGTCATCATAGGTGAGTCGATAGGTGGGGCGGATGAGGCTGGGCTGAATGCTATATTCCTCGACGGCTCCGTCTTCGCTCAAGATCACGCCGAAGGTAAGCGCACAGCAAGATTGGCCCTGTACCAAACTCATCGGCCCCGTGGCCAACTCTGTCGGAAACATCGGAATGGTTTGTTCTGGCAAATAAACCGTGGTGCCCCGCCTGCGGGCATCCAAGTCTAGCTCGTCACCCAGCTGAATCCAGCGGGTCGGATCGGCGATGTGGATCCAGATTTTTTGACGCCCTCCGTCTAGCACCTCGACACTGAGGCCATCGTCAATTTCGCGGGTGCTCTCGTCATCAATGGTATAGACCTTGAGGTGGGTCAGATCGATGCGACCAGCGGCATCAAGATCTTCAGGGGGAAAGGCGAGACGGTTTTGGGTCACATCCAGCACCTGGGGGGAAAACGTGAGCGGTAGTTGTTTTCGACGAACCAGCAAATTTTCGTGGAGCTGCCAATGACCGAGGTCAACGAGCAACTGAAAGGCTGCTGCTGCGTCGGGGTAGCGATCGAGCGCTTTGAGTAGCTCTAGAGCGGGAGCTTTGTTTTTGGCTTCGAGGCCGAAGGTGGCAAAGCGCTCGAGCGCTTCGACGTAGGGGCGATCGCTGTCTTCGAGTTCGATCGCTTGATCTGCTTGGTCTACCTGATCTGCAATTCTTTGCTTCAGGCGATCGACACAGCCTTGCCAGCGAGTTTGTTTTTCCTGCTCGACCGCAAGCTGATGCTTTAATTCTGCCACTTGGGCCTGGGAACGGGGCTCAAATTGATCTTTTCGCTGCTTAAAGTAGAGTTTGTCTTCGGACAGCAGGATGTAGGCAGCATAGCTACAGACCGGGCTTTGATCGGAAAACAACAGCTCGGCCATGGCGATCGCATCGGTCACCTGTTTGTCCTCGTGGAGAAATTCCCAGGCGACTTCCAGGGCGGAGGGATCCAAATAGCTTTCGAGCTCGGTTTTGAGGGGGGCGATGTCACGAGTCGAATATTCGTTGCCCGGAAACGTATAGGTAATATCTCGCGGGTGTAGGGTGTGGTGTTGACCGCGATCGTCTGTGGCAATCCAATGCTTTTTGCCTTCAGGCCGCTCGAGCACGGCGAGACGGCGGTTGCTCAGCAGGCTGCCAGAAGCGTCGCCCTGCCGAAATTCGACTAACATTCCCTTTTCCACCGGAATTCTTCTGCTGAAACAACATCTGTCCAATGCCCAAGAAAAGGGCACCGATTCAATCCAAGGGCATGCACCAAAAAGGGGTAGACCTTGGTCTTACCCAAATCTACCCCAGACCCGAACTCGCAAATTTTATTTGGGAGCAAGGGGCGCTCTAGCTTTGGCGAACCCGAGTCTTGGCCCGTGTCTTAGCCTTCACGATTGATAAAGGGAAGCAAGGCCAGAATGCGAGCTCGTTTGATCGCGGTGGTCAGCGCGCGCTGCTGTTTCGCGGTCAGGCCGGTGATGCGGCGGGGCAAAATCTTGCCGCGCTCGGTGATAAATTTGCGCAGCAAATCGACATCTTTGTAGTCGATCGGATCGCTGGGCTTGATGGGAGAAAGACGACGACGATAAAAAGCCATGGTGTATGTACTAGAAGGTTGGACTCAGACTGAGTTAGTCGAGGCAGCACCTGGATATTTCAAACAAAGCCGACGTGGATGTGACTCACGCGGGATTTGATTAAACTTGTGCTGCTAGGCTTGTGCTGCTAGGAAAGCGCGAAAACGTCCAGAAAACACGCTCAGAACACCGCGCACCAAAGTGTGCCGTGAGGGAAGCCGAGTGCCTGGAAAGCAATTACTTAATCTCTTTATGAACGGTGTGGGCATTGCAATGGGTGCAGAATTTCTTCAGCTCCATGCGACCCGTGGTATTGCGACGATTCTTCATGGTCGTGTAGCGGGACACGCCATTGGATCGCTTGTTGGCATTGGTGCGACACTCAGTGCACTCTAGTGTGATGACGATTCGAACGCCCTTGCTCTTGGCCATAGCCTGCTTACACGGTCTCCCGGATGGACAATATGCGGTCGTTAGACACAATCGCCAATTATTTCATAGCGCTAATCGCTTGTCCACGTATTTCGGGAAGATCTTTGGGTGGTAGATAGCCAGGGCGTCAGGTGATGGGACGATCGCCGCCCAAAGTCTGGCCTGGGGCAACAAGGTGGGGTCTATGCTGGGGCTTGAAGTCTTTTGGGGAAAATTCGATGCTCTCCGTTGCTGAAGCAGAGGCAGTTTTACAAAGTTTGGTAGTCCCCTTGGCGACTGCGGAGGACACGGAGCGCGTGGCCTTGCTCGAGAGCGTCGGGCGGATTTTGGCAGCACCGATCGCCAGTCCCCTCGATTTTCCCCACTGGGATAATTCGGCGATGGATGGCTATGCCGTGCGTTATGTCGATGTCGCCCAGGCGGGCTCGGAGGCTTCTGCTGACGCGGCTTGCCTTCTGGAGGTGATTGAAGCCATTGCGGCGGGGCAGGTGCCCCAGCGATCGATCGCCTCCCATCAAGCCGCCCGCATTTTCACCGGCGCGATGCTGCCCGAGGGCGCTGACACCATTGTCATGCAGGAAAATACTCGTGTCCGGGGCGATCGCCAAGTCGAAGTCTTGCAGGCCCCTCCCCAGGCGGGTCACTTTGTGCGGCGGCGGGGCGAGTTTCACCGGGTGGGCGATCGCCTACTCTCGCCCGGCATCTGCTTGGGCCCTGCAGACATTGCCGTCCTCGCGGCGGCCCAGTGCGCCACTGTTCCAGTTTTTCGTCGTCCCCAGGTGGGAATCCTCTCGACGGGAGATGAGTTGGTGGAACTTTTTGGAGCACTGGGAGCAGGGTGCGAGCCAGAGCCCTGCTTGCAACCGGGACAAATCATCGACTCCAACCGCTATGCCTTGGCGGCACTGGTTCAACACAGTGGCGCACAGCCTCACCTGTTAGGGCGGATTGGGGATCAGCCTGGGGCCTTACGAGCGGCGATCGCCGCGACCTTGACGGGGGCGATCGCTTCCGTAACCGCAACCTCCAGCCCCGCCCAGCCTCGACCCCTCGACCTCGTAATTTCCTCCGGCGGCGTTTCCGTCGGTGATCATGACCATGTCGATGCAGTTCTCGAAGCCCTGGGTGCCACACTCCACATCCGCGCCGTTGCCGTCAAACCCGGCAAACCGCTCACCGTCGCCACCCTTCCGAGACCCCAAGGCCCAGACTTGCTGTACGTGGGTCTACCGGGCAATCCAGTTTCAGCACTAGTCAGCTTCTGGCGATTTGTGCAGCCCGCCCTGCGGCGACTGGGAGGCGCTGCGGATTGGCAGCCGCAGTTTGTGCAGGGGAAGACGCTTCAGAGCCTCCAGGCCGGTGGTCAGCGAGAGACCTATGTCTGGGGACGCTGGCGCTGGGGAGCGGAGGGAGGCGAGTTTGCGATCGCCCCCGGCAGCCACAGCTCAGGCAACTTGGTCAACCTGGCCCAAACCAACGCCCTCGCCAAAATTCCTATCGGAATCCAAACCCTCGCCCCAGGAGACCTCGTGGAGGTTTTGCTGCTGGGATAGGCTCCCAGCAGAACGCTCACCAAATTCCACCGCGCCGACCATTGGGAAAAATCGTGCTCCAGTTGAGCTTTGCTAAGGCCAGTTGCTCGTCGCTCACCTTGGCCCCTCGCAAATTGGCCCCGGAGAGATTCGCTCCCCGTAAATTGGCATGACTCAGGTAAGCATTGGACAAATCTGCCCCCCGCAGATCCGCCTCCTGGAGGTTGGCATGACTCAGATAGGACTTGATCAAACAAGCCCCCCGTAGATTTGCCTGCTGCAACCCCGCATGGCCAAAATCCGTATTCGACAAATCCGCGTTCTGAAGGTTTGCGCCGCTGAGATTGGTTTCGTGAAAATTAGCCCCGGACAGCACCAGGCGCTGAAGATTGACGGAGCGAAAATCAAACGAAGTGAAATCGCGATCGCCCCGGTCATAGCGCTTTTGCAACTCCATCGGATGCAAGCGCTGCCTCATCCGATTCGTATTGGCCGCATTGCCCGACGTCATGCCACCCCGCGCACCCAGATTACCCGTGGAATAGTTACCCGATGTCATTCGGCTACCAGAGGTCAACTGTGTATGGGCAGGACGACCCCCGCTGGTTCGTTTCGGCTGGCCCGTACCCTGCTGCTTGCGGGCACGGATCGCCTGAGCCATGCGGGCCGAAGGCGAAACCGACGGGTGATAATCCTCAGCAATCTGGGGTTCATTGCGCATCGGCTGGGACATCATCCCCCCCACAAGGCTATCCATATAGGGCTCCAAGCTCAGGGCCTGAAGCACCTCCTGGGGAGACTGATAGCGATGCTTGACCGAAACCTCAAGCATTTTGCGCAGCACATCAGCAAACGGCTTGCTAATGTCTACATGCTGCTGCCACATAATCTCACCCGTGGCCGGGTTGTAGTTCAGATCCTTCGGCGATCGACCCGTAAGCAAATAGAGGCAAGTCACACCGACTGCGTAGATATCGCTGCTATAAACCGGCCGCATCGCCATTTGCTCCGGCGGCGCGTACCCCGGCGTACCGATCGCATAGGAGGTCAGCGCCGTTTGCTCCGAAACCGATGAGGCCAAAGGGTTCACCTTATCCTTCACTGCGCCAAAATCAATCATCACCAGCTTTTTGTCTTGACTGCGGCGAATGATATTGGCAGGCTTAATGTCGCGGTGAATCACCTGCTGGCTGTGGATATACTCCAGCATCGGCAGCAGCTCACTCAGGGTTTGCCGCACTCCCGCCTCCGTAAATGGCCCCGACTTCTTAATCTCCTGGTGTAGCGTGTAGCCCTTGATAAATTCTTGTACCAAGTAAAACTCAGTGTGATCCTCAAAATAATCCATCAGGGTTGGGATCTGAGGATGGCTGCCAATTTTGCCCAGGGTCGCCGCCTCACGCTGGAACAAATCCCGCGCCATGCGCAACACATTGGGAGCCGTGGACGTGGGCCGCAGCTGTTTAATGACACAATAGGGCTGACCGGGCAGGCTCTGATTTCGCGCCAGAAAAGTTGCGCCAAATCCACCCTGCCCGAGGCTGCGTACAATTTCATAGCGGCCATTCAACAGCAGGTTAGACCCGCAGCTTTCACAAATCTGGGTGCCAGGGGGATTTTCTGGCTTTTTACATTGGGGATTGACGCAGTGGGCCATGCAACCGTTCGCTCGCCGCAAGGGGTGTTCTCTTTGGGATCAGCATTCACGAAGGGTAACCAACGGAACTCTAAAAGGGACGATTGGCTTGACCAGGCTCCGAAATCTTTGCAACCAAACTGTTTTTGCAACCAAACTGTTTTTGCAACCAAACCGAATGTCTTTGAATCTCAATCCCTCAGGCGTAATCCAGTGACTCAGCTGTAATCCGGTGACTCAGCTGTGATCCAGTTATTTAGGGACGGAAGCAGAATGCTATCGAGCCTATTCTTCCCTGAGAAGCGCCAAACTATACCGTAGCCCGGACGAACTTTGTGATGAAAGATTCCAGTCAGAATCTTAGTCAAAAGCCTGGCCAAAAATCTCGAGCTGAGAAAAATCTTGAGCTGAGAATTAAACCTCGCGAAATTCGTGTTACGTGGACAGCCTCTCCAGTTTACTGTGACAACCCAGGGGGGGCTAGGGGAAAGGCCACGATCGCCCACTCCAACCAGAGCCTCAGAAGTCCGCTGTTTCCCGGTTGCGCCTGCTCAGCAGTTGTAGAATAGACAGGCTGTAGGGGTCACCTACAAATCTCTACCCTCGCTTCTGCGCGAACCGACCTTCCAGATACCATGCATATTTCTCTAAACTGGCTGCAACAGCTTGTTGACGTTCGTTTTCCCGCTGCCGCGAACCGACCCACCCCAGACCGGGCAACCGCAGGCCTAGCTGCCGAAGACTTGGCCCATCTCCTCACGATGGCAGGATTCGAGGTGGAGGATCTGGAAGACCGACGCGCTTGGGCAGATGGGGTCGTGGTCGGTTGGGTGACCCAGCAGGAAAAGCATCCAGATGCAGACCGGCTAAGTGTTTGCACGGTAGATATTGGCGCAGATAAACCCCTGACAATTGTTTGTGGCGCGGCCAATGTGCGGGCACAAGTCCGGGTTCCGGTAGCAACGATTGGGACTTATTTGCCCAAGATAGACCTGAAACTCAAGCCCAGCCAGCTACGGGGAGTTCCGTCGGAAGGGATGATTTGCTCGCTGAAGGAATTGGGTTTGGAAAAGGAATCGGACGGCATTCACATTTTTGAGCAGGATGTGGCCCCAGGTACGGACGTTCGGCCTTTGCTTGGGCTCGAGGACGTGATTCTAGACCTCAGTTCTACGGCCAACCGAGCTGATGCCCTCAGCATGGTGGGCATTGCGCGGGAAGTGCGTGCCCTGACGGGTGGAACGCTGAAACTGCCCCAGATTGAAATTCAGACCTATCCCGTTGCTGCGACCCAGCTCCAGCTTAAAATTGCTGCGACCGAAGCCTGCCCCACCTACACCGGTACGCTGATTCAGGGCGTCAAGATCGGCCCTTCGCCGGATTGGCTCCAGCAGCGGCTCCAGGCAGCGGGAACTCGGCCCATTAACAACGTGGTGGACATTACCAACTATGTGTTGCTGGAATGGGGGCAGCCGCTCCATGCCTTTGATGCCAATAAAATTCGGCAGGTGACAGGACAGGCGGCGTTAACTCTGGGCGTGCGGTTTGGCCAAGCGGGCGAGACGCTAAAGACGCTGGATGGAGTCGATCGCAAGCTGCAGGCACAGACTTTGATTATTACGGCCACTGGTGACTCAAGGGGCGGTAACTCAAGGGGCGGTGACTCGGCGATTGCCCTGGCTGGGGTGATGGGCGGCGAGGCGACAGAAGTAGACGAGACCACGACGACTTTGATGCTGGAGGCGGCTTGGTTTGAGCCGGTGGCGGTGCGGCGATCGGCCCGGAGCCAGGGACTGCGTACCGAGGCTTCGACGCGCTATGAGCGAGGGGTGAATCAGGCGGAGTTGGCGATCGCCACCCAGCGCGCCATCGACCTAATTTTGGATCTAGCGGGGGGCGAGGTGATCGCTCAGGCCCAAACCGAGGCTCAGCCCGAGCGGCTTTGGAGCAACCCGATTGAACTGCGGCTCGATCGCCTCAACACGATTCTCGGCCCAGTTCGTCTGGAGCCGAACCCCGCATCCCCAGATTCTGACCCGGCTCAAACCACCGTTCTCCAAGCGTCACAAGTTGAAGCCATCCTCACCGCCCTGGGCTGTCACCTGTCTCCCCTTGCCAAAGACAACACCTGGACGGTGACCGCGCCGCCCTATCGCTACCGAGATTTGGAACGGGAAATCGACCTAATCGAAGAAGTGGCGCGGCTGCATGGCTACGACAATTTTTGCGACACCTTGCCCCAGGCCTCAGGACTAGGCAAACTCTCCGCCGAGCAGCGCATTTTGCGGCGGATTCGGGAGAGCTTGCGGAGCGCGGGGCTGACGGAAGTGATTCACTATTCCCTGGGCAAGCCGGAGCACGAGAACCAAATCAAGCTGGCAAATCCACTGTTGGCTGAGTATTCGGCCTTGCGCGTTGACATGCTCCAGGGGTTGATCGATGCGTTTCAGTACAACCTCGAACAGGGCAATGGGCCGCTCTGGGGCTTTGAGCTGGGGCGAATTTTTTGGCAGGACGGTGAGACCTTGTGCGAGGGCGACCGCCTCGCGGGCATTCTGGGCGGCGACCCCAGCCACGGCAGCTGGCAGCGCAGCGGCAAACCTAAACCCACGGCCTGGTACGAAGCCAAAGGCGTCCTGGAGATGGTTTTTGTGCGGTTGGGTTTAGCGATCGGTTGGCAAGCAGATGGGTCGAATCGGCTGCTGCACCCTGGGCGGACGGCGGCGCTGATGTTGCGCGGGCGACCCTGTGGCCTGTTTGGTCAGCTGCACCCGGAGGTCTGCCGCGATCGCACACTTCCCCCAGAGGTCTACGCCTTCGATCTCGATCTGGCGGCGCTGATCGTAGCCCTCAACGACGATGATGGGCGCAAGGTGCCCCTGCTCAAGCCGTTTTCGGCCTTCCCGGCAGCCGATCGCGATCTGGCCTTTTTTGTGGATCGAACCGTTTCTGTAGCCGATTTAACTCGGCTGATCGAAAAAACCGCTGGCAAGCTTCTAGAAACTGTCGAACTGTTTGATGAATATCGCGGTGCAACGGTGCCCGAGGGGCAACGCAGCTTGGCCTTCCGGCTGGTGTATCGTGTGGGCGATCGCACCCTCACCGACCCAGACATCGATCCCATCCAGCAAAAAATCCGGGACAAGCTCGTCCAGCAATACAAAGTCGAACTGCGCAGCTAAATCTTGGATCTACGGCTCGCTGCGCTCTAGAAAGGCAACGGATTCAACGTGAGCCGTTTGTGGGAAGAAATCAGCAGGTTGTACCGTCACAAGATGATAGGCACCGCCGTCGCACAGCAGCTTCAGGTCGCGGGCCAAGGTAGACGGCTTGCAACTTACATAGACAATGCGCTGGGGTCTTTGCTGGCGTAGAGTTTCGATCACTTGGCGATCGCACCCCTTCCGAGGCGGATCCATCAACACAATATCCGCAGCCCCATCGAGGGTTTGTAACACCTGCTCCACCGGGCCTACCCGAAACTCGACGTTTTCAATCCCATTCAAGCTCGCGTTGCGCTGGGCCTGCTCCACGGCTTCGGTTTGGGATTCTAGGCCAATCACCTGGGCCACATGGCGCGACAGCGGCAATGCCATCGTGCCAACACCGCAGTAGGCATCCACCAAGCGCTCTGTCCCCTGGAGATTGAGCCGCTCGATGATTTGGCCTAGCAACACCTCAGCCTGCTCCGTATTCACCTGGAAAAAGGTATCTGGCCCAATCCGGAAGCGCAACCCCGCAAATTCCTCCTCAATGTAGGGCTGACCCACAACGCAGTGGGTGCGCGGCCCCAGGATCGTGTTCGTCTGCCTGGGGTTTTCGTTCAGACAAACACCGACAAGGTCAGGGTAGCGATCGAGCCAAACCTGGGCCTGGGCTCCAAGCCCGGTCAAATCGGCATGGGTAGACACCAGCGTGAGCAAAATTTGTCCGGTGCGCCGCCCAATGCGCAAACTTAGATGGCGCAATTCGCCGCTGTGTTTTTCTCGCTGTAGATAGTCCAGCCCCGATCTTGAATATCATGCTTAATCTCGGCCAACAGCGGATCTAGGCGCACGTCCTGCACCGGACAGCGGTTGAGGTTAACTAAGCGGTGGCTGCCCTTGCGGAAATAGCCCGCATTCACCTGGCCCGCCCCCGACTCCCGCAGGGGATAGGTCGCCTTGTTGCGATAGCCCAGGGGTTGGCTGCCGACGGCGATCGGCGCAACGGTGACATGCCCAAAACCACCGGCATCAGCTCCACCGGCATCAGCTCCACTCCCAACGGCACCCCCAAACCCGCCCACCTTAAATCCACCGATGCGCTGCAATGCATCCACCACCGTCTGACGCTTGGCTTCTCGCTGATAGGCATAGTCCACATGTTGCCACTGACAGCCGCCGCAGCGATCGGCCACGATACAACTTTGGCGGGTGCGGTAGGACGAGGCTTGCAAAAGTTGAACGAGCTGACCATAGCCATACTGAGGCTTGACCCGCAATAGGCGCACCAGAGCGCGATCGCCCGTCACGGTCTCCGGCACAAATACCGCTCGGTTAGCATAGCGACCCACGCCATCGCCGCGATCGCTCAAATCCGTGATCGTCACCTCTACTAGCAAACCCTGTTGCCAGTCTGCATCTGAGGCAGCCTCAGCATTGACTTCAAAAACCATATCCCTATGGGCCTAACTGGCCCGCTCTCCGTAATCTGCCGTAATCTGCACAGTCTCTCACGTTTACCCAGAATCCGAGAGGGTGGGGCATGGACAGGCGATCGCCGTGGGCGATCTCCCCTCGAGCAAACCTGTCGAGCAAGACCTATCGAGCAAAGCCTATCGAGCCAATCTGTCAAACAAAATCCGGTAACACAAACTTCCGTTACACAAATTTCCGTTACACCTGGTTTCGCACAGTCCGCTTGAGTCGCTACACTACATAACAATCGGATCGGCATCAATCGGTGGGGTCAAAGGGTTCGCTCGTGCAGCCCCTCATCTGACACAAGCCGTTAAGCGCATGTTAAACGCAATTTAAATCCATAACCCTTAATAACCGCGTCATCAACCATGACTGTAGTAAGCCAAGTAATTCTCCAGGCCGACGACGAGCTACGCTATCCCAGCAATGGCGAGCTCAACAGCATCACCGACTTCTTCAAAAGCGGTGAAATGCGGGTTGCCATCGCCGAAATCCTGACCGAGAACGAGAAAAAAATTGTCGAGCAATCGAGCCGCCAGCTTTGGCAACAGCGCCCAGATTTCATCGCGGTCGGCGGCAATGCCTATGGCCAAAAGCAACGGGCTCAGTGCCTGCGGGACTACAGTTGGTATCTGCGCCTTGTCACCTACGGCATTCTGGCTGGTGATAGAGATCCGATCGAATCCATTGGCTTGGTGGGCGCTCGAGAAATGTATAACTCCCTGGGCGTACCGATGCCCGGCATGGTGGCCGCGATGCGTTGCATGAAGGAGGTGTCGTTGTCGTTGCTGGGTGCGGCGGAAGCGGCGATCGCCGAGCCTTACTTTGATTATCTCATCCAGGGCATGGACAGTGTTGTGTAGGGAAGGGGCCAACGTCTTGTTGGCTGCTTTGCCTGTCGCTAGCTCTCCGTGACCTGCTCACCCACAGGTTTTTGGAGGTACCCGTCATGTGTATTTGCATTAACTGTCAGTACGTCGATCGCTGCTCGACCTACTACGCGGTCGAGGCCCAGCATCTTCAGCCCCACCTCACCGAGTCTCCTGACTTTGAGGCCACGGAGCCCAGTATCAATGTCAATATTCGCCAAGACGGTGATGTGATTGAGATGGAGTGGGATGTGGTGGGTTGCGAGAGCTTCTTGGCAGAACCCGGCAAATGGTCACGGCTGCGTCCGGGCGAGCTGTTACCGACTTGAACCAACGCTCGCTTGAAGGGGTGGGCTCGCTTGAAGGGGTGGAGACTTGAGCGGATACCCACTAGATGAGGGAAGACGCCCAAAAACCGAGGATTTGACAATGCAACCGGCACCTGGCTATGGGCTGGCGATTCATACCAGCACCCCGGTGCTCGGGTTGGCGCTGGACAATTTTGCGGGCGATCGCCACCACCTGTTGCTCGACCTCGGGCGAAGTCTGGGGGGTGAACTGCATGAACAATTGGCCGCGTTTTTGCGCCCGAGGCGATGGTGCGACCTCAAATTTATTGCTGTGGCCCAGGGGCCGGGAGGGTTTACCGGCACGCGCATGGGCGTCGTCGTGGCCCGAACCTTGGCCCAACAGTTGGATGTGCCGCTGTTTGGGGTTTCGACGCTGGCGGCCTATGCCCTGAGCCAATGGGATGGGGGTGAAGTCCCACCGGAGCGGGCGATCGCCCTTCGGATGCAAGCCCAACGCCAGGAGCTATTTGTCGCAGTCTATGGCCAGTCTACCCCGCAAGCCTCCGGCCCGCCTGAACTCAAGCCCCAGCTCGAACCCTTGCCCGTGGCCTGGGTGGCCGACCAAGTGATCGAGTCAGCGGCCTGGCCAGCGCTGATCGCTCCGGGCAAATTTGCTCAGTGCAGTGTTCAGGAGCCGGTGCAAATTGCGATCGCTGGGCCTCTCGCTCCTTCTGTCGTCAGCCTACTCACCCTTGCCCAACGGCAGTACGACCGGGGCGATCGCCCCCACTGGTCAGGCGTGCTACCGTTCTACGGCCAGCACCCCGTCGCGCTCGAGGCCCAAGCGCATCTACATTCAGGTTAAAGCGTTGACTCCGTTGCCAAGCGGGCATAGCCCCGTCAATTTTGTCTTGGCCATGTAAAAATGGGAATACTCGGGTGCAGTCGCTTGTGAAGCTCGCAAGAAGCTCGCAAGTTTTCAATCTCGCACGATTGGGGTCGCCGCCTTATCCATCTATGCAGCTAAATTTCTCTCGTCGTTCTTCCCGGCCCCGTTCCAGCCATCGCCGACCCTGGAAGCGTGCCCTGCTGGCTGCGGCATCTGTTCCCATGATGATTTGGGGAGCCCAGCGGCAGTTCAAGCTTTGGTTTACGCCGGCCCAGGCCATTGTCGTCTTGGGTGGCGAGATCGATCGTGAGACCTTTGCGGCTCGCTTCGCCCAAAAGTATGACCAGATCCCAGTGTGGGTGTCTTCGGGGACGAATCCGGAATTTGCAGAATGGGTATTCCTGGAGGAAGGGGGGCTCGATCGCGATCGTCTCCACCTCGACTATCGCGCGGTCGATACTGTCACCAATTTCACCACCCTCGTCAACGACCTGACCGCTTCCGGCATCGAGAAAATCTATCTCGTCACCTCCCAGCCTCACATGCGTCGGGCTCGGGTGATCGGCGAAATTGTCCTGGGCAGTCGGGGCATTGTCATGGAGCCCGTCACGGTTCCCTCGCCCATGGCAGAAGAGCCGCTCAACAAGTCCCTTCGCGACGGTGCTCGCGCCCTGCTCTGGTTGACGACGGGTTACACGGGGGCGGATCTCAAGGATAAACTCGAAGATGAGGCTAGCAAGCTGCGCACTCGTTCCTAAAGGCAGTCCCTGGGCACGAGCCTAGGCTCAAAAGGATAGATTTTGCAGGTGCTCTCGAGGAGAAGAGGAGCCGCGAGCGGCCTGCAGCGCTTCGTAGGCCTTGCGTTCATCGTCGCCCAAGGTCTTCGGCACCGTAATCACGACCTTGACCATTTGATCGCCCCGCTCGCCCCGCTTGGGCCAGCCTTTACCCCGCAGCCGCAGGGTCTGCCCCGACCGAATCCCCGCTGGAATATTCACCATCACCGAACCCTCGGGCGTCGGGACATCGACCTTGGTGCCGAGGGCCGCCTCATCCGGTGCGATCGGCAACTCGCACACCAGAGTGTCACCCTCCAGCTGGAAAAAACTGTGGGTCTGCAGGTCAATAATCAAATACAAATCCCCGCGCTGACCGTAAGGGCTGGCCATGCCTTTGCCCCGCAGCCGAACCTTGCTGCCCACCTTCACGCCTGCCGGAATGTTGACATCAATCGACTCGCCATTGACCTTAATCGACTTGCGCACGCCCTTAAAGGCCTCGCCAAAGCTGAGGGTGAGCTTCGCTTCTTGGTCTAAATTTGTGGCCGTTTGGCCATTAAATCCGGTGCTGCTATAGCTTCTGCCGCCGGGGGTGTTGCTGTAGGACGAAGTGTAGTTCGCGCCACCTGGGCCACTGAAGCGTCCCAAC
Source organism: Synechococcales cyanobacterium CRU_2_2 (assembly GCA_012034805.1). Taxonomy (GTDB): domain Bacteria; phylum Cyanobacteriota; class Cyanobacteriia; order PCC-9006; family JAAUQQ01; genus JAAUOP01. The sequence continues at coordinate 1,671 of JAAUOP010000019.1, read as the reverse complement.
AGCTCATTGATAAAATCATCGAAATTGTTAAAGCGGCCAAAATCAACGTCATTAAACCCAGCCCCCGGCCCTGAACCACCCTGGGCTGCCTGTTTCCAATATTGGCCGAACTGGTCGTATTTCTTACGCTTGTCCGCATCCGAAAGTACTTCGTAGGCCTCGTTGATCTCTTTAAAGCGGCTTTCGGAGGCTTGGTCACCAGGGTTGAGATCTGGGTGGTATTTGCGGGCTAGACGACGGAACTCGCGCTTGATTTCATCCGCATTGGCAGAACGCTGGACGCCCAAAATGGAATAGTAATCCTTGAAATCTGTCGCCGCCATTCGTCTTGAGACTCCCTACCAACAGAACTTTCCCCAGGTGAGTGGGGGTGCCCCTATTGTGACAAGCTGCGCACCCTAGAGGCGAGTGCGCTTTACCGAATCCTGCACCATACGGTTGCCTGCCCCAAAGATACGGGCTAGATAATCGTCCCGTCCTTGATCACAGCCCCTTTGACGACGACGACGATGCCGCTGCGAATGTAGAAGCCCTCATCCTCGCGCTCGGCTTCTTCGATGCGATCGCGGTTCACAATCTGCACATTGGAGCCAATCTGGGCGTTTTTATCGACGATCGCCTGACGAATCGTGGTGTTTGAGCCAATGCCGTAAGGAATAATACTGCCTGCGGTTTGGTTTCTGCCACGTTCCGTCTGGTTTTCATAGGAATCCGCACCCATGAGCAAGGAATCTTGGATGACACTGCCCTCACCGACCCGCGATCGCACCCCCAAAACCGAGTGATGAATCCGACAATTTCTCAGAATGCAGCCCTCGGCCACCATGGACTGGGTAATCTGACAGTCCGCCATTTTGCTGGGGGGCAAAAAGCGGCTACGGGTATAGATCGGTGCTGTGTCGCTGTAAAAGCTAAAAAACGGCTCGGGCTGCTGAGTCAAGGCCAAGTTGGCGTCATAGAATGCCTTAATCGTCCCAATGTCTTCCCAATAGCCATCGAACAAATAGGCTTGGAGCCGATAGTTACCCGCAGCAGAAGGAATGATTTCCTTACCAAAATCCGTTTGGTTGGGGAACTTGTCGAGCAGATCAATCAGGGCCTGCTTCTTGAACACGTAAATACCCATGGAGGCGATGTAGGGCTTCGTCTGGGCGGCTTCGGCATCTAAACCCAGCACCGTCGTATCGACTTGCATCGCCTTGAGGGCCTCGCCTTTGGGTTTTTCGCTAAAGTCGGTGACGCGGCCTTGGTCGTCAATTTTCATCAGGCCAAAATCTGAAGCCCGAGCTTCATCAATGGGAACCACCGAGAGCGTAATGTCTGCACCACTGTCCCGGTGAGCCTGAACAAACTCGGAATAATCCATCCGATAGAGATGGTCACCGGAAAGAATGATGAATTCGTCCACATCCCAGTCGGAAAACAGACCGATGTACTGCCGAACGGCATCGGCGGTGCCTTGGAACCAGCTGGGTTTTGAGGGGTTTGCTGGGCTGCGAGCACTTCGACAAATCCATCGCTGAAGCCCCCTAAGTTGTTGTAGGTGCGGGAGACATGACGGTTGAGTGAGGCCGAATTGAACTGGGTCAGGACATAAATCTTAAAGATATTGGAATTGATACAGTTGCTGACCGGGATATCGATCAGGCGGTACTTTCCGGCGAGGGAGAC